>NZ_JBNPUZ010000008.1:0-343417 GCF_051168435.1 Bradyrhizobium sp. HKCCYLR20261
CCGCACGGTCAAGTCGCGTGGTCCTGACACCCCGATGCTGGTGTCCCGCGCAAGGCGCGAGAAGCGCCTTGTCGCGAAAGGTGGCCAGAAAGCCCGGTGCACCTGGGAGAGCGCGAAGCAGCCGTAACGCCATCGCGCAGGGAGGGCCGGGTCGTTCCGGCTGGACCTGTGGTACCTGCCGCCTGCATTTTTTTCCGCAGGCGGGCCACGGGCCTCAGTCGAGGCCCGGCTCTCCCTGCACCCTCGGTGGAGAGGGTGACTGAACGAGCAACACTCGGACGCGAAAGCGGGCGCGAGGATGAATGTCTGTGCCACAATCCGTTGTCGTCCCGGACAAGCCGTGACGCGCAAGGCGCGTCGCGGCGCTGATCCGGGACCCATACTCCGCAGCGTTCGTATGAGGCACGCTGGAGCGGCCAGCTCGCGCAACGACTCCCCCGGTGGCTATGGGTCCCGGGTCGGCGCCACATCGCGCTGGCGCGCGCCGTGGCTTGCCCGGGACGACGGTGGAGAATGCGGCGCGGCCTTCGCCATTGACCGCTCCATCCATTGGCCTATCTCTTCAACATCCCAAGCAACGGAACTGGATACAAGATGACCGCACACCCCCGAAGCTTCGATACCGCTATCGATCCCGTGAAGCTTGACCGCCTTGCCGAGGTGGCGGTGAAGGTCGGGCTGCAACTGCGGCCGGGGCAGGATTTGCTGCTGACGGCGCCGTCGGTGGCGCTGCCGCTGGTGCGCAAGGTGGCCGAGCACGCCTACAAGGCCGGCGCCGGCATCGTGACCTCGTTCTTTTCCGACGAGGAGCTGACGCTCGCTCGCTATCGCTATGGTCACGACACCAGCTTCGACCGGGCCGCGGACTGGCTCTACCAGGGCATGGCCAAGGCGTTCACCGAGAACACCGCGCGGCTCGCGATCGTCGGTGACAATCCGATGCTGCTGTCGGGCCAGGATCCGGCCAAGGTCGCGCGCGCCAGCAAGGCCAACTCCAAGGCCTATCAGCCGGCGCTGGAGAAGATCACCAATTTCGAGACCAACTGGAACATCATCGCCTATCCGAGCCCGGCCTGGGCCAAGCTGGTTTTCCCTGATGTGCCGGAGGAGGTCGCGGTGGCGAAGCTTGCCGACGCGATCTTCGCCGCGTCGCGAGTCGACCGCGAGGATGCGGTGTCCGCCTGGGAGCGCCACAACGCGGTGCTGCGCGAGCGCACCGAATGGCTCAACGGCCAGCGCTTCCATGCGCTGCATTACACCGGCCCCGGCATGGATCTCACGATCGGCCTGGCCGACGGGCACGAATGGGAAGGCGGCGCCTCGACCGCGAAGAACGGCATCACCTGCAACGCCAACATCCCGACCGAGGAAGTGTTCACGACGCCGCATTGCCGCCGCGTGTCCGGTCACGTTCGAAGCTCCAAGCCGCTGTCCTACCAGGGCACGCTGATCGACGACATCCAGGTCAAGTTCGAAGAGGGCCGCATCGTCGAAGCAAAGGCGTCGAAGGGCGAGGAGGTGCTGAACAAGGTGCTCGACACCGACGAGGGCGCGCGCCGCCTCGGCGAGGTGGCACTGGTGCCGCACTCCTCGCCGATCTCCAAGAGCGGCCTGTTGTTCTACAACACGCTATTCGACGAGAACGCCGCCTCGCACATCGCGCTCGGCCAGTGCTACTCGAAGTGCTTCGTCAACGGCACCTCGCTGTCGCCGCAGCAGATCGCCGCGCAAGGCGGCAACCAGAGCCTGATCCATATCGACTGGATGATCGGCGCCGCCGAGACCAACATCGATGGCGTTCATGCCGATGGCCGCCGCGTGCCGGTGTTCCGCAACGGCGAGTGGGCGTAATCTGATTCGCGTGTTGGCGGTCCGTCGCATGACGGGCCGCCGACTGCACGAGAGCGTGAGTAGGGCTGTTGGGCAGCGCGTAGGTCGACGGGAAATCCCGTAAATCTACTGCATCCATGAGTTGAATTGTTTCGTCGTGCCTATCGTAATTAGTTCGTCATTAAGCAAAACGCATAAAACTCGCCGCTGTTACTTCATAGACGCATAGGGAACAGCGATGGTCGTTTCGGATGTGAGTCCGGCGCGCGGCGGAATTCGATTTGGGCTGAGAGGCCAAATTCTTTGTCTTGGAGTGGCCGGTGTTGCGGTCATCGGCTGCCTGTATTTGGCAGGCCTTTCGATCGAGCGGCGCAGCCAGCAGATCGCGGATCGCGTTGCAACGCTGGCCGGCCTGAGCGGCGGCATCCGGGAAGGGCTGTTGCAGGCGCGGGGGATTGCGACTGAATTCCTGCAGAACCCGTCGGACGCCAAGGTCGCGGCGCACGACCAGACCGTTACGTCGATCACGTCGCGGCTCGACCAGGTCGACCAGATCCTCGCGGCGAACCCGGATGACGAGACCGCGCGGCAGGCCGCCGCGTCGCGCGAGGCCGTCAACGGATATGCGAGCCGGTTCGCCAACCTCGTCGCCGCGCAGAAGCTCATCGGCTTCAACGAGAACGACGGCCTTCAGGGCAAGCTGCGCGGCGCCGTCCGCTCGATCGAGAGCCAGCTGACGAAATACGACCAGCCGCGCCTCGCCGTGCTGATGCTGATGATGCGCCGGCACGAGAAGGATTTCATGCTGCGCGGCGATCCCAAATATGGTGACGATCTGCGCAAGCGCGTCGACGAGTTCGGCCCCGAGCTCGCCAAGGCCGATCTGCCGGAGGCGGTCAAGGCCGAGATCGTCAAGCTGATGACCATCTATCGCGAGAGCTTCCTAGCCTACATGGCTGGACAAACCAAGCTGATGGCTGAAGCGGCCGAGCTGACGCGGCACTATGACAGCATCAGCCCGACCTTGCAGGCGATCAGGTCCGCGGCCGACCAGCGGCTCGGGGTGGTCAAGGCCGAGCTTGCCGCGGTCAAGGACTACGTGTTCTGGTCGATCTGCATCACGCTGCTGGTCACCGCCGCAGGCGCGTTCCTGTTCGGCCGCTGGCTCGCTTCGCCGCTGCTGCAGATGGCCCGCGCGATGGAGCGGCTGGCGCAGAACGATCTCGACGTCCGCCTCGAGAAGGTCAAGCGCCGCGACGAGGTCGGCCAGATCTCGCACGCGCTCGGCATCTTCCACGGCAAGCTGTTGGAGAACCGGCGCCTCACCGAGGAGCAGGCCAGGGCCAAGGAGGTTGCCGAGCGCGAGCGCAAACGGATGTTCGCCGAGATGTGGGAGCTGCTCGAGACGGATCTCGATTGCGCCGTCGCCGAGGTGATGACGATCAGCAGCGACGCCTCGACGCGCAGCGCGCAGGCCGTGTCGGAGGCGAAGACGATCGCGAGCGAGGCCGGCATGGTCGCGCAGGCCTCCGCCAGCGCGAGCAGCAACGTCACCACGGTGTCGAGCTCGGCGGAAGAGCTGTCGGCGACGGGACGGGAGATCGCGCAGCGCGCGGCCGAGACGGCAGAGCTCGCCAGCCGCGCGGCGCGCGAAGCGCAGCAGGCGGGATCGACGGTCGCTGCCTTGAGCGATGCCGCCGAGCAGATCTCCTCGGTGGTCAGCACGATCGCGGAGGTGGCGGCGCAGACCAATCTGCTGGCGCTCAACGCCACCATCGAGGCGGCGCGCGCCGGCGAGGCCGGCGCCGGGTTCGCGATCGTCGCGCATGAGGTCAAGGCGCTGGCGCGCAAGACGTCCGAGGCTGCCGACGACATCGCTCAGCGCATCGACCGCATCTCGAGCGCCACCTCGGACTCGACCGCCGTGATCAGCAAGATCAGTGCGGCGATCGGCAGCATCGATGGCGCGAGCGCCGCGATGGCCGCGGCGGCCGAGGAGCAGGAGGCGACCTTGCGCGAGGTCGCGCGCAGTCTCGCCGAGGCCTCGTCCGGCGTGGCCCTGGTCGCGGAGAATGTCACCCGGATCTCCAGCCGCTCGTCGCAGATCGAGCAGCAGACCCAGGCCGTGTCGGAGCTCGTGACCGGCACCAATGGCCGGGTCTCGGAGTTGCGCGCCAACCTCATGGTGTCGCTGCGCAGCTCGAGCGTCGGCGACCGCCGGACGTCCGACATGCGCCGGCCCGTGAGCATTGCCGCGCGCCTCCATGGCCGCGGAGGACATATCGACGGGACCGTGCTCGATCTCTCCGCGGGCGGCCTGCGCTTCCGCGCCGCGATGGATGTCGTCGGTCTTGCCGAGCAGCAGCCTGTGAAGGTGGACTGCGCGGCGTTCGGCGCGGTCGAAGGCGAGATCGTTGCGATCGGCAATCGCGACGTTCACGTCAGCTTTCGCGATGCCGGCGAGAGCGAGCATCGCGGTGTCACGGCCCTCCTCGCCAAGATCGACGGCGCCGACCAGGCTCAGGTCGATGCGGCAATGGCGGTGGCCGACAGGATCACGGCCGCGATCGAGCAGTCGATCGCGTCAGGCGAGAGCACCATCGCGACCTGGTTCGATTTCGACTACCGGCGGATTGCGGGCACCGATCCCGAGCAGTTCGAAGCTCCGTTCACGACCCTCTGCGACCGCTTGTTGGCGCCGCTCCAGGAGGCGGCCTTGGCCGCCGATCCGAACGTCGTGTTTTGCGTCGCGATCGACAGGAATGCCTACATCCCGACCCACAACCGCAAGGTCTCGCAGCCGCAACGGCCGGGCGACCAGGCCTGGAACGTCGCAAACAGCCGCAACCGCCGCTTCTATAAGGACCGCGCCGGCATGGCGGCTGCGCGAACGCTCCGCGGGCATCTCGCGCAACGCTACGAGCGCGACATGGGCGGCGGAGTCACGATGATCGTGAAGGAGATCGATGTGCCGATCAGGATCAGGGATCGCCACTGGGGCGGCCTGCGGCTGGCGTTCAAGACGTAGATGAGCGCGGGGTGTCAGAAATGCAGCAACGGGAGGCGGCGCAGCTCGCCGGATCACAAGCTGCGCGGCTCCGGACTCATGGAGACTTCGGACTTATGGAGACTTGGCCTGGGTGCTGGGCTCGACGGTGATGGTGATGCGCTCCGACATGACCGGCTTGTTGTGCGGGATGTGGCTCCAGTCGCCGAGCACGAGCTGCAGCGTGTGCTGGCCGGGCGTCAGAGGGACCGAGGCCTCGGTCTGGCCCTTGCCGAAATGCACGTGGCCGGCGTCCACGGGAATGGCCTCGTTCAGCGCGTCGCCCTCGAGCGCGGGCGCGTCGATCAGGAGGTGATGGTGGCCGGTGTTCGGGGCCTCGGTGCCGGACGGCGCGACGCCCATGCCGGACAGGCCGAAGCGGATCAGGACCGGCGAGGTCACCTTGTCGCCGTCCTTCAGGTTGATGAAGTAGGCCTTGGCGTTGTCGGGAGCCGGCGTCTCGCCGGCCATGACGAGGCTGGCGGCTGCGAGCGTGGTTGCGAGCGTGGCGGCGGACAGCGTGAGGGCGAGTCTCAGTCGGCGCATCCTGGAAATCCTTATCTCTGCGACGTCGGCAAATCTCTAAAGGTGAAGGCACGGCACAAGGCGGCGGAGGGCTACCGGAGGTGGCGCGACCGCATCTTGCAGTGCGGGCAAACAGTAGATCATCAGGTTTGGCGAGGCCGCGAACAAATTGCGGCGCCCGCGTGATGTTTATAGCGCTGGCGTGGTTGTGATGCGACCGCAGGTCGCGGCGATCCGATCAAATCTTAACGACCGCGGAAAGCACCGGTTAGGTGCAACCCGCTACGGTCGCGGGCTCATGCCGGCGCCCGCCGGAACATTTCAGCCCGATGCATTTGAGGTCCATGATGTCGCCGTCCCTGATCGAAACCGCCAATCTCACCGTCGACCTGGCGCCGGCGCCGATCGAGCCGTCCTGGATCATCGAGGGCAATCCGACCGCGACCTCCTGCACCATCGCGCGCAGCAGCGACGGCCTCGGGTCGACCATCGTCTGGCATTGCACCGAGGGCAAGTTCAACTGGTACTACGATTTCGACGAGACCATCCTGATCCTCGAAGGCGCGATCGTGCTGGAGAGCGAGGGGATGCCGGCGAAGCGTTACGGGCCGGGCGACGTGGTCTTCTTCCGCGACGGCGCGCATGCGAAGTGGCATGTCGAGGGCCACGTCAAGAAGCTCGCCTTCTGCCTGAAGACGCAGCCTTACGTGCTCGGGCTGGCGGTGCGCGTGATCAACAAGCTCAAGCGCATGTTCCTGACCCCGGAAGGTCGCCGCGGCACCAGCCTCGCGGGCGCCTAGACCCCGTCCAGGATAATAACGGTCGGACTCGACGGCAAAAGCTCGCGCGACATCTTCAAGGACCGCTCGGTGCGGCGGTCGATCTCGAACTGCTGGCCGATCTTGCGCATGAACTCATCGAGCGGCGTCGCGAAGCGGTGCATCGGCAGCACCACCGAGGCGCGCAGCCGCTTGGTGATCTCCGAGATGCCGTCCAGCGACATCGTGTAGGTGCCGTCGATCGGCACCATCACCACGTCGAGCCGGCCGATCGCGGCGAAATGCGTCTCGTCGAGCTTGACGTGCAGATGGCCGAGATGGCCGATGCACAGGCCGGCGACCTCGAAGATGAAGATCGAGTTGCCGTCCTTGATCATGTCGGCGCCGAGCGAGTCGCTGAAATAGCGGCGGATGTCGGTGGTGATGTTGCGGACCAGCACGTCGCCGATGCGCTCGAAGATCTGCGCCGGCTTGCCGTCGTCGCCCCAGCCGCGCAGCACGTGCGGGATGCGCGGATCGGGCGCCAGCGTGTAGTGCGTCGAATGCGCCCGGTTCATGGTGATGACGTCCGGCAGCCGCCCGACCTGATAGGCGCCGCTGTAGTCGGTGGCGATGCGGATGCCCATCGGCGTGTCGATGAAGTAGGTCGAATGACCGGCATAGGTGATCGTCACCTCGTTGGCGGCGGCCGTCCGGCGCAGGCTGACAGGCATCGCGCGCGGCGTGTTGCCGGCCATCGCGAGACACTCGCTGGTGCGCGGCCCCGATTGCGCCAGCGCAGGCGTTGCGAACGAGATCAGGACGGCGAGCAGCGAGACCAGCGAGCGCAGCATGTCGGTTCCCCTTCAACGGCAGCTGCGAGTGTAGCGCCTAAACCGCATCTTCACTATCCTCACCACAACGCACCGATCGATGAGGGCGGGTGGACGACGTGGGAGGATGTCATGACTGCTCGACTACAGCCGCTGCGCGAGATTGATGCAGGCGTGCTGCGCATTGCCTATTTCGAAAGCGGACCGGCCGATGGTCCGGCCGTCATCCTGCTGCACGGCTATCCCTACGACATCCACTCCTATGTCGACGTCGCGCCGCGCCTCGCCGCGCAGGGCTGCCGGGTGATCGTGCCCTACGTCCGCGGCTACGGGTCGACGTGCTTCCTTGATCCGTCGATACCGAGATCGGGTCAGCAGGCGGCGATCGGCGCCGACCTCATCGCGCTGATCGATGCGCTGGCGATCCCGCGTGCCGTGTTCGCCGGCTATGATTGGGGCGGACGGGCGGCCTGCGTTGGCGCGGCGCTGTGGCCGGAACGCTGCGCCGGTCTGGTCTCGGTGGGGGGCTATGCCATCCAGGATATCGCGAAGGCGCTCAAGCCTGCTTCGGTCCCGCAGGAATTTGCCTATTGGTATCAATGGTACTTCCAGACCGAACGCGGCCGCGCCGGGCTCGCCGCCCACCGCGCCGAAATCGCGCGGCTGCTGTGGCAGCAATGGTCACCGAACTGGCGCTTCGACGATGCGACCTTCGCGCGCTCGGCCGAGGCCTTCGACAATCCGGATCACGTCGATGTCGTGATCCATAGCTATCGCCACCGCTACGGCCTGGCCGAGGGGGACCCGCGCTATCAGGAGCTCGAACAACGGTTGGCGGCGCAGCCCGTCATCACCGCGCCCACGATCACGCTCGATGGCGATGCCGATGGCGTCACCCCGGCGACCGACGGCCGTGCGCACGCTGGAAAATTCAGCAACCGGATCGCGCATCGCGTGATCCCGCGCGCCGGCCACAATCTGCCGCAGGAGGCGCCCGAGGCGTTCACGGCTGCCGTCATGGAGGTGCTGCGCTGAAACTGTCAGGCCCGAGCCGGGCTCAGCTTCCAGGCGAAGAACAGCAGCGCTGCGGTCATCAGCCCGCAGATCACGGCCCCTTCGGGCAGCGCCAGCGCGAGCGCTGCAGTCGCAGCCCAGCCGATCGAGGAGAAGGCTTCCGCGAAGGTCGCGAGCCGGGACGAGGTCTGGCGGCGGCGGAACTGGCTGCGCCGCGCCTGGATGCGGAACCAGAGCTGGATCGCGGTGGAGGAGACGGTTGCGATCAGCACCGCGGCGGCGGTAACCGCCGCCTGGGCCGGAGCGATCCAGCCGAACGCGAGCACCAGGGGGGCGAAGATCAGCGTGATCGCGATCAGCACCACTTCGATCTTGGCGCGCACGATCCGCGAGGCCGGCAGGGGCGCCGTGGCGACCAGCTCCGGCGCGTCCTCGCCGGAGATCGTGAGCCAGGCCAGGCCGCCGGCGAGCTGGCCGGCGGCCATGACGATGACCGGCGTGATCAGGATGACGGCCTGCGAGCTGTCGGAATAGCTCCGCCACAGCAACAAGGCCGGCGGCACCAGATAGAGCAGCTGCATCAGCGTCTGCGAGATCAGCCAGGGGTCGCGCCGCAGCAGCATGAATTCCTTGCGGCGCAGCGCCTGCTGCCGCGAGCCGCCGCGGAACGCCCGGATCTTCGCGCCGGCGCGGGTCGAGACCCCCTGGGCCGCAGCGCTGATCGCCGTGTCGGCAAAGCGCGGCGAGAACACCAGCATGACGACGCCGAGCAGCAGCAATCCGGCAGCCAGCAGGATCAGCAGCGCCTGGCCGTCGCCGAGCGCCGCGCGCGCCGGCAGCCAGACGAGACTGTCGGGATCGGGCGCGATCGCCGCCGCGGCATCGGAGGTGAGGATGGCGAAGCGCGACAGCGTGCCATAGGACATGATGGCCGCGATCTGCAGCATGATCACGAACCCGGCGCCGATGACCGCGGCCAGGATCTGCGCCACCAGCCGTGTGCGCGCAGGACCGATCAGGCGGAACAGGATGATGGTGATGGCGATGGCGATCGCGGCGGCAGACAGTCCCACCGCTGCGACCACGACGAAGGCCGCGAGCCAGCGCACGCCGCCTTCGATCAGCAGGACGTCGACGAACGGTGTTGCCAGAAGCAGCGCCATGCTGGTCACGGACAGCGCGATCGCGGCAATCCGGACCGAGAAGATCTCGGCGAGTCGCACCGGCGACGACATGATCAAATCGAGATCGGCACGGGCGTAGAACACGCGCGTCACCGACTCGATCGCCTGCGACAGCATCAGGGCCCAGGACAGCATGATGGTCGCGGTGACGACGATCAGCGCGGTCTTGTCGAGCGGCGGCGCGAGGTCGGCATAGCGGCCGACCACGACCCAGGCCGGCACGTGCATGACCGCGCCGAACAGCACGAGGCCGATGATAGCCGCGCGCGTGCGGCGGCGCTTGCCGGCGGTGATCATGCCGAGCCATTCGCGCCAGGCGAGCCGGAGCTCGTGGCGCGCGAACCAGGCCAGCGTCGCCGCCCGCGTCATGCCGCGGACTCCACCTCGACGAGAGCGATGAAGAGTTCCTCGAGGCTGGTGTCGGTGCGGCCATTCTGCTGGCGCAGTTCGGCGAGCGTGCCCTCGGCAACCACGCGACCGGCGGCGATGACCCCGATCCGGTCGGCCATGCGCTCGGCGACTTCGAGGATGTGGGTCGTCATGATCACCGTGCCGCCGCGGCGGACGCGCTCGGCCAGCAGGCCCTTGACGTGGCGTGCGGAGACGGCGTCCAGACCGGTGAGCGGCTCGTCCAGGATGATCAGCCGGGGATCATGAATGAGCGCGCCCGCCAGCGCCACCTTCTGGCGCATGCCCTTGGAAAAGCCCTCACAGCGCTCGTGCAGATGCGGCTCGAGCCCGAGCGAGATCAAGAGATCGCGGGCGGTCTGGCCGGACGTCGAGGGATCGATGCCCCACAGCCCGGCGACGAATTCCAGATATTCGAGCGGCGTGAGCTTGTCGTAGATCATTGGCTCGTCGGAGACCCACGCCATCACCTGCTTGGCGGCGATCGGATCGCGCAGCGCATCGATGCCGAAGATTTCCACCTGTCCGGCATCCGGCCGCAGCAGCCCTGCGACCATGCGCAGGGTGGTGGTCTTGCCGGCGCCGTTGGGACCGACCAGCGCGTAGAACTCGCCCGAACGCACCACGAGGTCGAGGCCATCGACCGCCGGCCGTTCGAAGCATTTGGTGAGACCTCGCACGGCGAGGGCAGGGCTGTCTGGCATCATGACCGCTCGTTGGTTCGCGTCGGCAACTTGAACGCAACTCGTTGCGGCGCGGTGAACGGCCGCTCGATCACGTCGGCGGACGCCAGGTCGCGCCTCGAAGCAACGCGTTCCCCGGCGATTGGACCACCGCGTCCGGACGGGATCACGGCGATGATGGGGGCATCGATCCGATCTTTCCAGCTCGAATGCTGGAGGCTAGCGGGTCAAACCGGCCATCTCCGCCAGCATGGGGGCCGGCTGGAATCGGCCGATGCCTGTCTCGTCGAGCACGAACAAGGGGTGGATGCGCTGCGCATCGCTGTCCTCGATCATGGCCATGCGCTGGTTGTCGAGCAGCAGCCAGTGTCCGTCGAGGCGGGCGGCGGCGACGGCGTGATCCTCGCCGCGGACGATGTCGCGCAGGATCACGATGCGCAGGTCGTCCGCGTCGATCCCCGCCAGCCGCAGGGCGACGAACTTGGCGATCGCATAGTCCTCGCAGTCGCCGGCATGGCGATCGAAGGTCGCCAGCGGCGAGGCCCAGACGTCCATCTGGCCATACTGGTCGAGGTCGCTGGCCGGCCGGATGGACAGATTGATGGCGCGGTTGATCTCGCCGAGCCGGGCCCGGCCGGTGCGGAGACGGCCCTGGTCGACGATGGCCAAGAGGCTGAGCGCGGCCGGCGAAACGCAGTGCGCGCGGTCACCGTCGCACAGCGCCAATTGAACCCGCTCGTCGTCGAGCTTGCGCGCGAGCGCCGCCCATTTGCTGGCCAGCGAGCCCGTCTGCAGGTCGACGCGTATCAGCCCGAAAGGTTCTGCCGTCGCGCGAATGGTGGTTGCCAGTCCCAACGGCTGGCCGATCGGGCCTGCCCCTGCCGGATCGCCCGTCCAGACGACCGCGACGGTCGCGGCGACGGCCAGCGACGCGCGCATCAGCTTGAGAATAGTCATGTGACGCCCCATGCCCCAGATCTCCTCCGGCGCAATGCAGCGCCTGGCGGAACCCGATGTTGCATGCAGCATGGGCGGGGACCCCTTGGCCCAGACTTAAGGCCGGCGCACGGGCGATCAAATCTCGACCTTCACGCTGAACGTTGTGTTGCGCCGATGCGACAAATTCTAACGAAAGGCGAGCCAGGGTCGCGACCATCTCTCGGATTCGCGGCAAGGTTGTGGCCTGCGTCGAGCCGCAGCTCCTGCTAAATTGATGCAAATCTTTGATTCTTGTTGGCCCGATCACACTGCTCGACTTGAAATCCGATCATAAGGGTACGCCGGTGAGGATGCCGAGGTCAGGAAAGGTAATCATGTCTTCCAAAGTACTTCAGATTACTTTGGTTAGCCAAATGACGCTGACTGAATACTTGTAAGTGTTTTGCGGCGTCAGCCGAAAAGACGGCGAAATCTTGACATTATCGAAGCAATCCCGCGGGAGGCGCAGTTTCCAGCCCTCGGGGGCACAAGCTGAAGATGGTTCCTCCAGGCACCCACCAGTGATATGGACGCTTTGAACGCTCATTCTTATGTATTCATTAACCATAGTTCGGTGGCCCCGTGAATTACGCTGGCAAGTCTGACGCCGCGCTTTTCTCCGATGGCCTGGGCACCCCCGCGCACGCGTCTGTGCGGCTGGACGTGCCACCCGCTCACGCGCCGGCGGATGCGATCGTCGTTCCGGATGCGCATTTTCTGTTCAGTGCCGATTTCAAGCGATCCGGCGTCGATCTGATCCTGTCGTCAGACGGTCGAGACCTCGTGCTCCCCGACTATTTCAAGGGCGAGAAGCGGGCGCCGCTGGCCTCGCCGGATGGCGCGCATCTGACCGGCGACCTCGTCAATGCGCTGTCGGGCGCGGTGCAGGTCAGTCAGGCCGGCGCCGCCGCTGCGGGCGGCAAGGTGATCGGGCACGTGACGAAGCTGGTCGGCACCGCGACGGTGATCCGCAACGGCGTGTCGATCCTGCTTCACAACGGCGACAACGTCGAGAAGGGCGATATCGTCCAGTCCGGCTCGAATTCGACGCTCGGCATCACCTTCATCGACGGCACCGTGTTCGGCCTCTCCTCGAATGCGCGGATGGTGCTGAACGAGATGGTCTACGACCCCAACGGGTCGAACAACTCGTCGCTGATCAGCCTGGTCGCGGGCACGATCTCTTTCGTCGCCGGCGAGACCGCCAAGCATGGCGACATGAAGGTCGACACGCCGGTCGCGACCATGGGCATTCGCGGCACCGCCGTCCTGGTCGAGATCGATTTCAGCGTGCCGGGTCAGGGCGGTTTGCCGGACGCCAAGTTTCAGGTGCTGGTCGAGCCCGACGGGCGCACCGGATCCTACGTGCTGTTCGACAAGACGACGCTGCAGCCGATCGCCGTGGTCAACCAGGCCGGCCAGCAGATTCAGATCAGCAACGGCGTGGTGAACCAGAGCGCCGTGCCGCTCTCGCCGGATATCCAGAAGCTCATCAACGACGTGTTCTCGCTGAAGTTCACCGACAACACGAATCCGAAATCGAACACCCACTTCACCGATATCGGCGTGCTGCAGCCGTTGGCGCCCCTGACGCTGCCCAACGGCACCAGCGCGACGCCGATCATCAAGCTGACCGACACCACCACCCCGACCACGCCGTCGAGTACGACATCCGAGCAGCCGTCGCATCTTCCGGGCGCGCCGGAGGTCCGGATTCTCGACAGCAACGGTAAGCTGACGACGTCGTTCGGTCTGGTCGAGCGCGCCGGCCAGACCGGGAATACGACCGATTTCGACACCGTCCTCAGCCGGGTCAATTTCCTCGACGTCAATGCCATCGACAAGCCGACGGTCTCCGTCAGCTTCAAATCCTACGCCTACAAAAGCGTGGATCAGGCCGATGTCACGGGTTCGTTGAACGCCCTGCAAGTGCAGGACGTGATGGCGACGGCCGTGAAGATCACGGTGGTGCCCGATCCCACGAACAAGAACTTCGGCTCGGCAACGCTGACCTACAGCGTTCCGGACAAGTCCTTCGACTTCCTGGCCGCCGGCGAGACGCTGACGCTGACCTACGTGGTGCGTGTCGACAACAATTTCGCGCCGTCCAACGAGTATACGGAGGTGCCGATCACGATCACGGTGACCGGCACCAATGACAAGCCCGAGATCGTCGCGAGCGTCCCGACGGTTGCGTTCGAGGGCGGCACCAGCGTTCCCGGCGGGCCGCTGACATCAGATGATCCGACATCGGGCACGTTGACCTTCAAGGATGTCGATCTCACCGATACCCATACGGTCTCGGCCAAGCTGAGCAGCGCGGTTCTCGAGGGCGGTGGCAGCATCCCGCCGGCTCCGCTGGCGCTGTTCGAGCAGGCGCTGACGGCGTCGCTGGCGTTGGACAGCACCGGCAGCGGCACGGGCAAGATCAATTGGACCCTGGCCGACCTTCCGGTCTATGTCGCCGATTTCATCCCGGCCGGGAAGACCCTGACGCTCACCTACACGGTGACCTTGAAGGATTCGCAAGGCGCGACATCGACGCAGACGGTCACGGTCACCATTACCGGTACCGACGATCCCGCGGTGGTCTGGATCGCCACGACCCAGCCCGATGGGCAGAGCGGCGCCCAGGTCATGCTGTGGAGCGACGGCGCGAATTGGGCGACGGGCCTTGCTCCGACCGCGGCCGACGACGTCATCATCATCACCGATCAGTTGCACGGGTTGACGCCCGCCTTCCCGGTGACGATCGACTCGGCCGCCTTCGCCAAATCGGTGAGCCTGAACGATTTCGGCGGCGGGGCGGTCCCGCAGCTCGACAATCACAGCACGCTGACGATCAGCGGCGCGCTGACGGCCAAGGCCGATTCCCGCATCTACAATTTCTCGGATGCGATCCTCAGCGTCGGCGGGTCGGCGCAACTGCTCGACCAGAGCGAGCTGCACAATTCCGGCACGGTGCTGCTGGCGGGCGGCGGCGTGTTCGGCGCCTCGGCGATCATCAGCAACGTCGGAACGATCGAGCTCAGCGCCGGCACGCTGGTCGTGCATGCCGACGTCGAGAACGCCGGTGAGGATCGCTCCGGCTTGATCCAGGTCGACCTCGGCGCCACCCTGACTCTCGATGGCGGCAGCATCGACGGCGGCACCATCCTGATCCAGGGCGTGCCGGTCATCCAGAATATCGGGACGCTGCAGGACGGCGAGGAGAGTCCGGAGCAGCCCGGCGGGGTGCTGCAGTTGACGGGCGGAGCTGAGATCCGTGGCGGCGAGCTCGATAATTTCGGCACGGTCGATGTATCCGGTACAGGGAACACTCTCTCGAATGAGAGCGTGACCAATGTCGGCCTCATCGACATCAAGGCCGATGGCGAACTGACGCTGGACGGCGACACCAGCATCGACAATGCGGGCGGCAGCATCACGGTGGAAGACTCCGCGACGCTGGCTTTGACGCGCGCGAGCATCACCGCGGGCACGATCACCAACGAGTCTGGCGGAACGATCGCCTTTGCTGGCCATGGCGCCCTGATCGGAGGCATCGTCGACAATTCCGGCATCATCGCTGTGTCCGGCAGCGGCAATGCGTTGGAAGACGAAACGATCACGAATGCGGATGCCGCGGCGATCACCATTGCGCTGAGCGGGGCGCTGTCGCTGAGCGGCACGACCATCGCGGGCGGGGCCATCACCAGCGCTGGGACGATCTCGGTCGACGGCGACAGCGCCATCGACGGCAGCGCCGTCCAGGGCGGTGCCGTTCTGATCGGCGACAGCGTCGGACAGCTGGCGGAAGGTTCGGTGGTCCTCACCCTCGAGGGCGGCGCCGTGTTGACCGGCGTCGACGTGACGATCGGCGAGGGGGCGACGCTCGAGGTCGCATCGGCCGCGGGGGCGACCCTCGTCGATGTGTCCGTCGACAGCTCCGGCATCGTGCAGGTGGACGAGGGCGCGCTGCTGCTGATCGAGGACAGCACCATCACCGGCGGCGATCTCGTCAATCGCGGCACGGTGCACGTCGAGACCGAGGCGGCGACCACGTTCGACAATGTCACGATCGACAATGCCGGCGGCGTGATCATCATCGATGATGCCGGCGATATGCCGGTGCCGTCGACCCTGGTCCTGGACGGCAGCACAAGCCTCACTGGCGGAACGCTGAACGTCCAGATCGCGGGGACTCTGGAGATCGCCGGCCAGGGCGTAACCTTGTCGGGCGTGCAGGTCGAGAATTCCGGCGTGTTCATCGTCGATCTCGACGCGACCCTGGAACTGATCGGCACCACGGTCAGCGGCAGCGGTGAGCTGCACATCAGCGGCACGATCACGGCGAGTGGCCTGAGCGGCCTCAGCGGAACGATCTACAACGAAGGCACCATCGAGATCGTCGCCGGCACGTTCGAGATCACCGGCACTGTCGAAGGCTCTGGCCAGATCAAGGTCGATGCCGGCGCGACGCTGAAGGTCGATGGACATGTCGATCAGACCATCGACTTCAGCAGCGAGGGCAGCAGCGAACTCGTCGTCGACGACACCGGCCTCTCGGCCAAGATCGCCGGCCTCGGCGTCGGCGACAAGATCGACCTGACGACGATCGCCTGGAGCGCCACGACCACCGCGTCCTACGACGCGGAAACCGGCGTGCTCACCGTGACGGACGGTCAGGGGCACAGCATCAATCTGACCCTCGTCGGCGACTACAGCAACGCACATTTCGCCGGAAGCACCGACGGCCATGGCGGAACGCTGATCACGCTGATGGCAGAGGATGCTGCGCCTGTCATCGCCGATCCGGACCAGGCGGGTACGATCGCTGAAACGGCCGGGCAGACCGGGGTGGCCGACGCGCACAGCGTTGGCGGCACCATCGCGTTCACCGATATCGACCTGACGGATCGCCCGACCGCCTCGGTGCTTGCCGACGGACAGAGCGTGACCTGGACGGCGGCTGATCATCAGACAGACTTGTCAGGTCAACTGACCTCCAGCCAGATCGCGGCGCTGGAGCAGGCGCTTCAATTGAGCCATGGCGCCAACACCAACAATGGTGCGGTTGACTGGACCTATGCGATCGCCGACGGCGCGCTCGATTTCCTCGGTACCGGCGAGACCGTCACGGTGACCACCAAGGTCACGGTCGACGATCACCAGGGCGGTACCGCGATCTCGACGGTCGTCGTCACCATCACGGGGACCAACGATCAGCCCGTCATCACCTCAGACGCGCAGGCCGCGGAGATCTCCGAGCGGGAGGATACGTCCGGCTCGAAACTCCGAGATACGGCAACTGGCACCATCACCTTCATTGACGCCGATGTCACTGACACTCACGCAGTGAAGGTGACCGGCGTCGCGGTCGAGGGCGCGCAGGACGGTCTTCCGTCGGACAGTTCGGTCTTGCTGAGCTGGCTGTCGCTGGGGCCGCTGACGGATTCCGGCTCCGGAGGCACGGGATCTCAGTCCTGGACCTTCTCGGCCAAGGACAAGGGCTTCGACTATCTCGGCGTCGATCAGCAGGTGACGCTGACCTACACGGTGGAAATCGCGGACGGTCGTGGTGGCGTGGTCGACGTGCCCGTGACCATCACGGTCAAGGGCGCCAATGATGCGCCCGTCATTGTCGGTGAAACCAACCCGCCGGTTCAGACCGTGATCCTGGCGGAGCGGGCAATCGTGCTGGCGAGTTCCGCCACCACCAACACCGCGGGCATGGCAACCGAGACGTTCGATCACAACTCGCGGGACTTCGAAGGCGAGGGCCGCGGTCATGACGGCTTCTACAGCCAGGCCCTGCACGCAACCTTCACGGCGAGCGGCGCCGCGGGGATCGTGCAAGGCTCCTCGTCGGTGTCGTCGGCGCCCTACATGGATGGCGGCCGCGACCAGACCAAATATCTCACCATCGGCGCCAACGCGCACGAGACGATCACCTTCGACAGCATCAAGAACAGTTTCGGGCTGTATTGGGGATCGGTCGACAACTACAACAGCATCTCGTTCTACAACGGCACCAAGCTGGTCGCGTCCTATACAGGCAGCGACGTCGCGCCCTTGATCGCCAATGGCGGCCAGACGTCGTCTGCGTCGAACGGCTATGTCGAATTTCTCGGCCTGACGCCGTTCAACAAGGTCGTGCTCGCCAGCAGCCAGAACGCCTTCGAGCTGGACAATGTGTCGGCCGGCTACATCCCGGATCAGCCGGTGAAGCTGTCGAGCGACATGTCGGGCACTCTGACGGTTCGCGACAAGGATATCGGCGATACGCTGACCGCGTCCGTGCTCGGCCAGGGCATCGTCAAGTACAATGGCTCGTCGAGCTTGCCCGAGAATGTCCATCTTGACGCCCTGGCCAGCGCCGCGGCGATCACCTTCGACACCGCGACCTCCGATGGCCACAAGGAGGTGCTGCACTGGACCTATCATCCGGATGCTGTGAACCTGGATTTCCTCAAGCCGGGCGATACGCTGACCGTGACCTATCAGGCGGTCGTCAGCGATGGTCACGACACGTCCGGCGCCAAGTCGCTCACGATTACGCTGGCCGGCAACGGCGCATCGACGATCAACGGCACGGGCCAGGACGACAATTTCGTCAATGTCGGCGGCGGCGTCACGATCTTCGGCAAGGGCGGCAACGACACCTTCGTCTTCAACCCGAACTTCGGCAGCGCCACGATCGGCGACCTCAACCTCAACAAGGACGTCGTCGAGTTCGACCATTCGCTGTTCGCCAGCGTCGACGCGCTGGTGGCTGCGGCGCAGTCCGCCAACAACGGCCACGACACCGTCATCACCGATGCGGCGCATGATACGCTGACGCTCAAGGGCGTGACGCTGGAGCAGTTCAAGGCGCAGCACGACGGCTTCCACCTGGTTTGAGTCTGCGCTCGCCGCCGCGATGCGGATGGCGGGTTTGCCGAGCGCGACATCCCTTCGGGATGATCAGAAGTCTCGGATCGTCGGCCTCGGCGTGATATCGGATTCTTTATGAAGCGGTTGAGAGCAGTCCCACGATGGTTCGCGCGCAGGTTCGGCTATGCGCGTGCGATCTGCCTGCTGCTGATGATGGCCTTCGCGGCGCTACGCGTTGCCGACCCTGCGCTGGTGCAGGAACTGCGCCTGCGGACGTTCGACAATTTCCAGGCATTGAGTCCGCGGGTCAAGACTATTCGCCCGGTCACGATCGTGGACATCGACGAGAAGAGCGTTGCCGATCCCAAGCTCGGGCAGTGGCCCTGGCCCCGGACGCGAATTGCCGAGATCGTCGACAGATTGACCGAACTCGGTGCCCTCGTCATTGCATTCGACGTCGTGTTCGCCGAGCCCGACCGGCTCAATCCCGCCCTCGCCGCGGAGACCTTTCCCAATCTCGACGAGGCAACGCGAGAAAAGCTGAAGGCGCTGCCATCCAACGATCAGGTTTTGGCCGACGCCATACGACGGTCGCGCGTCGTTCTCGGGGAGACGGCGAGCCGCGACGTCCGGGCCGAACCCGACAAGACGCTGCCGGAGACCGGCTTTGCGGAACTGGGAGACCCGGTCCCTTTCATGGAGCCGTTCCCGGGGCTGCTGCGCAACGTACCGCTGATCGAGCACGCCGCAGCCGGGCGTGGCCTCTTCACCATCGAGCCGGAGCGCGACGGCATCGTCCGCCGGGTGCCCATGGTGATGCGGGCGCAGGACATCAAGATGCTGGCGCTGAGCTTCGAGACGCTGCGGGTCGTGGCCGGCGTGGACACGGTTCGGGTCAAGGCCGATACAGGTGGTATTACCAGCATCGGTTTCGGCCCCCTTCAGATTCCGACTGACGGCAACGCCAAGATCTGGGTGCATTACGCCAATCACGATCCGTCGATCTACGTCTCCGCGATCGATGTGCTCGAGGGGCGTGTGCCGCCGGAGAAGATCTCAAGAAAGCTGATCCTGATCGGACCATCCGCGATCGGCCTGAGCGACATCAAGACCACCCCGGTCTACGCGGCCATGCCGGGCGTAGAGGTGCATGCCCAGGTGCTTGAGTCGGTGCTCACGGGCTCGATCCTGACCAGGCCGTATTGGGGCATCGTCGTTGAATTCTTCGGCGCCGTGCTGCTCGGCCTGCTCGTCATCGTGTTCGCGCCCCGGCTCGGTGCCGTCACGCTGGTGCTCGTCGGAGCTGTGTTCGCGAGCGCGCTGCTGGGCGTCTCCTGGTACTTCTACAAGCAGCACCGGATCCTGATCGACTTCACCTATCCGATGCTGTCGACGACATCCATCTATCTGACGCTGATCTTCGCGAGCTTCATCCGCGAGCAGCAGCAGCGCAGGGAAATCCGCGGCTGGTTCGCGCAATACATGTCGCCGGTGCTGGTCGAGCAGCTCGCGCAATCGCCGGAGAAGCTCGTGCTCGGCGGCGAGGAGCGCGAGATGACAATCATGTTCTCGGACGTCCGCGGCTTCACCTCGATCTCGGAAAGCTATAAGCACGATCCGCAAGGTTTGACGGCGCTCATGAACCGCTTCCTGACACCGTTGACCGACGCGATCATCGCGCGCAAGGGCTACGTCGACAAATACATGGGCGATGCCATCATGGCATTCTGGAACGCGCCGCTCGACGATCGGGAGCACCAACTCAATGCCTGCACGGCTGCGCTCGACATGCTGGACAGGATCGACGAGGTCAATCGCGAGCGTGAGCAGGAGGCGGCCCATGGCGGTCATGTCTATATTCCGCTCAACGTCGGCATCGGCCTCAATACCGGCATCGGTGTCGTCGGCAACATGGGCTCGGAGCTGAAGAAGAACTATTCTGTGCTCGGCGACAGCGTGAACCTCGCCTCGCGTCTCGAAGGCCAGACCAAGGAATACGGTTTTCCGATCATCGTCGGCGCGGCGACCGCGATGGCGGTGAAGGACCGGCTTGCGATCCTCGAGCTCGACTTCATCATGGTGAAGGGCAAGTCCGAACCTGAAGTGATCTATGCGATCACCGGCCGCGAAGACGTGATGTATTCCGAGCGCTTCCAGCTGCTGCGCAACCTGACGATCGAGATGCTGGCTGCCTACCGCAGCCGCGACTGGGACGAGGCGCTGGCCGCGATCGCGCGAGGCCGGAAAAAGGATGAGGCGAAGGAACTGGCAAAGCTGTTCGATCTCTACGAAGAGCGTATCCGCGCCTATCAGCAGAGCCCGCCGCCGGACAATTGGAACGGCGCGCACGCCCTGACGTCGAAATAGCGCGGATGATCTGTAGGGTGGGCGAAGCGAAGCGTGCCCACCATCTTGCCAAAGAATATTGAGCGAGAACGGTGGGCACGGCGCTGCGCGCCTTTGCCCACCCTACGACGCGTCATTGTGCCGAGCCTGAACGCCAACGGTGTCATACCGTGTCGATTGGCGACGACAGCCTCTCCGCATCATTGCGAGGAGCGGAGCGACGAAGCAATCCAGAGTCGTTGGCGTGGCCCTGGATTGCTTCGCTTCGCTCGCAATGACGGAAGAGGGGGAGCTAACGTTACTCCGCCCCGATCGTCGTGAGGTCCTGGAACCAGTGCTGGGCCTGGACGAACTTCTTCACCTTCGGCGACAGCGCATGCGGGTTGGTGTCGTGCACGACCCAGACCAGCACGGCATCATCGACGACCTGCGCATGGGCCTGCGCAATCAGCTCGTCCTGCTTCGCCGGATCGAACGTCTGCTTGGCCTCGGCGATCAGCGCATCCACCTTGGGGTTCTTGTAGCCACCCCAGTTGACGCCCACAGGCGCGATCTGGTCGGAGGCGAAGAAGCGGACGATGGCGTAGAGCGGATCTGAGGTGACATAGGCGATGTTGTTGGCGGTGATGCCGGCGTTCATCTCGTCGGCCGCGCCCTTGCGCCAATGCGTGTAGAGCGTCTCGAGCTCGACGACCTTGAAGTCGATGTTGATGCCGATCTCCTTGAAGCTCTGCTGCAGATACTCGTTCATCGGCAGCGACAGCATCTGGCCGGTGCCGCCCTGTGCGATGATGAAGGTGGTCTTCAGCGGCTTGGCGGGCGAGTAGCCGGCCTCCTCGACCAGCTTCTTGGCGGCGGCGAGATCATATTTCAGCTCGAAGCTCGGCTTGCCGAACCACGGGCTCGACGGGTCGACCTGGCCCTTGGCCGGCTTGGCGAGACCGTTCATCAGGCCCACGACCTCATCGCGATTGATCGCGAGGTTGAGCGCCTTGCGCAGGCGGATGTCGGTCCAGGGCGAACCTGGAAGAACGCTGAGATGATAGTTCCAGACATGCGGCGTGACGTTGTCGACGAGCTTCATGCCGGCGGCCTTGAGCTGCGGCACCGCATCCGGTGCCGGCGTCTCGATCAGGTCGACTTGGCCGGCGAGCAGCGCATTGGTGCGCGTCAGCGCCTCCGGCATCGGCACCAGCACGAGCTTGTCGGTCCTCGGCAGCCGGTCCTTGTTCCAATATTCGGAATTCTTTGTTAGCTCCGCAAGCTCGCGCGGCACCAGTCTGGTCAGCTTGAACGGGCCGGTGCCCGAGGGCTGGCTGGCGAACTTGTCCCAATCCTTGCCGAGTTTCTCATATTGCGCCGGGCTTGAAATCAGGAACCACAGCATCTGATAGGGGAAGAAGGAGTCGACCGTCTTCGTCGTGATCTCGACCGTGGAGTCGTCGATCTTGGCGTAGCTCGCCACCGACGGAAGCCGTGTCTTGACCTGCGCGCTCTGCCGCTTGTCGAACTGCGGTGCCTTATCGTTGAGCACCTTGTCCAGATTCCAGATCACCGCATCGGCATTGAAGTCGCTGCCGTCGTGGAACTTCACGCCCTTGCGCAGAGTGAAGCGCCATTTGGTCTTGTCGGAATCGTCGACCTTCCACTCGGTGGCAAGGCCCGGGATCAGCTTGCCCGGCTTGTCGGCGACGCTCATGTCCCACGCAACCAGCGGATCGTAGATCGTGTATCCGGTAAACTGATAGGCGCCGGCGCCGCGATCGGGCTGGCCGGTCGTCAGCGGGATGTCGGCCATCGAGATGCCGTAGCGCAGAACCGTTTCAGCATGCGCGGCCATAGTAGAGATGCCGAGCGCAAGCGCAGTCGCCAGCAAGGACAATTTCATACGCATCAGTGTGAAGCTCCGTAAAAACCGGATCAAATTCGACGCGCCAAACCTGCAATACGGGTGCCAAGCCCTCCGGCGGGATCGTTTGAGCACAAACGGTTGTGACCACGCGTCGCAGGCGGGCGCTTGGGAGCACCGCTGGCATAGGCGTTGCATAATGCTGCCCAGAAATTAGCCAGCTGATCGGAGATCTCCATCGTGCTTTTGCGTCTTGCGACCTCACTGAAAAAGCGCGCGGCCGTTGCGACCGCGATGATGACGAGCGCCGCCATCCTCATGCTGCCGGCGCAGGCCGGCGCGGAGTCGGTGCTGCGCATCGGCATGACTGCCGCCGATATTCCGCGCACGCTCGGCCAGCCCGACCAGGGTTTTGAGGGGAACCGCTTCACCGGCCTCACGATGTACGACGCGCTGACGATGTGGGACCTGTCGTCCGCGGACAAGCCGAGCGTCGTCATTCCCGGCCTTGCCACCGAGTGGAAGGTGGACGACGCCGACAAGACCAAGTGGACCTTCAAGCTGCGTCCGGGCGTGACCTTCCACGATGGCGCGCCGTTCAATGCCGACGCCGTGGTGTGGAACGTCGAGAAGGTGCTGAAGCAGGACGCGCCGCAGTTCGATCCGAGCCAGGTCGGCGTCACCGCCTCGCGCATGCCGACGCTCGCCTCTGCGCGCAAGATCGATGATCTCACCGTCGAGCTGACGACCAAGGAGCCGGACAGCTTCCTGCCGATCAACCTCACCAATCTGTTCATGGCGAGCCCGGCGAAGTGGCAGAAGCTCTATGAGTCCGCCACCGGCGCCGATGACAAGGCGAAGTCGCAAGCCGCGTGGGCGGCGTTCGCCAAGGACGCCGCGGGCACAGGCCCGTGGAAGATGGCGAAGTTCACGCCGCGCGAGCGGCTGGAGCTCGTCAAGAACGAGGCCTATTGGGACAAGGCGCGCGTCCCAAAGACCGACAAGATGATCCTGTTGCCCATGCCGGAAGCGAATGCGCGCACCGCGGCGCTGCTGTCGGGGCAGGTCGATTGGGTCGAGGCGCCGGCGCCGGATGCGCTGCCGGAGATCAAGCAGCGCGGCTTCAAGCTCTACGCCAATGAGCAGCCGCATGTCTGGCCGTGGCAGTTCTCGCGCATCGAGGGCTCGCCGTGGAACGACATCCGCGTCCGCAAGGCCGCCAATCTCTGCATCGATCGCGAGGGCCTGCGCGACGGCCTGCTGGCCGGTCTGATGGTGCCGGCGAGCGGCACCTTCGAGAAGGGCCATCCCTGGCGCGGCAACGTCACCTTCGAGATCAAGTACGACAAGGCGGCCGCGCAGAAGCTGATGCAGGAGGCCGGCTACGGTCCGAACAAGAAGCTCGAGGTGAAGACGCAGACCTCGGCCTCCGGCTCGGGCCAGATGCAGCCGCTGCCGATGAACGAGTATCTGCAGCAGGCGCTGGCGGAGTGCTATTTCGACGTCAAGCTCGACGTCATCGAGTGGAACACGCTGTTCACCAACTGGCGCCGCGGCGCCAAGGATGCCTCGGCCAACGGCGCCAACGCCACCAACGTGACTTATGCGGCGATGGACCCGTTCTTCGCGCTGGTGCGCTTCCTGCAGTCGTCGATGGCGCCGCCGGTGTCGAATAATTGGGGCTTCATCAACAACCCGAAGTTCGATGAGCTGGTGAAAAAGGCGCGCCAGACCTTCGATCCGACCGAGCGCGACAAGGCGCTGGCCGAGCTGCATGCGGCGTCGGTCGATGATGCCGCCTTCCTCTACGTCGCCCACGACGTCGGCCCGCGCGCGATGAGCCCTAAGGTGAAAGGCGTGGTGCAGCCGAAGAGCTGGTTCATCGACTTCTCGCCGATCTCGGTGGAGTAGTTGTTGGCGTGGTGGAGTATTCGTCCACGTTCGCAGGCTGATCTCGCCGCTTGCCCCGCTGCGCTCCCTCCCCCCTTGCGGGGGAGGGGTGGGGAGGGGGGTACCCCGGCGGCAGTCTTCGTGGGGACCCCCACCCCCGACCCCTCCCCGCTGCCGACAATCGCTTCGCGATTGCGGCGTGGAGGAGGGGAGCTTTCTTCGTGACGCTTGTTTCTCGCGACTCTCTGCAGCGGTGGAGAGTCAACCGAAGGTGACTCGTGCTCTCTTATGCTGCCAGGCGGATGGTCTATGCGATCCCGATCATCATCGGTGTTGCGCTCGTCTGCTTCATGCTCGTTCACATCACGCCCGGTGATCCCCTCGTCGCCGTGCTGCCGGCCGACGCCTCGCAGGAACTGGCGCAGCAACTGCGCACCGCCTACGGCTTCGACAAGCCGCTGCCGGTGCAGTTCGGCCTGTGGCTGTGGCGCGCGGTCAATGGCGACCTCGGCAGCTCGATCGCGACCGGCCGTCCCGTGCTCGCCGAGGTCCTGCGCGCCGTGTCGAACACCGTGACGCTCGCGATCGCCGCCGCCATCATCGGCTTCTCGCTCGGCCTGTTCTTCGGCCTCGTCGCCGGCTACTTCCGCGACACCTGGATCGACAAGGTCGCGACCTCGATCGCGATCGCCGGCGTGTCCGTGCCACATTATTGGCTCGGCATGGTGCTGGTGATCATCTTCTCGGTCGAGCTGAACTGGCTGCCGGCTGTCGGCGCCGGTCCATCCGGCTCCGGCGCGTGGGCGTGGGACTGGGCGCATATCCGCTTCCTGATTCTGCCGGCGATCACCACCTCCGTCATTCCGATGGGCATCATCACGCGCACCGTGCGCGCGCTGACCGGCGACATCCTCAGCCAGGACTTCGTCGAGGCGCTGCGCGCGAAGGGACTGCTCGAGACGCAGGTGTTCCGCCACGTGCTGAAGAACGCCGCGCCGACGGCGCTCGCGGTGATGGGCCTGCAGCTCGGCTACATGCTGGGCGGTTCGATCCTGATCGAGACGGTGTTCTCCTGGCCGGGATCGGGCCTGCTGTTGAACTCGGCGATCTTCCAGCGCGATTTGCCGCTGCTGCAGGGCACGATCCTGGTGCTGGCGATGTTCTTCGTCATCCTCAACCTCGTGGTCGACATCGCGCAGGCCGCGATCGATCCGCGCATCAAGCGGGGCTAGCGATGAGCGTGAGTTCCCCGAGCGCGGTCAACGACCCGTCCCTGCAGGCCGCGCCAATGGCCAACGCGCGCGGCTATTGGGCCACCGTCGGCCGCCGCATCGTCCGGGACAAGGTCAGCATGGTCTGCGTCGCGATCCTGCTGCTGATCTTTCTCTCCGCCTTGCTCGCGCCCTATCTGCATCTCGCCGATCCCTATCAGGGCTCGATGATCCGCCGCCTGCGCCACATCGGCACGCCGAACTATCCGCTCGGCACCGACGAGCTTGGCCGCGACATGCTGGCGCGGCTGATCTATGGCGGCCGGCTGTCGCTCCTGATCGGGATTTCGCCGGTGATCCTGGCCTTCGGCATCGGCACCGTGCTCGGCCTCGTCGCCGGCTATGTCGGCGGCTGGGTCAACACGATGATCATGCGCACCATCGACGTGTTCTACGCCTTCCCCTCGGTGCTGCTGGCGATCGCGATCTCCGGCGCGCTCGGAGCGGGCATCACCAACTCCATCGTGTCGCTGACCATCGTGTTTGTGCCGCAGATCACGCGCGTCGCGGAGAGCGTCACCACGGGCGTGCGCAATCGCGACTTCGTCGAGGCGGCGCGGGCGTCGGGTGCGAATGCCTTCACGATCATGCGGGCGCACATGCTGGGCAACGTGCTCGGGCCGATCTTTGTTTATGCGACTGGCCTGATCTCGGTGTCGATGATTCTCGCGGCAGGTCTGTCGTTCCTCGGCCTCGGCACCAAGCCGCCGGAGCCGGAATGGGGGCTGATGCTCAACACGCTCCGCACAGCGATCTATGTGAATCCCTGGGTGGCCGCGCTACCCGGTGTGATGATCTTCGCTGTGTCGATCTGCTTCAATCTGCTGAGCGACGGCCTGCGCAGCGCGATGGATATCCGGAGCTGATGGTGATCATGCTGATTTGGAGCGACAATCGCGCGGCATCGGCAGTGCACCTCGCCCCGCTTGCGGGGAGAGGTCGGATCGCATCGACAGATGCAATCCGGGTGAGGGGGTACAGGTCTCACTTGAGGTACTTCCCATGCGGCTGCCCCTCACCCCAACCCTCTCCCCGTGAAGAACGGGGAGAGGGAGCGCACCGTCTCTGTCGCGTAAGTTCGGGTGCATCATGAGCGAAGCAGCAACCGTGACCGGTCTCGCGCCGATCGAAGACCTTGGCGGCAAGGCGCAGCCGTTGCTGCGCGTCGATGGGCTGACCAAGCATTTTCCCGTCCGCGGTGGCCTGTTCGGCGCGCGCAAGACGGTGCGGGCGGTGGATGATGTCTCGTTCAACATCGGCAAGGGCGAGACGGTCGGCATCGTCGGTGAGTCCGGTTGCGGCAAGTCGACGACGGCGCGGCTGCTGATGCACCTGATGGACCGCGATGCCGGCGAGATCATCTTCGACGGCCGGCAAGTTGGGCACGAGATCTCGCTGCGCGAGCTGCGCAGGGGCATGCAGATGGTGTTCCAGGACTCCTATGCCTCACTCAATCCGCGACTGACGATCGAGGAGTCGATCGCGTTCGGGCCGAAGGTGCATGGCATGGCCGACGGCGCGGCCCGCGCGCTGGCGCGCGAACTGCTCGGCAAGGTCGGTCTGCGACCGGAAACCTTCGCCAACCGCTATCCGCACGAGATCTCCGGCGGCCAGCGCCAGCGTGTCAACATCGCCCGCGCGCTCGCTCTCTCGCCTCGCCTCGTCATTCTCGACGAGGCCGTCTCCGCGCTCGACAAATCGGTCGAGGCGCAGGTGCTGAACCTGCTGATGGACCTGAAGCGCGAGTTCGGTCTGACCTATTTGTTCATCAGCCACGACCTCAACGTCATCAACTACATCTCCGACCGTGTGCTGGTGATGTATCTCGGCGAGGTGGTCGAACTCGGTCCGGTCGAGCAGGTCTGGGCCAAGCCGGCGCATCCCTATACGCGCGCGCTGCTGGCGGCGATGCCGTCCTCCGATCCGGACCGGCGCACCGAGACGCCGCCGCTGTCCGGCGATCCGCCCAATCCGATCGACCCACCGGCCGGCTGCCGCTTCCACACCCGCTGCCCGTTCGCCGAGGCGCTATGCGCGAATGCCGCGCCAAAACTGACGGAGCTGGATACAATGGGCCATCAGGCCGCCTGCCACATGGCGATCCCAGGCTCGGGACACAGCCGTGCACCGGCCTGACGGACACCAGAAGCGAGAAGCGCAGATGACCAGACCCACGCCCCAGCAAGTCCATGCCATCGCGGAGGCCTCCGGCCTGCCGGTCGACAAGGAGGTCGCGACCCGCATCGCCGAGTCGATCGGACCGGCCTTTGACGGCTTCGCCGCCGTCGCCGGGACGCTGCCGTTCGATCTGGAACCGGCGAGCTACGTCGTGGCGCAGACGCTGAAGGTGAGCCGATGAGCACCGAACCCGCATTGATGACGCTGACCGAGGTCGCCAAGGCGATCGCCGAGAAGAAGCTGTCCTCCGTCGAGGTCACGCGCTCCTGCCTGCACCGAATCGCGCAGTGGCAGCCGAAGCTGAACGCCTTCATGGCGATCGAGTCCGAGCCGGCGCTGAAGGCCGCCGCCGAGGCCGACGCGGTTCTGGCGAAGGACGGCCCGAAAGGGCCGCTGCACGGCGTGCCGCTCGCCCACAAGGACATGTACTACGAGGCCGGCCACGTCTCGACCTGCGGCTCGCTGATCCGCCGCGACTTCGTCGCGACGACCACCTCGACCGCGCTGCAGCGCCTGAAGGATGCCGGCGCGATCCGGCTCGGCACCCTGCAGATGGCCGAGTTCGCCTACGGCCCGACCGGCCACAACGCGCATTACGGTCCGGTGCACAATCCGTGGAAGCTCGGCTACGTCACCGGCGGCTCGTCGTCCGGTTCGGGCTCGGCGGTCGGTGCGCGCCTGACCTTCGCCGCGCTCGGCTCGGACACCGGCGGCTCGATCCGCATGCCCGCGAATTTCTGCGGCGTCACCGGCCTGAAGGTCACCTGGGGCCGGGTCAGCCGCGCCGGCGCAATGCCGCTGTCACAGTCGCTCGACACGGTTGGGCCGCTGGCGCAGACGGCGGAGGATTGCGCGCTGCTGCTCGGCCTGATGGCCGGCCCGGATCCGGAGGATCCGACCGCCAGCGCCGCGCCGGTGCAGGACTATGTCGCGGCCGTCAGAGCTTCGATGAAGGGCCTCAAGATCGGCGTGCCCAAGGCGTTCTATGTCGACGACCTCGATCCCGAGGTCGCGCGCTGCCTCGATGCGACGATCGTGGTGCTGAAGACCGAGGGCGCCGATGTCGTGCAGGTCGAGCTGCCCGACCAGCGCCAGCTCACCGCCGCCTGTCAGCTCGTGCTCGCGGTCGAGGCGGCCGCCTTCCACAAGCGCTGGATGATCGAGCGGCCGCAGGACTACGGCCCGCAGGTGCTGATGCGGCTGCAGAATGCGCTGGCCGTCTCCGGCGTGGCCTATCTCGAAGCGCTGCGCTGGCGCGGCGCGGCGCTGGCCGCGCATGTTGCGGCGACGTCGGGTGTCGACGCCGTGATCGCGCCGGTCTCGCCGCTGGTGACGCCCTCGATCGCTGACAGCGATGTCGGTGGCGCGCCGGGCGCGGAGGCCGTGATCCAGCGCATCACCCGCTTCACGCGGCCGGTCAACTACCTCGGCCTGCCGTCGCTCGCGATTCCAACGGGCTTCACGTCGACGGGGCTGCCGGTCGGCATGCAGCTGATCGGTCGCTCTTTCGACGAAGCCACGATCCTCACGATCGGCGCCGCGTTCCAGCGCGCCACCGACTTCCACGCGAAGGTGCCGACGCTGCAATGAGTGCTGGAGCCCTCACCGTTACCGCGAGGACGCTCGGCTCCCTCTCCCCGTTCTTACGGGGAGAGGGCTGGGGTGAGGGGCAGACGCACGGGAAGTGTACGCGGATAGACCTGTACCCTCTCACCCGGATTGCATCTTCGATGCAATCCGACCTCTCTCCGCAAGCGGGGAGAGGCTTGCACCGCATCTGCCGCAACAGCGGAGGACTCATGCCGGCGGCGTTCATTGCACCAGCGACAACTCAACCATGACCAACCTCGTCGAGATCAATAACCTCACCATCCGCTTCACCGGCGAGCGCACGGTGCATGCGGTGAACGATGTCAGCCTGTCGCTCGGCGACGGCGAGGTGCTGGGCCTGCTCGGCGAATCCGGCTCCGGCAAGAGCGTCACCATGCGCGCCCTGATGCGGTTGTTGCCGAAGAAGCGTTCGCAGATCTCAGGACAGGTCCATGTGATGGGCCGCGACGTCCTCGCCATGAGCGACGAGGAGCTGTCGCAGTTTCGCGGCCGCACGGTGTCGATGATCTTTCAGGAGCCGGGGCTGGCGCTCGATCCGGTCTACACAATCGGCCGGCAGATCGCCGAGACGGTGATGCGCCACGAAGGCAAGAGCTACGCGGAGGGTATGGCGCGGGCGCTGGAGATGCTCGATGTCGTCCGCATCCCCTCGGCCAAGCGCCGGCTGGAGTCCTATCCGCACGAGATGTCCGGCGGCATGCGGCAGCGCGCGATGATCGCGCTCGCGCTTGCCTGCCGACCGAAGGTTCTGCTCGCCGACGAGCCGACCACCGCGCTCGATGCCACCGTGCAGATCCAGATCCTGCTGCTGCTGCGCGAACTGCAGCGTGAGTTCGGCATGTCCGTCATCTTCGTCACCCACGATATCGGCGTCGCCATCGAGATCTGCGACCGGGTCGCGGTGATGTATGCTGGCCAGATCGTGGAGCAGGGATCCTTGCGCGACATCGTGCGGCAGCCCGTCCATCCCTATGCGCGCGGCCTGCTGGCGTCGACCGTCCATGGCGCCAAGCGCGGCGAGCGGCTGCAGACCATCCCCGGCACGCCGCCGTCGCTCGACCAGGCGCCGCAGAGCTGCTCGTTCGCGCCCCGCTGCAGCCACGCCCAGCCGCGCTGCTCGGAAGCGCTGCCGCCGCGTGTCGAGCTCGGACCGCAGCGGCTGGCGCGCTGCGTCCTCGCCGAAGCCCCGCCAAGTGTGGCGGCGACGTAACGGTTCGCGCGAAACAAGCTGGTCGCACGCGGGAACCATGCATCGCGTGTCGAAGCGCCGCAGCCGCCTCGCTAAGGTGCCGCCGTGCCGGACCGCCCGTCCGAGCCACGTCGAGGACACGCCATGCACGTATCGAACGAAGGTATTCTGGTCATCCTGTTCGTCGGCCTGATCGCGGGCTGGCTGGCCGGCAAGATCGTGCGCGGCACCGGCTTCGGTCTCATCGGCGACATCGTGATCGGCGTGCTCGGCGCGCTCGTCGCCAGCCTGATCTTCCCGCGGCTCGGCATCCGCCTCGGGACGGGCCTGGTTTCCGAGATCGTTTATTCGGCGCTCGGCGCCATCATCCTGCTGCTGGTGGTCCGGCTGGTGCGCACCGGCGGACGTCTCTGAGGCCGCGCATCGACGGCGCTGAACGTTTGCGCAGCGCCGCAAGACCTATCGGAGATATCGCCCGTTTACGCTGAATTGAGCGTCGTTGGACGCTCGCCTGAGGAATCAGTATATTTTGCCTTGGTTGCCGCCCGTTTCTGGTTTTGATCGGCGGCCACGCAGCTCATTTGATCGAAAGAGATGGTGGTGATGGCGGCCGCACCTCACGTGAGGCAATCCGAGCTGAGCGATGCCTTGCGCGGTTGCCGCAGCGCCTTCATCGGCGTCGGGCTGATGAGCTGCATCATCAACCTGCTGTATCTCACCGGCTCGATCTTCATGCTGGAGGTCTATGACCGGGTGCTGCCGAGCCGCTCGGTGCCGACCCTGATCGGCCTCATCATCATCGCCGCCGGTCTCTACATCGCCCAGGGCGCGCTGGACATGATCCGCAGCCGGATCCTCGGCCGCATCGGATCGGCGCTGGACGAGAGCCTGAATGCGCGCGTGTTCGACACGGTGGTGCGCTTGCCGCTGTCGGCCGGCGGCCGCAACGAAGGCCTGCAGCCGCTGCGCGACCTCGACAACATCAGGAGTTTCCTGGCGAGCCAGGGTCCGGGCGCATTCTTCGACCTGCCGTGGCTGCCGCTGTATCTGGCGATCTGCTTCGCGTTCCACGTCCTGCTCGGCGTCACCGCGCTGGTCGGCGCGATCATCCTGGTGACCTTGACGCTGATCACCGAGTTCCTCACCCGCACGCCCGCCAAGGAGGCGATGGGCCTCGCCGCCCGCCGCAACGATCTCGCCACCACCAGCCGCCGCAATGCCGAGGTGTTGGTCGCGATGGGCATGACCGGGCGGATGCTGCAGCGCTGGAACGAGACCAACGAGAAATATCTCGCCGGCAACCAGCGCGCCAGCGACGTCGCCGGCGGTCTGGGCGCCATCGCCAAGGTGCTGCGCATGATGCTGCAGTCCGCGGTGCTCGCGGTCGGCGCCTATCTCGTCATTCATCAGGAGGCGACCGCCGGGATCATCATTGCCGGCTCGATCCTGAGCGCGCGGGCGCTGGCACCGGTCGATCTCGCGATCGCGCATTGGAAGAGCTTTGTCGCGGCACGCCAGAGCTGGCATCGCCTCAACCAGCTGCTGCAGACCATGCCGCAGCGCGCGGCGCCCACGCTGCTGCAGCCGCCGGTCAGCAAGCTCGCGGTCGAGGGTGTCTCGATCGTCGCGCCTGGCGACACCAAGGCGATCGTCCAGGACGTGACGTTCGCGCTGTCGGCCGGCAACGGCTTGGGCATCATCGGCCCGAGTGCGTCGGGCAAGTCGTCGCTGGTGCGCGCGCTGGTGGGCGTCTGGCGTCCGGTGCGCGGCCATGTCCGGCTCGATGGCGCGGCGCTCGATCAATGGTCCTCGGACGAGCTCGGCCGCCATGTCGGCTACCTGCCGCAGGATGTCGAGCTGTTCGCCGGCACGGTGGCGCAGAACATCAGTCGCTTCGATCCGCAGGCCTCCGCCGACGGCATCATCGCCGCCGCAAAGGAGGCCGGCGTGCACGACATGATCATCAAGATGCGCGAGGGCTATGACACCCAGATCGGCGAGCAGGGCACAGCGCTGTCCGCCGGCCAGGCGCAGCGCGTGGCGCTTGCGCGCGCGCTCTATGGCAATCCGTTCCTGATCGTGCTGGACGAACCCAACTCCAATCTCGACACCGAAGGCGACGAGGCGTTGTCCCGCGCGGTGCGCTCGGCGCGGGCGCGCGGCGCGATCGTCGTCGTTGTCGCGCACCGGCCGATCGGCATCGAGGCGGTCGATCAGGTGCTGGTCATGAAGGATGGCCGCGCCCAGGCGTTCGGACCGAAGGAGACGGTGCTGGCGCAGGTGCTGCAGCCGCGTCCGCCGGCGCCGATCAAGATCGTGTCCGAGGCGGGAGTGACGAAGTCATGAGCAGCCAGGTGATCACCGGCCCCATTCCAGGCCTGCGCAAGCCGGCGAGTGTGCGCGAGTCGATCCGCCGTCACCTCCTGGTCGGCATGGGCGTCGTCATCGCTGTCGCCGGCGGGATGGGGGGCTGGGCGGCCACGCAGGAGATTTCCGGCGCGCTGATCGCGCCCGGCCAGATCGTGGTCGAATCCAACGTCAAGAAGGTGCAGCATCCGACCGGCGGCGTGGTCGGCGAGCTGCGCGCGCGCGACGGCGACGTGGTCAAGTCCGGCGACATCGTCGTCAGGCTCGACGACACCGTGACCAAGGCGTCGCTGGCCATCGTCACCAAGAATCTGGATGCGCTGCAGGCGCGCGCCGCCCGGCTCGAGGCCGAGCAGCGCGGCTGGGCCAAGATCCTGTTCCCGCCGCAGATCCTGCAGCGGATGAGCGATCCCGACGTCAAGAGCTTGACCGCAAGCGAGACCAAGCTGTTCGAGGTGCGCGTCAACGGCCGCATCGGCCAGAAGGCCCAGCTCCGCGAGCGCGTCGCCCAGCTGAGCGAGGAGATCGAGGGGCTGTCGGCGCAGGTCGCCGCCAAGGACCAGGAGATCGCGCTGGTGCAGAAGGAGCTCGATGGCGTGCGCCAGCTCTACGAGCAGCACCTGGTGCAGCTGTCGCGCCTGACCAGCCTGGAGCGCGACACGGCCCGCCTCAATGGCGAGCGCGCGCAATACATCGCCGCCCGCGCTCAGGCCAAGGGCAAGATCAGCGAGACCGAGCTGCAGATCATCCAGATCGACAAGGACATGGTCAGCGAGGTCTCCAAGGACCTGCGCGAGACCACCGACAAGATCGGCGAGTTCGTCGAGCGCAAGGTCACCGCCGAGGACCAGCTTCGCCGCGTCGACATCCGCGCGCCGCAGGACGGCATGGTGCTGCAGTCCTCGGTCCACACCGTGGGTGGCGTCATCACCGCGGGCGACACCATCATGCTGATCGTGCCGCAGAGCGACGACCTGCAGGTCGAGGCCAAGGTCAATCCGCAGGACATCGACAAGCTTCAGGTTGGCCAGAAGACCCTGCTGCGTCTGTCCGCCTTCAACCAGCGCACCACACCGGAGCTGAACGGCGTCGTCAGCCGCGTCTCGCCTGACGTCACCACCGACCAGCGCACCGGCCAGAGCTACTACACCATCCGCGTCTCGATGCCGCCCGAGGAGATCGCCCGGCTCGGCGACGTCAAGCTGATCCCGGGCATGCCGGTCGAGGCCTTCGTGCAGACCGGCGATCGCACCGTCATCTCGTATCTGATGAAGCCGCTGCACGACCAGCTGATGCGGGCGTTCCGGGAGAAGTGAGGGCTGCGGCTGTTCACTGGGCCACATCCGGCGCCACACATTCAGTGTCATCCCGGCGAACGCCGGGATCCATAGCCACAGGACCCCGTTGTGGCGCGAGATGCTCGTGACCTCCAGCGTCGCGCCTCACTTCTGCTGCGGCGTATGGGTCCCGGATCGGCGCCCGCCGACGCTTCGCTTCACCGGGCTTGTCCGGGACGACAGCGGGGCTATTCGGCGAGCTTCGTCAACAACAGCTGCAGCGCACTTTTCGCGAACAGCTGCATGTTGGCCGCTCGGTCGCTGCGGCCGCTCTCCAGCGTGACCACAGCGGACGCAGGCCCGGACACTGCAAAACACGCATGTCCCGCCGCATCGCCGTAGCGATTGCCGGTCGGGCCGGCCGCTCCGGTCTCCGACAATCCCCAATCGGTCGCAAAGCGTGTCCGGATTTGCCGCGCCAGCAGCTCGGCATAGGGCTCCGACGCCGAGCGGATGCCCTTCATCGCCTCGTCCGGAATGTCCATCAGCACGCGGCGGGCATCGCGCGTATAGACCACGACGCCGCCGAGGAAGTAGGCCGAGGCGCCGGGCACGGCGAGCAGCGCCGCGGCGATCAGGCCGCCCGCGGAGGATTCCGCGACCGCAATGGTCTGCTTGCGGGCGATGAGCCGCTCGGCAACCTTGCCGGCGACGGCGATCAGTTCATCCATGGCGATCCTCGTGTCCGCGCCGACCGGTAACAAAAAGGGCGGCATCCGATGATGCCGCCCTTGCCGTAAACAAACAACCCGGTCAGGCCGTCACCGGCTCGCGCGCCTGCACGGCCTGCTGGCCGCCGCGATAGACGATGGAGACGGCGATGAAGCTGAGCGCAGCCGCGAACATCAGCCAGATCCCCGGCGAGGCCGCGGCGAATGGCTTCACCGCAGCTCCCAGCCACTCGGCATGCGCGGTCTTTTCGGTCAGCCAGGTTGACGCCAGCGGCGTGAACGTGCCGAACAGCGCGGCCGCGAGGGCGAAGGCGATCGAGAAGCAGGTGGTGCGGACGTGGGCCGGTACGATCTCGACCAGCGCACCCAGCATGGCACCGCTGTAGACGCCGAAGTAGAACGAGAACAGCATCTCGACGGCGATCAGCTTGCCGAAGGTCGGCGACTGCACCAGCCAATAGAGCGCCGGCAGCGCCGTGAGGAACGAGAGGCCGGCGATGAAAAGGAGCACGGGCTTGCGGCCGATTCGATCGGAGACGGCGCCACCCACCGGGTTCCAGATGAAGTTGGTCACCGCGACCGCAAGCGTCACCAGCAGGCCGTCAGCCGTCGACAGATGCAGCTCCTTGCCGAAGCGAGGCGTGTAGACCGTCACGAAGTAGAACATCGTGGTGGTCAGAATGGCGATCATCATGCCAAGCAGCACGATCCGCCAGTTGGCGAGCGCCGACGCGAAGACTTCATTCGCCGTGGGATGCTTCTTCATGGCAAGGAAGGCCGGCGTTTCCTCGAGCGTGCGCCGCAGGAAGAAGATCAGCGGGATGATGAGGCAGCCGACGAAGAACGGGATCCGCCATTTGGCGACGCCTCCGCCGAAGACATCCAGCACCGTGTTCGACGGAATGTATTCGCTCAGCAGGTAGCCCAGGATCGACGCCACGAAGATCGCCACCTGCTGGCTCGACGACTGGAACGAGGTGTAGAAGCCGCGATTGCCGGGCGTGGCGATCTCGGCGAGATAGACGGACACTCCGCCGAGTTCCACGCCGGCCGAGAAGCCCTGCAGCAGGCGGCCGATCACGACGATGATAGGCGCGGCAATCCCGATCGCTTCATAGGTCGGGCAGAAGGCGATCACCACGGTCCCGACGGCCATGATTCCGAGCGTCACGATCAATCCTTGGCGCCGGCCGATCTTGTCGACATAGGCGCCGAGCACGATGGCGCCCAAGGGCCGCATCAGCGCACCGACCCAGAACACGGCGAACGCCTTGAGGACTGCGGTGGTCTCGTCGGCGGAAGGGAAGAACGCCTTCGCGATCGCATCGGAATAGAACCCGAACAGGAAGAAATCGAACTGTTCGAGGAAATTGCCGCTGGTGGCGCGCAGGATCGCGCCGATGCGCGATTGGAGGTTGGCCGGTGGGGTGGGGGGTGGTGACACGCGAAGAAACTCCTACCGTCGAGTGGCTCGTGTGCGGAAGAATTTCTGCGCCGGCCGAGGGGATGAGGTGCGGCAATCTGCCACGCCAGGCGGCCCTCGGCCAATCGATTTTCCGTCGATTCCTTAACGCAGTGACGGCTCTGCCGCGCGGTTCTGCTGCGCCGCACCCTTCAGCCACTGCCGGAACGCCTTCAGCTTCGGCGGATCGGTGCGGCCCTCGGGCGTGACCAAGTAAAAGCCGGCGTCGCTCGGCAGCGTCATCTTGAACGGGACCACCAGGCGCCCCTTGGCGATGTCGTCCTGGACATAGGCCGTGCGGCCGATCGCGACGCCAAGGCCGTCGATCGCGGCCTGGACGGTCATCAGCGACAGGTCGAAACTCAGCCGGCTCTGCCGGGACATCTCGACCGGCAGGCCCGCGGCAGTGAGCCACAGCCGCCAATCATCGTCATAGCCGCCGCTCGCCTGCAGCAGGGTGTGATGCGCGAGGTCTTCGGGGCAGCGCAGCGGCTTCGGTCCCTGCAGCAGTGTCGGGCTGCACACCGGAAACAGCTCGTCCGCCATCAGCCATTCCGCGCGCACGCCCGGCCAATGGCCGCGGCCATAGCGGATGGCGGCGTCGACATCGTCCTTGCGGAAGTCGACCAGGCTGGTCGAGGTCGTGATGCGGACATCGATCGTCGGATGGGCCTCCTGAAAGGTGGTCAGCCGTGGCAGCAGCCATTTGGCGGCCAGCGAGGCGATGGTCGAGACCGTCAGCACCTTCGCATTGTCCTTGCGCACCAGCCGCTCTGTCGCCAGCCGGAGATCGTCGAAGGCGGCGCGGACCAGCGGAAGGTAGTCGCGCGCCTGCGGTGTCAGCGCGAGGCTGCGGTTCTGGCGGACGAACAGGCGAATGCCGAGTTCGTCCTCCAAGCGCTTGATCTGATGGCTGATTGCGGTCTGCGTCACGTTCAACTCGGAGGCCGCGCGGGTGAAGCTGAGATGCCGCGCCGCAGCCTCGAATGCCCGCAATCCATTCAGCGACGGCAGCCGGGTCATCCAGGGCCTCCCAATAGCATGAGCTTATTTCATCCGAAACGGTAGTAAATGTCGTTTGTAGATGAAGAGCAAGCCTTTGATAGTGCAGCCTCACTGCTTTTCAGGAGGCTTTCATGTCCCTTTACGTCTCCTCGTCAATGACGAAACATCATGGTCCGGGCTTCTGGTCCGGGGTGGCCGAGCTGCTCTCCGCCTGGCGGTTCCGCTACCGCACAAGGCACGAGCTGGCGCAATGGTCGGAGCGTGACCTGCATGACCTCGGCCTGTCCCGCAGCGACATCGCCGCCGAGATCGACAAGCCGTTCTGGCGGGGTTGAGCCCCTCACTCATCCCGCCCCGCCGGCGCCGCTCCGCAAAGGAGGGCGCCGGCAACTCTCTCGCCGGAGCCCGCCATGTCGACGCCCGCCATCGCTGCATTCGCGTCCGCGTCCGACGTCATCACCACACGGCGTGGCGAGGAGGTGCGGCTGCGTTTCGTGACGCCCGGCGATGCCGAGGCGCTGCAGGACTACGTACGGTCGTTGAGCCCGCGCTCGCGGAATAAGCGCTTTCTTGGCGCGCTCAGCGAACTGCCCAAGGCCGTGCTCGACGATTTCGTCGCGCTCGGCCGCAATGATCGCTACAGCCTGTTCGGTGTGATGGAGCACGACGGTGTCGAGAGCATCGTCGCCGAGGCGCGCTATGCTCTGGATCGCAGCACGGGGCGCGTCGAATTCGGCCTGTCGGTGCATGACCGCTGGCAGGGTCACGGCATCGGCCCGGCGCTGATCGCGGATCTTGAGCGCCGCGCAGCCGCTCTCGGCGGGGTCACGCTGTCAGGCGACGCGCTGCGCACCAACGACGTGATGATCGCGCTGGCCAGGAAAGCCGGCTTCACGATCCAGCCGCACGCGGATGATTGGACTTTGGTGCGGTTCGAGAAGGGCGTAAGTGCCAGCCACGTGCATGTCGCCTTGCTTGACTTGATGAAATGACAGTCATCAGCTCTCCAGCGCTGCGGCCAAACTCGCAAGAACGTACGACGCACGGGGATCGATCGCGATGCCAATGATTGCGTCCTCTCCCCTTGTGGGAAAGGGCATGTAGGAAGGTGCTGCAAACTCGCTCGGGTGAGGGGTTTCTATCCACGAGCGTTGTTTGCCGAGAGAGACCCCTCACCCGACCGCGCTTGTGGACGGGCCAAACTTGCCCTCTCCCACAAGGGGAGAGGGCGCATTCACGTGCAGCCTGCTTCGTTGTCAGATGTTCAAGCGTACTCAGAACGTCTCCACCCACGGCCGCAGCTCCATCTCCCAGCTCCACGCGCTGCGCGGCTGCTGCAGCACGCTCCAATAGCTTGCCGCGATCGCGTCGGGGTCGAGCATCGAATCCGGGCGCTCGGCCGGCTCCTGCCGTGCGGCGCTCTTGATGCCGCCGTCGATGACGAAATGGGCGACGTGGATGCCCTGCGGCGACAGTTCGCGGGCCATGCTTTGGGCGAGGCCGCGCAGCGCGAACTTGCCCATCGCGAACGGCGCCGACTGCGCATAGCCCTTCACGCTGGCCGAGGCGCCGGTGAACAGGATGGCGCCGTGCTTGTTCGGCAGCATGCGCTGCGCCGCCTGCTGCGCCACCAGGAAGCCGCCGAAGGCGCTGACGGCGATCGATTCCTGCACCTCGGCCGGCACGAGGTCGGTGAGCGGGCCGCGCGCCCGGGCGCTGGCATTGTAGACGACGAGATCGGGCTCGCCGATCTCGCGCGAGACGAGGCCGAACAACCGCTCGACCTCTTCCGGATTGGTCGCATCACAGGGATAGGCGCGCGCGCCGGTTTCGCTGCACAGCGCGCCGAGCTTCTCGGTCTTGCGCGCGGCCAGCGCGACGCGGATCTTCTCGCGCGCGAACAGCCGCGCCAGCGAGGCGGAGAGCCCTTCGCCGGCACCGACGATCAGGGCGATCTTGTAGGCAGGGATGTCCATGGGCATGTCCTTGAAGGGGGCGTGGCCACGCGGCCGCTGTGCTCAAGCTAGTGCGGCGAGAGCCAACTTCCCACCACTCATTCCCACAATTTTGCCGCAGCTCAGGCCGCGGCGGTCTGTAGGGCTGCGAGGCAGCCGATCTCTTCCAGCACCACGTCCAGCCGGCTGCGGTCGTGCAGGAAAGCGTATTTCGAGCGCAGCATCGCCAGCGATCGCGCGTGATATTTTTGCGGCTTCTGCGTCCACACGACATCGCCGAGCTCGACGCTGAACGTGGCGCGGCTGTCCTTGATCGCCTTCTCGTTCGCGAGCGACCACGGCATGAACAGACCGCCGACCTGGCGTGTCAGGATTGGCATCAAGGTGAGCGACAATTCCGGCCACAGCTCGAACTCGCCTTCCGCGCGCGGCCACAGCATGCGCTGGATCCAGGCCAGCACATGCGGCGCCCGACCCTCGATCAGGGCGCCGGCGGTCGGGTCGGTCCAGAGTTCGTAGAACTGGCCCCACAGGCCGAAATCGCCATAGGCCGGCCTGCCGCCGAACAGATAGGGCCTCAGCGCGAGATGACGTTCCAGGAGATCGAGCATCTCGACGAAGCCCTGCTCGATTTGCGGCGCGTTGGCCTCGTTCGATCCGACATAGGCGAGGCGCGCGACCATGCGCGCGCGGATCTTGTCGGCGAGCCGCGCGACGTCGGCATCGGCGGCCTTCGGCGCGACCATGCGGGCGATGCGCCCGGCCGAGGCGCGCTGGTCGAGATCGCCGGCCCAGCGATAGTGGAACATCCACTTGTTGCCCCACTCGTCGCCGAACTCCTCAATGAGAGCGGAGATGAAACTGGTCAGCACGTCGCCGGGGTGGACCGAGGGTTCGGGAAAATCGAGCTCGAGCGCGTCGATGATCGGCGTCGAATCCTGCAGCGGCACCTCGTCGGGCGCGACCACCAGCGGCACGAGCGGCAGCTTGGCGTGGCGGGTGAACTCCGCCTCGGTTTCCGCGCTGCGCAATATCCACTGATGCGGAATGCCCTTGTAACGCAGATACGATCGCACCTTGACCGAATAGGGCGACATCTCCGCCCCGAAGATGCGATAAACATCCGTCGGCTGATTGGTCATGGACCGGCTCCCTCGAACCTGCGGGCGTGGGACTGGTGTACCCGATCAGATGCAACCTGAAGAGTCCATCAGAGACTTGAGAAAACGAACGGGGGCTTAACGCTCATGCACCAGTTCCTGAAGCGCGACGACGTCATGACGGGCGGGAAGAGGCCGGAGCTGCTGGCGCCCGATACCACCGGGCTGAACTTCTATCGCGCCGATCCCGCGCTTGCGGACCTCCTGCGCATCCACCTGCCCGACGCGCTGTTTCGTCACCTGGTGCCGCACCTCGATCGGCTCGGCGAGCTTGCCGGCGGCTATCTCGACGAATGTGCTAGGCTCGCCGACCGCCATGGGCCCGTGCTGCATCAGCGCGACCGCTTCGGCCGCGACGTGCAGTGGATCGAATATCATCCGGCCTATCGCGAGCTGGAGCGCGCGGCGTTCGGCGAGTTCGGCATTCACGCAATGTCGATCCGCAAGGGCATTCTCGGCTGGCCGAGCAAATATCCTGTTGTCGCGAAGCACGCCTTCACCTTCCTGTTCAATCAGGCGGAGTTCGGTCTCGGCTGTCCGATCAACGTCACCGACGGCTGCGCCAAGCTGCTTTCGAGCTTCGGCAGCGAGGCGCTCAAGGCCAGATATCTCGACGGCCTGACGCAGACCGACATGCGCAAGCTGACCCAGGGCGGCCAGTTCATGACGGAGAAGGAGGGCGGCTCCGATGTCGGCACGCTGACGACGGTCGCCGTGCCTGAGGGCGATCACTGGCGGCTGCACGGCGAGAAATGGTTCTGCTCGAACGCCGATGCGAAAGTGGTGATGCTGCTGGCGCGGCCCGAAGGCGCCGAGCTCGGCACGCGCGGCGTCGGCCTGTTCCTGATGCCGCGCTTCCTCGACGACGGCAGCCAGAACCGCTACCGGATCGTCCGTTTGAAGGCGAAGCTCGGCACCCGATCGATGGCGTCGGGTGAGATCAAGCTGGAGGGCGCGATCGCCTACGCGGTCGGCCGGCTCGACCGCGGCTTCGTGCAGATGGCCGAGATGGTCAACTCCTCGCGGCTGTCCAACGGCGTCAAGTCGACGGCGCTGATGCGGCGCGCCTGGCATGATGCGATCACGGTCGCGCGCAACCGCGTCGTGTTCGGACAGCGGATCGTCGACCTGCCGCTCGGCCGTCGCCAACTATTGAAGATATTGCTGCCGACCGAGCAGGCGCTGTCGATGAGCTTCCTCACCGCCGATGCGCTCGACCGTGCCGAGGGCGGCAGCCAGGATGCCGCTGCGCTCTTGCGCATCCTGACGCCGACCTTGAAATTCCGCGCGACCCGCGATGCCCGCAAGGTCTGCGGCGACGCGTTGGAGATGCGCGGCGGCATCGGCTATGTCGAAGAGTTCGCCACCTCCAGGCTGTTGCGTGATGCGCATCTCGGCTCGATCTGGGAAGGTACCGGCAACATCGTCGCGCTCGATGCACTCAAGCGCGCGGTCGGCCGTCATGGTGCGGAGGCGGCGCTGGCAGCCGATCTGCATGCGCGGCTCGACGACAGCGCCGCCGTGCCGCAGGCTTGGCGCGATCAGCTGCATCGACTTGTCGATCGCGCGGTCGGCTTTGCCCGTGAGGTGGCAGGTCGTGCCGACAACGAAGCGGAGTCGCGCCGCGCCACCAGCCTGCTGTATCACACGGCGAGCGCCGTCTCCCTCACCTGGGAAAGCGCGCGCATCCACGCGATGCGTGGCGATGCACGCCGGCTGTTGCTGGCGAAGTTGGTTGTTGATCATCGGCTGACGCCGTCAGATCCGTTCCGGCTCGCGGAAAATAAGACGGATGATACGATTGCCACGCTGCTGCTCGGTGAGCACGATGCGACCATGGCGGAGGTTGGCGAACTGATAGCTACGGCGTAGGCTGCTTTCAGTCGGATGGTCGTGATGAGCAAGGTGGTTGCCGCGGGCGCGGTTCTTACCTCGCCCCGCCAGGGCGAAGCGAAGCTTCGCTAGGGCGGGGAGAGGTCGGATTGCATCGGCAGATGCAATCCGGGTGAGGGGGTACAGGTCTTACTAATTCGCACCACTCGTGCGGCTGCCCCTCACCCCAACCCTCTCTCCGTGAAGGACGGGGAGAGGGAGCGCGGCGAGTGCGTCGAAACAGATGAGTAGCAAAAGAAAACAACAGGGAGAACGTCAATGAAAGCCGCCGTGCTGATGGAGGTCAACAAGCCGCTCGTCATCGAGGACATCAGCGTCCCTAAGCCGGGCCCGCGCGAGGTGCTGATCCGCACGAGCGTGGCCGGCCTCTGTCATTCGGATCTGCATTTCATCGAAGGGCTCTATCCGCATCCGCTGCCGGCCGTGCTCGGTCATGAATCGGCAGGGATCGTCGAACAGGTCGGCTCCGACGTCACCTATGTGAAGCCCGGCGATCATGTCGTCACCTGCCTGTCGGTGTTCTGCGGCACCTGCGACAACTGCACGACGGGCCGGCCGGTGCTGTGCACCGACACCACGGTGAAGATGCTGCCGGGTGCCGCCAACCGCCTGTCGTGGGGACGAAGTGAGAAGCTGCACCAGTTCCTCAATCTGTCGTCCTTCGCCGAGCAGATGCTGGTGCACGAGAACGCGATCGTGAAAATCCGCCAGGACATGCCGCTCGAGCTCGCTGCGCTGATCGGCTGCGGTGTGATCACCGGCTATGGCGCGGTCGTCAACACCGCGCGGGTGACGGCCGGCGAAACCGTCGCGGTGATCGGCTGCGGCGGCGTCGGCATGGCGGCGATCAACGGCGCGGAGATCGCCGGCGCGGGGCGCATCATCGCCATCGATACCAACCCCGCCAAGCTGCAGCTTGCGACGAAGCTCGGCGCCACCGACATCATCAATCCGGCCGATGGCGACGTCGTGGCGCAGGTGCGCGAACTCACCAGGGGCGGCGTGCATCACGCCTTCGAGGTGCTCGGACGCAAGGAGACCGCGGAGCAGGCCTTCGCGATGCTGGCGCCGGGTGGCACCGCGACCATCGTCGGCATGATCCCGTTTGGCCAGAAGATCGAGCTGCACGGCTTCGACTTCCTGCGCGAGCGCCGCATCCAGGGCTCGTCGATGGGCTCCAACCACTTCCGCGTCGACATGCCCAGGCTGGTCGAATTCTATCTGCGCGGCAAGCTGCACCTGGAGGACTGGATCTCCGCCAAGCTGAAGCTGTCCGAGATCAACGAGGGTTTTGCCAACATGAAGGCCGGCAAGACGCTGCGCAGCGTGATCATGTTCGATGCGTAGGGGGCTTGGTCACGTGTGACGTGGCTGAGACGTGGCGGCCTGCGTATCAGTTGCTCGTCATGCCCGGGCTCGACCCGGGCATCCATCCTCTCCCGAACGATGGATGGCCGGGTCAACCCCGGCCATGACAATGGAGAGGTTGGGTGAGACGCCGCCGAATAACTCGAAGACCGGACTAATCCGCAAACAGCGGTGGGGGCGTGAAGCCGCCGAACTCGCGCTCGATCAGTTCGGCGAGCTTGATCGGCGTGCGGTCTTCGAGGAAGGGGCCGACGATCTGCACGCCCACGGGCAGGCCGTCGGCGAGTCCGAGCGGAATCTGCGTGGCCGGCAGGCCGGGCAGGGTGGCGATGCCCGGCCAGGCGAGCTGGTCGTTGTAGTCGTGCTCGACGCCATCGATCTTGATGCGGCGCTCCCGCTGATCCGGCGAGTGGTCGTGCGGAAATGCCGGCGTCGGCATGATCGGGCAGATCACCGCGTCGAACTGCGCGAACAGGGCTCGCCACTGCGCGCGCAGGCCGAAGCGGGCGTTGTTGGCCTGCACCCAGTCGCGATGGCTGAGCGTGAGGCCGCGCAGCCGCTCGGCCGCGAGGCTCATCGCTTCCTTCGGCAAATGCGCGGCGGCCTGGCTGGCCTCGGCATGCACCTGCGGCGGCATGGTCGCGCCGAGGAAGCCGAGCAGCAGGCGCATATAGAGCCGGCTGGTGGTGGCGAAGTCCGGCAGCAGCGGGCTTTTCCTCACGACATTGACGCCGGCCTTCGCCAGATCAGCCGCGAGCCGCTCGATCGCGCCGCGCACGGCGCTGTCGGTTGGCAGCAGCGGATCGCTAGCGACCACCAGCACGCGGAAATCCTGCAGTCGCGCATGCCGCGGCGGCGGCAGCTCCAGCCGATACGCCTTGCCCGCTTCGAGCGGATCGGGGCCGGCCATCACGTCGAGCAGCAGCGACAGATCAGCCGCCGAGCGCGCCATCGGGCCGACCACGGCGAGGTCGGCCTCGTTCGGCAGCGGCTGGAACGGCGGCGGCGTGTGGCCGCGCGTCGGCACGAGGCCATAGGTCGGCTTGTGCGCGGTGACGCCGCAATGAAACGCCGGCACCCGCAGCGAGCCGCCGATATCCGAGCCGAGCGACAGCGAGCCGTAGCCGGCGGCGAGCGCCGCCGCCGATCCGCCGGACGAGCCGCCCGGCGTGCGGCCGAGATCGTAAGGGTTATTCGTCGTGCCGTAGATGTCGTTGTAACTCTGCCAGTCGCCGAGCCCGAGCGGCACGTTGGTCTTGCCGAGCACGATGCCGCCCGCGTCCTTCACGCGCGTCACCGTCAGCGCATCCTCGGCCGCGACGAAATTCTTCTGCTGCGGAAAGCCCCAGGTCGTCGGCAGGCCGGCGACGTTGTAGGATTCCTTAACCGTCAGCGGCAAGCCGAGCAGCGGGGCGCGCTCGCCACGTGCCAGCCGCGCGTCGGCCACGCGGGCGGCCTCCAGCGCGCGGTCGAAATCGCGCACGCACACGGCGTTGATCTTGTCGTCATGTCGCTGGATGCGGTCGATCGCGAGCTGAGTCAGCTCGACCGATGAGACCTCTCGATGTTCCAGAGCTTTTGCCGTCTCGACGGCGGTTGCGAACGTCCATTGCGATGCAGCCAAGGTCCTGCTCCCCGTACGCGTGGAGGTTCCTTTCTACCCCAGGTGCGCGGCAGGCGCTTGATCGAAATTGCGGAGGGCGCGCCGTCAACCGGGCAGCATGCGCTGCATGACGCGGTCGCGATAAACGAAGATGTGGGCCAGCGCCGCGCCGACATGCACGACGATCAGGATCAGCAGCAGCCACTCCGACGCCTGGTGCAGCCCGTCGATGGTGCGATTGCCGGCGGGATTGCGCGCCGCCAGCATCGGCAGCTGGAACAGATAGAAGTACGACACGCTCCAGCCGCGATAGGAAGCAAACAGCCAGCCGGTGATGGTCGTCGCCAGCACCATCACATAGAGCATCCAATGCACCGCCTCCGAGCTCAGCCGCTGCCACGCCGGCAGCGAGCCTTCCGGCGCAACGGGATGGGTGAGCCGCCAGACAAAGCGCAGCACGATCAGCAGCAGAATGGTGAGGCCGAACGAGACGTGCAGGATCATCGGCGCGCCCGGCGGCGTGTTGGCGTGCAGGTCGGGCATCAGCCAGCCGATCGGATATTGGATGGCGAGCAGCGCCACCACCAGCCAATGCAGGACCTTCGCGGGCGTGCCGTAGTGCAGGCGTGGTGTCATCACGAGCCTTCCGTTGCGATCGATGGGGCGCAATCGGCGCCGTGGCTGGACGTTCCGCCTGCCGAGGCGATGCTAGGCTGCGCCGATCAATATTCCCACACCCAGCACGATGATGCCGCCGAGCACGATCTGGAACACGGCCTGCATGAACGGCGTGTCCATGTAGCGCGCGCGAATATAGGCGATGGCCCAGAGTTCGAAGAACACGACGAGAGACGCGATCGCCGTCGCGATCCAGAACGCGTTGGGCCAGGAGTCCGGCACCAGATAGGGCATCGTATGGCCGAGGCCGCCGAGCGTCGTCATCGCGCCGCAGACAGCGCCGCGCAGCCACGGCGACCCGCGCCCCGTGAGCGAGCCGTCATCGGACAGCGCCTCGGCAAAGCCCATGCTGATGCCGGCGCCGATCGAGGCGGCGAGGCCGACCAGGAAGGTCTGGAAATTCTGATGCGTGGCAAAGGCGGCCGCGAACAGCGGCGCCAGCGTGGAGACCGATCCGTCCATCAATCCGGCGAGACCCGGCTGCACATATTGCAGCACGAACACGCGGCGCCGCGTCTCGTCTTCCTTGTCCCGGACGTCCGGGCTGAGGATCTTGTCGGTCAGTTGCGCGGCGACCTTCTCGTGGCCCTTCTCCGCCTCGGCGAGATCGCCGAGCAGCCGGCGCACGCCGACGTCCTTGGCCTGTTCGGCGGCCTTGGCATAGAAGCGCTCGGCTTCGAATTCCATGGTGCCGACTTCCTTGCGGATGGCGTCGAGCGACAGGTTCTTGGTCAGCCAGATCGGCCGGCGCTGCATGAAGCCCTTGACGTTCTCGCGCCGGATCGGCGGCAGGTTCTTGCCGAAGCGCTCCTCGTAGAGCTCGAGCAGCATGTGGCGGTGGCCCTTCTCCTCCTCGGCCATCTGCTCGAACAGTTTCGCCGAATCCGGATACCGCTCCGCCAGGTCTTCCGCGAAGCTCATGTAGATGCGGCCGTCTTCCTCTTCGGCCGAGATCGCGATCGCCAGGATCTCGCGCTCGGTGAGGTCGGCGAAATTCTTCATTCCAAGGTCCCCGGATTGCCGTTCTCAACGCAGTCGAGTTTAGAACGTTTCTAAACGCTATATGGTTTTGCCGCAGCGCGGTCAAACTGCCGCCGCGCGGTGGTCGCGAAACGTTTTCGTGAGGTCGCATTCAGGCCCCAGTCAGGGAACCCCTGGGCAAATTCACGGTTCGCGTTTCCGCTTGGCTACCTAAGGAGTTCCAATGACCAGCGTCAAATACCGGCTGAATGATCCGAGACTGGCGCCGCGACGGACCAGGATGGATATTCCGGGCTGGGCCGGCGAGCGGCAGCCGCGCGCGAATGGCTCGCACGAGCAGGTCTGGCACTGCGTGCCGTTCTCCGAAGGCGCGCAATACGGCATCGAGCTGTTCTATCCGTATGATTTCGAGCTGCAGGTGACGACGCGCGACGGCAAGCTGGAGCTGTCGGGCGATTGGGGCGAGCCGCCGAGCCCGAGCCTGCAATGGCCGCCGTTCCGCAATTTCGGCGATGCGTTCTACACCTATCAGATCCTGATCGATCTCAAGGTGCCGCCTGGCTTTGCGATCCGCACCGAGCCGCATCCGCGCTTCTACACCGACCGCACCGACACCTGCCCGATCGCGGTTCCGGCGCTGGTGCGCAATTTCTGGCCGATGCTGTTCTTCTGCGTGTTCAAGGCGCCGGCCGAGGGGCGCACGCATATCTTCCGTCCGGGCGAGCCGTTCGCGCAGGTGATCGTGATTCCCGAGGAGGCCAACTTCACGGTGGAGCCGATGAGCCCCGACGAGGCCGCCGAGCGCGAGCTGCAGTCGCGCCGCATCCACGCCAGCCGTCCGGTGCTCGCCAAGGAGACCGAATGGGTGTCGAGCACCGACACCGTGTTCGACGGCACCTACCGCCATCTCCACCGCGCGGCGAAGGAGAAGGCGCGCAAGTCCTGAGACCCGCGCCAAAGGAAAGCAGGACGATCGCATACGGCCCTGGAAGTTTTGCGCTCTCCTCTCTCCGCGTCGTCATACCCGGGCCTTCGCCGCGCCGAAGCGGCTTCGGTCGCGCAGGCGGGACAAGCCCGACCATGACGGACTAACAAGCTGCAGCCTCGCGATGCGGCAGCACCTTATTCAGCGCTTTCTCAAACGAAAGGGCGCCGACCTCATGGTCAGCGCCCTCAGCCTTCACCTTGCTACGATCAATAGCGATCGTAGTACCAGTGGTGATGGTGATGATGGTGGTGGTGATGGTAGTACCGGCGCGGCACCACATAGACCCGGGGACCGTAGCCATATCCATAGCCGGGGCCGTAGCCATAGCCGCGCCAGTAGCCATGGTGATGGTGGTGATGATGATGGTGGTGATGGTACCACTGCGCCAACTGCACCTTCGGCTCGGCCTCCGGCGGCGCCTGCTCGTCGAGCGCCTGCAGCACCTTGGCCGCATTCGGGATCGGCTCGAGCAGATCGGCGTAGGAATTGGCCTTCAGCACGTCGGTGGGGGCCGGAGCCGCTGACGCCTGGCCCGTGCCGAGCGCGCCGACAGCGGCGACCGCGCCCAACAAGCCTGCGATCTTCTTATCCATGAATTCATCTCCTGATGCGCATCGCCCGGATGCCAAAACGTCGCACCCCGAATGTTCGTTCCTCGATTCGCCTGGTGAGGCCGCAACGCGTCCAAAATCAGGCTGTCGATTTGTTCAGGAACGTGAACAGGAGCTCATTGACTTTGTCATGCTGCTCTTGCTGCACCCAATGTCCGGCGCGATCGATCAGCTCGCACAGGATCATGTTGGTGCACACGCGGGACTGCATCGTTTCAAGCACGCCGGGCCGTTGGTAGATGCCCCAGTCTTGCAGCCCTGAGATGAATGCGGACGGAACGTCGATGGTGCGGTCGGACCATGTCTGCAATTCCGCGTCGAACAGGCCTGACGTGCCGCAGCGATACCATTGCAGGCCGCCCTGGAAGCCGGTCCGTTCATATTCGGCGGCGTAGACCGCGAGCTCATGATCCGGCAGCCAGCGATTGCCCGCGATCGTCGCAGAGTCAGGCATCACCTCGGCGACGGTCTCGGCCATCGTCTTGTCCAGGTCCATGACGTAGTAGGTCGGTAGCTTCGACAGCTCGCTCGCTGTCCATGCCTGCAACGGCGCAGGCTTGTTGTCGGGCCAATCCGCGCTCTTGTGGTGATAATAGGCGCGCAGGAAAGCATGCAGACCCTGCGGCGCGCGATGCATGTCGGCGTTGGCCTCTCGCGTCGAGTAGTACCATTGATAGTGCTTGCGCGGCCGAGATAGCGCGGCCAGTTCGCGATGCACGGGATCCTCGGACGGAGCGAGAGCATGGTCAGCGGTGTCGAACGGTGCCGCCGGTGGGCCCGGGAACGGCGCGCTCATCATCACGACCGATCGAAACACGTCGGGGCGGATCAGGGCGCACCACGCCGCGACCGGGCTGCCGAAATCATGTCCGACGACCGCCGCGACGTGGCGATGGCCGAACGCATAGACGACGCCCAGCGCATCGCGCACCAGATTGGTGAAGCGGAACGGCGCGAGGTCGCCGTCATAGTCGGCGCTCCAGCCGGTGGTGCGGCCATAGCCGCGCTGGTCCGGCGCCAGCACGTGGTAACCCGCCGCCGCCAGCGCCGGCATCACCTTGCGCCAGCTATAGGCGAGCTCGGGAAAGCCGTGCAGCAGCAGTATGCATGGCCGGCCGGGCGTCTCGAAGCCAGCTTCGAGCACGTGCATGCGCAAGCCGTTGATGCCGTCGACGAAGCGGGAGCGGATGGTGGGAGGGAGAGGGAGCGGTGGCAGTGAGGAAGGAAAGATCATCGCGGCCCTCATCAGTGTCGTCCCGGCCTTGAGCCGGGACCCATAACCACAGGATAACGTGGGAAGGCGTGCTGGCAGCTCCAGCCTTCGCAAAACTTGCAACGGTGGCTATGGGTCCCGGCTCGAGGCCGGGACGACTCCGTTGCTTGTAGCTACGCCGCGCCCTTCTTCGGCCAATAGCGCTCGCGCAGGTGGCGCTTGACCAGCTTGCCGGTCGGGGTGCGCGGCAGCTCCGGCTCGAAGTCGATCGAGCGCGGGCATTTGATCGGCGACAGATGCTGGCGGCAGAACAGCATCAGCTGTTCCTCGAGCGCCTTGCCGGCGCGCGCCATGTCGTGCGGCTGCACGACGGCCTTGACCTCTTCGCCCATCTCCTCGTTCGGCACGCCGAACACCGCGACATCGGCGACATCCGGATGCGTGATCAGGACGTCCTCGGTCTCCTGCGGGTAGATGTTCACGCCGCCGGAGATGATCATGTAGGACTTGCGGTCGGTCAGATACAGGAAGCCGTCGGCATCGAGATAGCCGACATCGCCCAGCGTCGACCAGCCCTTGTCATTGTAGGCGCGCTTCGTCTTCTCCGGGTCGTTGTGATAGGAGAAAACAGGCGCATCGGCGAAATACACCGTGCCGATCTCGCCGGTCGGCATCTCCTGGTCGTCCTCGCCGAGGATCTTGATCTTGCCGACCACGGCCCGGCCGACGCTGCCGCGATGCTCCAACCATTGCTTGGAGGTGCAGACCGTGACGCCGTTGCCTTCGGAGCCGGCATAGTACTCGATCAGGATCGGCCCCCACCAGTCGATCATCCTGGCCTTGACGTCGACAGGGCAGGGCGCCGCCGCATGGATCGCGCCCTTCAGGGTGGAGACTTCGTAGCGCTTGCGGACATCCTCCGGCAGCTTGAGCATGCGCACGAACATCGTCGGCACCAGCTGCGACTGCGTGATCTTGTACGTCTGGACGAGCTTCAGGAACTCCTCGGCGTCGAAATGCTCCATGATGATCGACGTGCCGCCGAGCGTGATCGCTATCATGTTGAAGCGTAAGGGTGCCGCATGATACAGCGGCGCCGGCGAGAGATAGATGCTCTCGGCGTTCATGCCGCACATGTCGGCGCAGAGCACGCGCAGGAACTGGTTCGGCTGATCGATCGGGTTGCCCTCGAAATCCTTCTTGATGCCCTTCGGCCGCCCGGTCGTGCCCGACGAGTACAGCATGTCATAGCCGGCGACCTGGTCGGCGATCGGCGTCCTGGGCTGCGCGCCGGCTTCCTTGTCCCAGGAGCGAAAGCTGGGCTCGGGCTCGTCGACCATGAAGAACAGCGGGCCGTCAGCCGTGACGAGGTCGCGCACCTGCTCGGCGCATTTCGGCGAGGTGATGAAGACCTTGGCGCCGCAATCCTTGATGATATAGGCGATCTCGTCCTTGGTGAGGTAGCGGCTGATCGCGGTGTAGTAGAGGCCCGAGCGCTGCGCGGCCCAGGCGATCTCCATGAAGGCGAGCCGGTTCTCCATCAGGAAGGCGACGTGGTCGCCGGCCTTCAGCCCGAGCGATCGAAACAGCTGGGCGCCCTGGTTGGAGAGCTCGTCGAGCTCGCGATAGGTGATGGCCTTGCCGGTGCCGGCCATCTGATAGGCGATCTTGTCGGGATGGCTCTGGGCGTAAATGGACGGGTGGGTCATGATGGGCTCACCGCTAAATTAGGAAAAAGCTGTCGTCCCGGCCTTGAGCCGGGACCCATAACCACAGGGGCCTGTGGTGAGAGCGAGCTGTGGCTCCAGCTCGCCCAAAATCGATTTCGGTGGCTATGGGTCCCGGCTCAAGGCCGGGACGACACCGGTGGTGTTGCGAGAGCTACAGCCGCTCGACGATCGTCACGTTCGCCATGCCGCCGCCTTCGCACATCGTCTGCAGGCCGTAGCGCTTGTTGCGCTGCTTCAGCGCATGCAGCAAGGTCGTCATCAGCTTGGTGCCGGAGCCGCCGAGCGGATGGCCGAGCGCGATCGCGCCGCCATTGACGTTGAGACGGCTCGGATCGGCGCCGGTGGTCTTCAGCCACGCGGTCGGCACCGAGGCGAAGGCCTCGTTGACCTCGTAGAGGTCGATGTCGTCGATCGACATGCCGGCCTTCTGCAGCGCGCGCTGGGTCGCCGGCAGCGGCGCTTCCAGCATGATGACGGGATCGCCGCCCATCATGGTCATGTGGTGCACGCGCGCCAGCGGCTTGACGCCGAGCGACTTCAGGCCGCGCTCGTTGACGACCATCACGCCGGAGGCGCCGTCGCAGATCTGGCTGGCGGAGGCCGCCGTCAGCTTGCCGTTCTCGGCAATCAGCTTGACGCCCTTGATACCGTCGAGGCTGACGTCGAAACGGATGCCCTCGTCGATGTGGTGGGTGTCGGTGGAGCCGTCCGCGCGGGTGATCTGCAGCGGGATGATCTCGTCCTTGAAGTGCCCGGCTTGCGTTGCCGCGATCGCGCGCTGGTGGCTGTTATAGGCGTATTCGTCGAGCTCATCCTTCGAGAGACCGTACTTCTCCGCCATCATCTCCGCGCCGGTGAACTGGCTGAACTGGATGTTCGGATAGCGGCTCTCCATGCTCGGGCTCTTGTAGTGCCCGAAGCCGTTCTTCGCCGGCAAGGTGGAGGACAGGCCCATCGGCACGCGCGTCATCGACTCCACGCCGGCGGCGATCACCACATCCATCGCGCCCGACATCACCGCCTGCGCGGCGAAGTGCAGCGCCTGCTGCGACGAGCCGCACTGGCGGTCGATCGAGGTGCCCGGCACGCTCTCCGGCAGCTTCGAGGCCAGCACCGCATTGCGCGCGATGTTGGTCGACTGCTCACCGGTCTGCATGACGCAGCCCATGATCACGTCCTCGACCTGGTCCGGCGCGGCGCCGGAGCGCTCGACCAGCGCGTCCAGCACCTTCGCCGCCAGATCCGCCGGATGCCAGCCGGACAGACGCCCGCCTTTGCGACCGCCGGCCGTGCGCGCAGCCGCGACGATATAGGCTTCCGCCATGAGGTTTCCTCCCTAGACTTGGTTCGTTGATTGGGAGGGATTTAAATGCGCGATTGAGCTTTAGTCAATCGATCAATTAACTCTTGAGATCGCCTCCGGCTTCGGCTTATCTGGCCCCAACAATCAGGTGGGAAACGTCCAAGGTGGGCACCGTTTTGGGACCTCAGCTGCAGACCAGCGCGCCGGAGAAGCTTGCCGTGGGGCGGAATGCCACCGCGGAAAAGCTGCTGGATGCCGCCAGCGAGCTGATGATCCAGCGGTCCTCGATCGAGATCTCGCTCAGCGATATCGCCCAAAAGTCCGGCTCCAACGCCGCGCTGGTGAAATACCATTTCGGCAACAAGGACGGCCTGCTGCTGGCGCTGCTCGCGCGCGACGCGGCCACTGAGGTCGCCAATCTCGAATATCTCTTGGCGCAGCCCCTGCCGCCGACCGCCAAGCTGAAGCTGCACATCAGCGGCATCATCCGCGCCTATCACCGGTTTCCTTACATGAACCGGCTGATCCACTATCTCCTGCACGAGAGCAGCGCCGACGCCGCCAACGAGGTATCGAAATTCTTCGTCGCGCCGCTCTTGGAATTCCATCGCCGGCTGATCGAAGAGGGCATCGCCAAGGGCGAGTTCCGCGCCGTCGATCCCGTGCTGTTCTACACCAGCCTGATCGGCGCCTGCGATCACCTGTTCTTCGGCCGCCACGCCATGTCGCGCGCGATCGGCGTCGGCCCTGTCACCGACGAAGTCTGCCGCCAGTACATCGCCCACATGGAGGCGCTGATCTGCGGCGGGATATTGAAGAGGGCGAATGGCGAGTAGGTGTTTGCCGCTCGCTCCTTGCCGCCAACAAGAAACATCCACGGAGGAAACCTAACCATGCAGTTGAACAACGTTGCCGTTCTCATCACCGGCGGTGGCTCGGGTCTCGGCGCCGCCACGGCGCGCGCCATGGCCGCGAAGGGCGCCAAGATCGCCGTGCTCGATCAGAGCCTGGAGAATGCCGAGAAGGTCGCGGCCGAACTGAAGGGCGTCGCCCTGCATGCCGACGTCACCAATGAGGAGCAGGTCAAGGCCGGCATCGCCAAGGCCGAGGCCGCGCACGGCGTCGCCCGTGTGCTGGTGAACTGCGCCGGCATCGGCGGCTCGCAGCGCATCGTCGGCAAGGACGGCGTCTATCCGCTGGCGAAGTTCGCGCGCATCATTAACGTCAACCTGATCGGCACCTTCAACGTGCTGCGCCTGTTCGCCGAGCGCCTGGTCACCGCCGAGCCCATCGGCGAGGAGCGTGGCGTCGCCATCAACACCGCCAGCGTCGCGGCCTATGAAGGCCAGATCGGCCAGATCGCCTATTCGGCGTCGAAGGGCGGCGTCGTCGGCCTGACCCTGCCGGCCGCGCGCGATCTCGCCAGCCAGAAGATCCGCGTCAACACCATCGCGCCCGGCCTGTTCCTGACGCCGCTGCTGATGGGCCTGAACGAAGAAGCGCGCAAGAGCCTCGGCGCCCAGGTGCCGCATCCCGCCCGCCTCGGCGACGCCTCGGAATACGGCAACCTCGCCGTCCACATCGTCGAGAACCCGATGCTCAACGGCGAAACCATCCGCCTCGACGGCGCCATCCGCATGGCCCCGCGCTGACGGCAACCTCCGCTGTCGTCCCGGCCTTGAGCCGGGACCCATACTCCGCGGCGTCTGTGAGAAGCACTCTGGCAGACGCCGCGCCCTAACCAATGAAGCCGGTGGCTATGGATCCCGGCGTTCGCCGGGATGACGGTGAGGAAAGCGCGCGCCATGTCCCAACCGCTGCTGATCGAGCACGACAACGGTGTCGACCGGGTGACGCTCAATCGTCCGGAAAGCCTGAACGCGCTCGATCCCGCGCTGATCGACGCGCTTAATACCTATTTCGAAAGCCTGCAGCGCAATCGCACCACGCGCGTCGTCGTGCTCAAGGGCGCGGGCAAGAATTTCTGCGCCGGCCTCGATCTCAAGGCCGCGATGCAGCGGCGCGGCGGCGTCAACGAGCCGCCTGGTGTGACCGAATCCCTGGACTCGCAACGCCGCATCGCCGACATCGTGATGCTGATGCGGCGCTGTCCGCAGCCGATCATTGCGCTGGTGCAAGGCGCGGCCGCCGGCGGCGGCTTCGCGCTGGCGCTCGCCGCCGACATTCGCATTGCCACGCGCTCGGCCCGCATGAACTGCGCCTTCATCAAGCTCGGTCTGGGCGGCTGCGACATCGGCACCAGCTACTTTTTGCCGCGCCTCGTCGGCGTCTCCGTCGCCTCCGAGCTCATTCTCACCGGACGTTTCATCGGCGCCGAGCGCGCGCTGATGGTCGGGCTGGTGTCGGAGATCGTCGAAGAAGATCAGCTCGATGACGCCGCTGCGCCGATCATCGAGGCCATGATGACGGCCTCGCCGGTCGGGCTCCGCCTGTCGAAGGAATGTCTCAACATGAGCGTCGATGCCTCATCGATCGAGGCTGTCATCGCGATGGAAGACCGCAACCAGGTGCTGTGCAGCCGCTCGGAAGATTTCAAGGAAGGCATTGAAGCCTTTCTCCAGAAGCGCAAGCCGGTCTATACCAACCGCTAGATATCAAGATCCGCAAAGGACGATATTTCGGGAGACGCAAAATGGACGGGACGGCAGCGAAGGTGTTGGAGAAGCCGGCATTCCGCAAGGTCAATTGGCTGGCGCGCGACATCGATGTCGACAGGCGCGCGGATGGCGTGATCGTCATCAAGTCGCGGATTCCGCTGCAGGCCTATGAGCCGCATCTCGCCGCGCCGCTCGCGCGCTGGGCCAAGGAGGCGCCGACGCGGACCTGGCTCGCGCAGCGCACCGGCCCGGAGCGGCAATGGCGAAAGCTGTCCTATGCGGAGGCCAAGCGCACCGTCGACGGACTGACGCAAGGCCTGCTCAATCTGAAGCTCGACGGCCGTCCGGTCGCGATCCTCTCCGGCAATTCCATCGAGCATGCGCTGATGACGTTCGCCGCGATGCAGGCGCGCTCCCCGGCGGCGCCGGTATCGCCGGCCTATTCGCTGATGAGCCACGATCATCTCAAGCTGAAATATCTGTTCGGCCTGGTGAAGCCCGGCGTCGTGATGGTGCAGGACGGCCCGACCTTCGAGAAGGCGCTGAAGGCGCTCGATCTCGACGGCGTCACCGTGGTTCATGTCGCGCGTCCCTGCGAGGGCATTCCGAGCATCAGCTTCGCTGACCTCGCTGCAACGCCCGCGACCCACGACGTTGATGCCTCCATCGCGCAGATCACGCCCGACACCGTCGGCAAGCTGCTGTTCACCTCCGGCTCGACCGGGATGCCCAAGGCGGTCATCAACACCCAGCGCATGATGTGCGCCAATGCGGCGATGATGATGCAGACGCGCCCGCGCGCGCCGGGTGCGCCGATCTCCACGGTCCTGGATTGGATGCCGTGGAATCACACGATGGGCGGCAATGCGGCGTTCAACCCGCTGCTGATCGATGGCGGCACGCTGTACATCGACGACGGCCGCCCGATGCCCGGGATGTTCGAGGAGAGCCTCCGAAACTTGCGCGAGGTGTCGCCGACCTACTATGCCAACGTTCCCGCCGGCTACGCCGCGCTCGCCGCGGCGATGGAGAAGGACGACGCGCTGTGCCGCTCCTTCTTCAAGGATCTCGGCATCATGGCCTATGGCGGCGCGCGGCTGCCGGACGATCTCTACGAGCGCATGCAGGCGCTGGCCGTGAAAACCACCGGCGAGCGCATCGTGTTCTACACCGGCTGGGGCTCGACCGAGACCGCGCCGACCTCGACCGGCACCTATTGGAACACCGAGCGCGTCGGCCTGATCGGCCTGCCATTCCCCGGCGTCGAGCTGAAGATGGTGCCGACCGGCGACAAATACGAGCTGCGCCTGCGCGGCATCAACGTCATGCCCGGCTATTTCGGCCAGCCCGAGCTGACGGCAAAGGCGTTCGATGACGAAGGCTTCTATTGCATCGGCGACGCCGGCGTGTTCGTCGATCCCAATGATCCCGCGCAGGGCATCATTTTCGCCGGCCGCGTGGTCGAGGACTTCAAGCTGACCACCGGCACTTTCGTCCATGTGGGCTCGCTGCGCACCGATGCGATCGCGGCGGCGACGCCGGCGATTCATGACGCCCTGGTGGCGGGACAAGACCGTGAGTTCATTGGCCTGTTGGCATGGCCGAACCTGCATGCCTGCCGACAACTGGTCGGTAATCCCGAGGCGACGTTCGACGATGTAGTGAAGCATCCTGCGGTGATCGACTGCGTTCGCCGCGGCCTTCAGGCGCACAACAAGGACTGCGAGGGCGCCAGCAGCCGGCGCATCGGCCGCGCCATGCTGATGGCCGAGCCACCGTCGATCGACGGCCATGAACTGACCGACAAGGGCTACATCAACCAGCGCGCCGGCCTCGAACGCCGCGCCGCGCTGGTCGAGCGGCTCTATGCTGCCACGCCCGACAGCGACGTGATCGTGCTGTGATGAGGTCCCACTCTCTCCATTCGTCATTCCGGGATGCGTGCGAAGCACGCAGGCCCGGAATCCATAACCACGATCGTGCGTATGGATTCCGGGCTCGCGCTCCGCGCGCCCCGGAATGACGGCAACTTTAGATCCGACTTCCAAGGCGAGTGACATACATGAACTTCGATTTCTCCGACGACCAGAAACAGCTGCGGGACCAGGCGCGGAAATTCCTTGCCGAGAAGTGCCCGCCGAAAGCCGTGCGCGTCGTGCTCGACGGCAAGGAAACCTATGACCGCGCGCTGTGGAAGGGCTTTGCCGAGATGGGCTTTCTCGGCGTCGCCATCCCCGAGGAATATGGCGGAGCGGGCGCCGGCCACCTCGAACTCTGCGTGATCGCAGAAGAAGTCGGCCGCGCGCTGGCGCCGGTGCCGTTCTCGTCCACGGTCTATCTCGCGGCGGAAGCGCTGATGCTCGCTGGCAGCGATGCGCAGAAGCAGGCCTGGCTGCCGAAGATCGCGAGCGGCGAGACGATCGGCACGCTCGCTTTGTTCGAGGGTACCGGCAATCCGTCGCCGAAGGCGATCAAGCTCGAAGCTGGCAACGGCGTGCTCAACGGCACCAAGAAGCCGGTCGCCGACGGCGCGATCGCCGATCTCATCATCGTCGCTGCGCGCACCGCATCGACCGGACGCGACAGCGACATCTCGCTGTTCCTGGTCGACGCCAAGGCCGGCGGTGTCGAGGCCAAGGCGCTGACCAATCTCGATCCGACCCGCGGCCAGGCCGAGCTCACCTTCACGAATTGCAAGGCCGAGCCGCTCGGCGCGGCCGGCGAGGGCTGGAGCATCATCAGCCAGGTGCTCGACCGCGCGGCGGTGCTGACGGCGTTCGAGCAGGTCGGCGGCTCCGATCGCGCGCTGGAGATGGGCCGCGACTACGCGCTCGACCGCATCGCCTTCGGCCGGCCGATCGGGTCGTTCCAGGCGGTCAAGCACATGCTCGCCGACATGTACGTCTCGGCGACGCTCGCGCGCTCCAACGCCTATTACGGCGCCTGGGCGCTGTCGACCAACGCGCCGGAACTGCCGGAGGCCGCGGCCTCGGCGCGCATCAGCGCGACGCAGGCCTATCAGCACTGCGGCAAGAACAACATTCAGGTTCATGGCGGCATGGGCTTCACCTGGGAGTTCGACTGCCACATGTACTACCGCCGCGCCAACGCGCTCGCGCTCGGCCTCGGCAGCCTGTCCTATTGGGAAGACCAGCTGATCGACCGCATGCGCAAGCGCAACGCGGCGTGAGCCAAGCTTGAATGTGCCGTCGTCATTGCGAGGAGCCCACCGGGTCTCGCCTCCGGCGAGCCCGATGGCAGGCTCCGGCGACGAAGCAATCCAGAATCTTCGTTTGGCACTGGATTGCTTCGCTTCGCTCGCAATGACGATGTGGAAATTGACGGGTCAATTGCTACAACAGCAGGGTTTAGACCATGAACTTCGATGACACCCCGCAGGAGGCCGCGTTTCGCAGCCAGGCGCGTGCCTGGATCGCCGCGAACGCGCCCAAGCAGTATGAGGACGAACTGCGCGCGTCCTCGCTCGGACGCACCGCGCTGAAGAACGCCAACATTCTCGAGGTCGCAAAAGCCTGGCAGAAGAAGAAGGCCGACGCCGGCTGGGCCTGCCTGCACTGGCCCAAGGAATATGGCGGCCGCGGCGCCTCGCCGATCGAGCGCGTGATCTGGCAGCAGGAGGAGGGGCCGTTCGGCAAGCTCTCCGCGATGTTCATCATCGGCCACGGCATGTGCGGCCCGACCGTGATGGCCTACGCCTCCGAGGAGCACAAGCGGCAGTATCTGCCGCCGCTCGCCTCGGGCGAGAAGGTGTGGTGCCAGCTGTTCTCCGAGCCCGCCGGCGGCTCCGACGTGGCGGGCCTGCGCACCCGCGCCGAGAAGCGCGGCGACGAGTGGGTGATCAACGGCCAGAAGATCTGGACCTCGGGCGCGCACTACTCCGACTACGGCATCCTGCTGACGCGCACCGATCCGACGGTGCCGAAGCACAAGGGCCTCACGATGTTCTTCCTGGACATGAAGAGCCCCGGCGTCGAGGTCCGCCCGATCAAGCAGGCCAGCGGCCACTCGGATTTCAACGAGGTCTATTTCACCGACGTCGTGATCCCGGACTCGCAGCGGCTCGGGGCCGTCAATGACGGCTGGAACGTCGCGCTCACCACGCTGATGAACGAGCGTATGTCGATCGGCGCCGGCGTTGCCACCGGCTTCCCCGAACTGTTCGACTTCTGCTCCAACATCATGCTCGACGATCGCCCCGCGATCGAGGATCGCAACGTGCGCTCGAAGCTGGCGAACTGGGCGGTGAAGGCGAGCGGGCTGAAATACACCAGCATGCGCGCGATCTCGGCGCTGTCGAAGGGCGAGCGTCCCGGGCCGGAGAACTCGATCGGCAAGCTGGTCGCGGGCTCGATGGTGCAGGACGTCGCGACCTATGCGCTGGATTTGCAGGGCGCCGCCGGCGTGCTCAGCGGCCCCGAGGCTGACGTCGCCGGCAAATTCCAGGCGATGCTGCTGCGCGCGCCCGGCACCCGCGTCGAAGGCGGCACCGACGAGATCATGCGCAACATCATCGCCGAGCGCGTGCTCGGCCTGCCCGGAGACATCCGCGTCGACAAGGACCTGCCGTTCAACCAGGTCCCGACCAAGGGACGGGCGTAGACCCTCATCCTGAGGAGCTGCGCAGCAGCGTCTCGAAGGATGAGGCCGACATCACAGGCCTCATGGTTCGAGACGGCGCCAAGGGGCGCCTCCTCACCATGAGGAGAGATATTCAACGAAGTCGTAGGGCGGGTTAGCGCAGCGTAACCCGCCGATGGCTTCATCGATGTCAATCAAGCGGCGGGTTACGCCTTCGGCTAACCCGCCCTACGCATATCAAGTGAGGGTCAGGGCATGAACTTCGACGACACTCCGCAGGAAGCCGCATTCCGCGACACCGCGCGCGCCTGGGTCGCGGCCAATGCGCCGAAGGAGCTGGAGGAGGAGCTCGCGAGCTCCTCGCTCGGGCGCATCCGGCTCAAGCACGCCGACATCGTCGAGGTGGGCCAGGCCTGGCAGAAGAAGAAGTCCGATGCCGGCTGGGCCTGTCTGCACTGGCCGAAGGAGTATGGCGGCCGCGGCGCGACGCCGATCGAGCGCGTGATCTGGCAGCAGGAGGAGGGCGTCTACGGCAAGCTGACGCAGCCGTTCCAGATCGGCGAAGGCATGTGCGGCCCGACCGTGATGGCCTATGGCAGCGAGGCGCATAAGCGCCGCTATCTGCCGAAGCTGGCCTCGGGCGAGGAGATCTGGTGCCAGCTGTTCTCCGAGCCCGCCGGCGGCTCCGACGTCGCGGGACTGCGCACCCGCGCCGAGAAGCGCGGCGACGACTGGATCATCAACGGCCAGAAGATCTGGACCTCCGGCGCGCACTACTCGGACTATGGCCTGCTGATCACGCGCACCGATCCCAACGTGCCGAAGCACAAGGGGCTCACGATGTTCTTCCTGGACATGAAGAGCCCCGGCGTCGAGGTCCGTCCGATCAAGCAGGCCAACGGCATGCAGGAGTTCAACGAGGTCTATTTCACGGATGTCGTGATCCCGGACTCGCAGCGCCTCGGCGCCGTGGGTGACGGCTGGAACGTGTCGCTGACGACCTTGATGAACGAGCGCATGTCGATCGGCGCGCGGCTCGCGACCGGCTTCCCCGAGATGTTCGAGTTCTGCGCCAACCTGATGACCGACAACGGTCTCGCCATCGACGATCGCGCGACGCGCTCCAAGCTGGCGTCATGGGCTGTGAAGGCAAGCGGATTGAAGTACACGAGCTACCGCGCGATCTCGGCGCTGTCCAAGGGCGATCGGCCCGGCCCGGAAAACTCGATCGGCAAGCTGGTCGCCGGCGTCATGCTGCAGGACATCGCGAGCTACGCGATGGACCTCGAAGGCGCGGCTGGCGTGCTCACCGGCGCGGACGAGGCGGAGACGCAGGGCCAGTTCCAGCAGATGCTGCTGACCGCGCCGTCGATGCGCATCGCCGGCGGCACCGACGAGATCCTGCGCAACATCATCGCCGAACGCGTGCTCGGCCTGCCCGGCGACATCCGCGTCGACAAGGACGTGCCGTTCAACAAGGTGCCGACCAAGGGACGCGGCTAGCCACACACGCCGTCATTCCGGGGCAAGGCCGAAAGGCCTTGAACCCGGAATCCCGAGGTTGGCTTGCCGCTCTTTTTGTAATCTCGAGATTCCGGGTTCGGTCGCTTCGCGACCGCCCCGGAATGACTGGTGTGGAAGGGGGAGCGCGCGTGCGCTTCAATCGAAATCCAGGAAGGTCATGATGTCAGCAGCAGCGCCGAAGCCGGAGCAAGACGCGATCAACGTCCTCGAAGACCTCATGGCCGCGCGGTTCTCCTGCCGCAGCTTCCGCGCCGATCCCGTGCCGCGCGCGATCATCGAGCGCATCCTCACTGCCGCGCAGAAGACCGCGTCGTGGTGCAACAGCCAGCCGTGGCGGGTCGAGATCACATCGGGCGCGGCGACCGAGGCGTTTCGCAAGGTGATGTACACGGCGGCGTCGAGCGGAAAGCCGGCGTCGGGCGACTTTCCGTTTCCGCGTGAATACAACGGCGTCTATCTGGAGCGGCGGCGCGAGAGCGGCTTCCAGCTGTATAATGCGCTGGGCATCGCCAGGGGCGACAAGGCCGGATATGCCAAGCAGGCGCTGGAGAACTACAATTTGTTCGGCGCGCCGCATGTGGCGATCATCCATAGCGACGAGGCGCTCGGCACCTATGGCGCGATCGATTGCGGCGGCTATGTCACGAGCTTCATGCTGGCGGCGCAGGCGCTCGGCGTGGCCACGGTGCCGCAGGCCGCGCTGGCCTTTCATTCCGACCTGGTGCGCCGGCATTTCGGGCTCGGCGATGATCGCAGGATCGTCTGCGGCATCTCGTTCGGCTATCCCGATCTCGGCCACAAGGCCAACTCCTACCGCACCGAACGGGCGACGGTGGCCGACACCGTCCGTTTTCACGACGACGGCACCTGACCCGAGCGGCCGCGCGACGCAGCGGCGATGATGGTCCGAAAGCCGAGTGCGAGTTCCGATTGGCGGGACTCGGTGCTCCGGCCCAGGCGAAGCCGGGCCCATCGCACCTCGAAATTGCCTTCTGCGTTTACTTTTTTGACAAGCGACATCGGCGCCACACTGTGCCCGCCTGGGTGTCGTTCGCGTGCGGCTGTCGACAGGGCGTCCATGCAAGCGCCGGCGTTCGCATTCAAAGCTGTCCTGGAATCAAGGCGTTGTCGGAGGATGCCGCGGGCGAAGCGCCACGTCTCCTGCGTGAGACTTGCCGCAGCAGACCTAGTGGTTGCTGCTACTCGGCTTCGGCGCGCATTTTTCCTTGAGCTCATGGGCCTCGAGCAATGATATTGACAAAATCCTCTCTAACATTTTGAGTTGCATCGCCCGAGCATCAACGATGCAGAATTGTAGACGCTCGATGATCTTCTCGATTGAAGGTTCAGTCACGGCTCGAAACCTGAAGTGTCAGCGATGGATTCCATGAACACGCCGTCCAACCTTTACGCGCTCGAGGTGGATGAGGCGACGCTCCTTGGTCACCGCCTCTTGAAGGCATTCCATAAGCTCAGGCTGACGCGGCATCGGGAGCAGCTCATTGCGCTGGCTGAACGGCTGCTGGAAGATGAAGAAAGATATCCGGCAGGGCCCGGCGGTTGACGTCCTCGAGCCCTCGCCAGGTCAATGTCGGCCGCTTCAGACCGATCTGCTTGCATAGCGATTTCCAGGTCGATTCATCACAATCGACCAGGACGGCCATCACTGACATCCCGTCCATCAGATGAGGCACGCCGAGTGGCTTGGCCTTCCAGCCGCATTTCTCGAATCGCGGCAGCCACCAGCTTTCCAGCACGATCGAGAACGCCGTCAGCCCGATCGAGATGCCATATTCCATGATGGCGGTGAGCAGCAGCATGTCGATTCGCGGTCCGGCATGTTCGCCGCGCCGCTCTGGGATCACGAAGATCCGCGACAGTTCGTAGACGTCCGGGCGCTGGATCGGGCCGCGCAGATTGAGATAGGGGAAGATGTCGCTCATCAATGTCGGCATCAAGGTCGGCACCGCGCGCATCGCGCCGATCAGCTGGCCATGGTCGATGCAGAACAGGTAGACGGAATCATCGGTGTCGAACTGGTCGATCTCACGGCCGTCGGGACGATCGAGGGCCATCCATTTGCGCTGCTTGACGTAGATCTCGTGACGCAGCCGATAATACGGATCGAAATATGATTCGTAGAGCGCGCGATTATCTTTTCGAACGACATGAATCTCAGGCATCGAAACCCCCGGTCGTCTGAACAAATATGGGGTCTGCAGATTGCCGATGCGCTTCGATTGATCCAGTGGCAAAAACGCCAGATCAGATGGTGATCTCGCCGTTGACAAGCGCGGTCGCAACCGTCGCCGTCTTGTTCTTCGTCGCGAGCTTGCGCTGCGCCTCTTCGAGGTGCCAGCGCACGTTGCGCTCGGACACGCCGAGGATGCGCGCGGTCTCCCATGCGGTCTTGCCCCGCGCCGCCCAGCTCAGCACCTCGGCCTCGATCCGTGACAGCCGCCGGGTCGGGTTGCTCGTGGCGGTGCGCGCCAGCGCGCGCAGCCTGCTGTGGGTGAAGATGCTGATCAGATGCAGCGCGCCGCGCGCGTCTGGCGCCAGGTTCGGATGCTCGCCGGCCACGCTGACGGCGCCGACGGCGTCGTCATAGTGGATGGGCACGCAGAAGCCTTCGTTCAATCGGAAGTCCTTGGCACGCATCATCACCTCATGCGCGCCCGGCTCATCCTGCCGGTCATAGGGGGCTTCCGACCATGCGAATGGATTCAATGTGGAGAGGCAGTGCCGCGGAATTGGATCGCAGCGGTGAAACTGTTCCCGCGCGTACATGTCGAACCATTCACGCGGCCAACCATTCGCCAGCATGGTCTGCTGCAAGGATTGCCCCGGGGCGGGCACGCCGGCCATGATATAGGCGTGAAATCCCAGATCGCCGATCATCTTTTCGAACTGGGAGAGGACGCTCGCGCTGGTCTTCGACGCTTCGATCGCATCGACGTAGTCCAGTGCTCGTCGCCCCCAATACGCGTCCATCACTTGCATGTGAATTTCTCCGCCGGTGGTTCAAGCTAGCCACGGGCAAAAGGCTGTCAACCGCAAATTGGAGCTTTACGTCGATAGTTCGCTGAGCGTGTGTCCGCACACCGGCTGGATACAGGCCTTTGCATGCAAAATGAGTCCGACGCGTAGCTCGACGGCGCTCAGAATCGCGGCGGCCTTTTCTCTGCAAACGATTTCATGCCTTCACTGATCTCGGTCCCGGTGGTGCTGTCCTGATGCCTGCGGCGGGCCGCCGCATCGTCGAGCGCGCCGCGCGCGAATTCGTTAATGGCGCGCTTCATGCCCCGCATTGCCTGTGGCGCGTTGCCGGCCAGGATCGTCGCAAGACGGTCGACCTCCGCATCGAGGCCGTCGGCCGGCACCATGCGCGTGAGATAGCCGATCCGTAGCATCTCGGCGGCGTCGATCTTCTCCGCGGTCAGGAACAGGCGCTTCGCATGGTCGACGCCGAGGCGCGAGACGTAGCGCTTGATGCCGTTCGGATAGTAGTGCAGCCCGAGCCTGGCCGCCGGCATGAACATTTCGCCGCTGTCGACTCCGATCCGGAAATCGCAGGCCAGCGCGAGGTCCGTCGAGCCGCCATAGACGCCGCCATTGATCCGGCAGATCGTCGGCAGGGTCAGGTCCTCGAGCCGGTCGACCACGGCCTCGAAGGCCGGCGTGGAACGCCCGTCGGTGTCGCTGCCGGGCGCCGCGCCGATGGCGCCGAGGTCGAAGCCGGCGCTGAAGGCGCGTCCGGTGCCGGTCAGGACGAGCACCCGCAAGGTCGCATCCGCCTCGATCCGGTCGAACAGATCGAGCAGCGCGCCGAGATCCTCGGGCTGCAGCCGGTTGAGATGGCGGGGACGGTTGAGCCGGATCGTGGCGCGCGGGCCCTCGATCGTCAGGACCGGCGTGCTCGGCGCGTCCTCGATTGGGCTGTTCTGATCACTCATGTCCTGTTCTCCAAGGCGCGGCGCTGGGCTTCGGCATCGATGCTCCGCGCCAGATCGGGATGGCGTGCCATCAGCACGCGAAAATCGACGAGGTCGAGCACCAGCAGCTTCGACAGGTTGGTGGTGCTGATGTTGGCCGAGCGCAGATTGTTCCCAAGCAGCGCCATCTCGCCGAAGAACGCGCCCTCGCCGAGCCTGACCTTCTTGCCGGGAAGATCGACCTCGACCTCGCCCGCCGCGATGAAATACATGCAGTCGCCCGGCTCGCCCTTGCGGATCACGGTCGCGCGGGGCGGCAGGTCGATGGTGCGCAGCATCTGGGTGACGTCGGCGATGGTGGAAGGGCCGAGGCTGGCGAAGAACGGCACGCGGCTGACCAATTCCCAGGTCTTCAAGAAATTGTCGCGCCGGGTCTCGGCGGCAAAGCTGGTCGCCAGGATACCGGTCCAGAGCCCGAACACGCCAAGGCCCGAGATCATCACCATCGCGGCCACCGTCCGCCCCAGCGGGGTGATCGGCACCACGTCGCCATAGCCGGTCGTGGTGAGCGTGACGACGGCCCACCACATCGCCGAGGGGATGGTGCCGAAGGTGGTCGGCTGCACGTCATGTTCGAGCGTGTATTCCGCGACCGAGCCGAGAAACAGCACCAGCAGGAACAGCACCAGCACCGACAGCAGGGGGCGCGCCTCCACCACCATCACCCGGCGGAGCCGGCGCAGGCCGGGCACGCCCGGGATCACCTTCAGCGCCCAGGCGAACGCCAGCAGCCATGCGGTACGCGGTTCGACCCCCGCGGCCAAGGCGATCGGAACGGCGGTCGCGGAGGCCGCGTCCACCAGGCCGCGACCCGAGGTGAGGTAGGCGGTCGCCTGGTGCTTCCGAACGGCCGCCTGAACCCGGATCCCCCATTCGGCGACGAAGAAGGCAAGGCATCCGCATAACAGGGCGTAGATCCAGCCGTGCGCGGCCGCATAGGCCGCGTCCAACGTCAGCAGGACCATCGCGGCGTTGCCGAGCAGCATGACTGCATAGGCCACTCCGGTCATGTCGCGCCTGGCCGTTGCCGCCACGAACGCCGCCAGGGCAGGAGGTAACGGCGATTTGGCCATCGGATGGAGATGCCTGCGGCTGAGGAGGGATTGGGAAGGTGGCGCCGGCAAAGTGCCCCGACCGGGGAACCTGCGTCAACGATGCCGGGAGGGTGATTGCAGGGCTTTTGTCGGGCGGCTCGGCCGCCTGGCGGCGCGCGGGAATTTTGCGGGCGCGACTCAAATACCGGTTCAATCGTCGTCCGTTCGCCGTATATCAGAGACCGGCGCGCACACGCCAAATTGGGCAAGACGCGGCCGGCGAGCGTCCGTCCGCCTCGAGCAGCAAGGGTCTGGTTGATCCCAATGGATACGTCTCACCTGGTCGAACATGCAGGCGCCGCCGGCAGCCTCTTCGCATCGATCTTCGTGGTCGCCACGCTGTCGATGCGGACGATGATTCCGCTGCGCGTCTTCGCGATTCTCACCAACATTGTCCTGATCGCGACCGCCATCCCGATGCACAATTATCCCGTCCTGATCCTGCACGGCGTGCTGCTGCCGCTCAACAGCTACCGGCTGCACCAGATGCTGCAGCTCGTCCGCGACGTGAAGCAGTCGGTCAACAGCGACCTCTCCATGGAATGGCTGAAACCGTTCATGACGGAGCGCAAATGCGGCCCGGGCGAAGTCCTGTTCTACAAGGACGAGAAGGCCGACAGCATGTACTACATCGTCAGCGGCCGCTTCCGCCTGGTGGAGTCGGGCATTGAGCTTCCGGTCGGCGCCATCGTCGGCGAGTTCGGCATGATCTCGCCGTCCAATACGCGCACGCAGACGCTGGAATGCGTCGAGGGCGGGCTGATCCTGTCGGTGTCCTACGACCAGGTCGAGCAGCTCTACGTGCAGAACCCTGCCTTCGCCTTCTACTTCCTGCGCCTGGCCAGCGCGCGGCTGTTCCAGAACATCGAGACGCTCGAACGCCGGCTGGCGCAGCAGACCGCCGCGCAGGCGCCCGTGGCCAAGTCGGCGTGATCCGAGGGAGTTCGAGGCACCGTGGAGAGCGTCCGGTCTTCGCTGCGATACCTGTTCGCCGACTTCATCGGCGAGCACGACGGCGAGCCGCCCTTTCTGCCGGAGGGGTTGCCGGACGCGGCTGCTGAGGCGGTGAGCGAGGGCATCCACCTGCTGATGGAGTATCAGGGGGGAGCCTACGCGCAGCTCTATGTCGACCGCATCAAGCGTTTCGTACGCCGATCGAACCTCGATCCCGCCATTCTGCGCGAGATCGCCCAGCTGCTCGCCGCGCGGATGGCCTATGAGGACCCGATCCGGATCGCGCAGCTCAGGTTGATGAGCCTCAGCAGCGGGCGCAGGCCCGGCGGCCGCGAGACCGACGATGTCAGGCGGTTTCGGCTCGACGAGCTGCTAGGCGCATTGCCGCAGTCGATCGCCGAATCGATGCTGACGGGCTTCGAGCAGGTGGGCTGGCTCGGCCGGCGCCGGGTCAAGGTGCGCTTTTCCGTCCGGTCGCGGCTCGCGGTGCGCCGCCTCAAGATGATCGCCGGGCTGCGGCGCTGGCGGCTGCAGTCGGTGCGCTATGCCGAGGAGCGCGCCTGGGCCGAGCGCTGGCTGCACATGATCGCGCGGGCGCTGGACAAGCAGCCCGCAGCGGCGCCGGCCGTGATCGCGACGGCAACCATGATCCAGGGGCAGGGCGACGGCTACCGGCAGGGTCTCGCCGATTGGCACGCCATCATCGACGGTCTCGCCAAGCCCACCTTCGACGGCGTGCTGCCGATTCCGGATCTCGCCGCGGCGATTGCCGAGGCCCGTGCGGTCGCGCTGGCCGAGCCGGGGCATGGTGCGCTGAAGCGGACGATCGCCCAGATCCGGGCGCGGGCCCTGGCGGTTCCGAGCACCAGCGCTGCGGAGTGACGCCGCCGCCGGATCAGGTGCCCCGACTCATGCCCGGGCGGGGTAACCTTATTGTTGGCGGAGACGTACCGAGGGGTAGCGGAGTGCGATCCGAGGTTCCCTTTCGCGTGCAATTCGCCACCAGAGATGTCATAAGCGTCGCATACGCGTCGAATTGGCCGGGTATTCTCATCAGATTGCGCTGAACGCCTCCAGTTCTCGGTGCGTCCAAGGGTTAGTCGTAGCGAGAGCGTCAGCTTTGTCTTTTCCCTCTTTGTCGTCGCAGATCCCGGTTGCTGCGCTGGTCGGCTGGATGCTGCTGCTCACCTTCAAGCACATCATCGGCGACTTCGTGCTGCAGAATGCCTGGATGGCCTATGGCAAGGACCAGCGGAAAGGCTGGGCGCTGCCGCTTCTGGTGCACTGCCTCATCCATCTCGCCGTCGCCATGGTGCTGATCCTGATCGTCGCGCCGAAATTCTGGTTCGTGGCCGTGATCGACTTCGCCGTCCACATCACCATCGATCGCATCAAGGGCATCTGTTCGTCGCGCTTCGGCATCACCCTCGAGCATCCCTGGTTCTGGACGCTGATCGGCGTCGATCAGGCGCTGCATCATCTCACGGGATTTGGCCTGTCGATCTTCATGGCCGCCAACGGGTGAGCGCTTGCGGTGGCGCAGCACCTGCGCCGCTCTGTCAAGCTGAGGAACAGGCGATCGTTCGGTTTGGTTAACCGGACGTTAGCGATTCGCGCGGCATGTTCACCCTCATGGGAATCAAGACCGTGCTGCCTAGCCGTGACGCGTTCGACACCGACTCCTGCCCGGTGGGTGAGGACCTGCTCGGGGAGCTCTATCGCGCCGATGCCAACGGGCTGCCCGCCCTCGTGGACAGCGTCTCCGCCGACGTCCGCGCCATGCTGGCGCTGTTCTGCTACAGGCGCACGCATCTGCACGGGCTGGCGATCACGATCGCTTCGACCTGCACCGAGAAAGATCTGTCGCAGTTTGGCGGCCGGGTCGGATCGGCGCTCTACGCGCAATCGCGAGGTGCCCGGGGTGGCGCCGCCGTCGCCGCGTCGAGCCGCAAGCCGATCTCGCTGTCCACGAAGCCGCTGTCGGTGATGAAGCCGTTCGAGGACGATCTCGACGACGAGCTCGATCCGGTCACGGCCTGAGACGCCCTCAATCTCTTCAGACCAGCGGTGCGAGTCCGAACTTGCGCCGCGCCATCGTGCATTCGTCGTCGCCCGGCATGCAGATGCGGCACACCTCGGGGCGGATCGCATAGATCCGGCAGGCGACGGATCGCGCGATCTCGCCGTCCAGCGCGCAGCAACGGTCGCCCTCACAGCGCATCCCCGATAGCCGATCGTTGACCAGTTCGGCCGGGATCAGGTCGAGCGCGTCGTCCTCTTCGATCGTGAAGCGCGGCCAGTTCGACGAATAGGCGCAGCAGGCGCCGCAGCTCTGACAGGGGCTGGGGTCGACATCGTCAGACATCCTTGGGAACCTCCCACACCAGACTGCGCCGCCATTTCGCGCGCAGCGCCTCGCGCCGCTCGGGATATTTGTCGTCGAGATAGTCCGCCTCGACCACGCGGTCGGTGCGGAAGCTGCGGAAGTCGCGGCGCAGCTCGCACCAGGCGGCCAGAATCCGCACCGCGTCGTGATAGCCGATCGCGATCGGCCAGATCACGCGCTCGCTGTCGCGGCCCTGCTCGTCGCGATAGCGCAGTTTGATCTTGCGGCCCTCGTGAATCTGCGAGCGCGTGCGCGACATGTCGATGCGGTCGGGCTCGCGGGTCCAGGGCCGTGGCGCGCGGCTGGCCGGCTCCAGAACGAAGGGCCGCAAGCGTTCCGGCACGGTGTCGGCGATCTTGGCCATGAGATCCTCCGCCGCGCGGGCGAGCACCGGATCGGCATTCGCGGCCACCCATTGCGCGCCGAGCACGGCGGCCTCGATCTCGTCTGGCGTCAGCATCAGCGGCGGAAGATCGAAACCCTTCTCCAGGATGTAGCCCATGCCGGCCTCGCCGCGGATCGGCACGCGCTGGCCGATCAAGGTGGCGATGTCGCGATAGATCGTGCGTTTCGACGTCTCCAGCTCGGCCGCGATCGCATCCGCGGTCAGCGGACGGCGCGTGCGTCTCAGCACCTGGATGATCTGGAACAGCCGGTCGGCGCGTCTCATGGTGTGTCCCCGCGGAAGCGATCACCCCGCCGCTGCTGACACGATGTTGGCAGCAGCCCGTCCTTATAACGGGCCAACAACAGGATTGAAGGGGTGATGTCGATGATGATGTTTTATGGCCTGGGCCTCGCCACCACGCTACTGCCGCTGCTGACAGCATGGTGGCAGCAGCATGTTCGTAGCGTCCGCCGACTGCTCAGGAAGTCGGGAGTGCTGTCATGATCACGCTGTTCGGTTTGGGCGCGGGCTTCGGCCTGCCGGAAATCAGCCCCTTCGTCACCAAGACGGAGGTGCAGCTGAAGATGGCGGGTCTCGCCTATCGGAAACAACGGGCGATGCCGCCGGCGTCGCCCAAGGGGCAGTTGCCCTTCGTCGACGATGGCGGCGAGCTGATCGCGGACTCCACCTTCATCCGCGCCCATATCGAGCGCAAATACGGCTTCGACTTCGATCACGGTCTCGATGTGCGCGCGCGGGCGCAGGCCTGGGCGTTCGAGCGCATGATCGAGCATCATTTGTATTTCGCGCTCGTCGGCGCGCGCTGGGTCGATCCGGTCAACTTCGCCAAGGGACCGGCGCATTTCTTCGACGGCGTGCCGGCGGAGAAGCGCGAGAAGCTGCGCGAGGACGCGCAGTTCCGCGTCGCCGAGAACTATTTGATCTCCGGCCTCGGCCGCCACGCGCCCGACGAGGATATCGACCTCGCCGCGCGCTCGCTGCGTGCATTGTCGGTGCAGCTCGGCAACCGGCCCTATTTGATGGGCGACCGCCCCTGCGGCACCGACGCAACCGCCTTCGCCGTTATCGCCGGCATCCTCACGCCGTTCTTCGAGTCCGAGCTGCGCCGGCGGACGGAAGGCTTCGATAATCTCGTCGCCTATGCGGAGCGTATGATGACGACGTATTTCCCGGAGTTCGAGTGGGGCAGGGCGGCCGAGGCAGCGTGAGGACTCGTGCCACCGCCACCGTCGTTCCGGGGCAAGGCCGCAGGCCTTGAACCCGGAACCTCGAGATTGGCTTGCGTCCTTTGCTAACAACCACGGGATTCCGGGTTCGATCGCCAGCGCGCGCTGCGCGCTGACGATCGCCTCGGAATGACGGCCAAGACGCTAAACCCGACGGGTGCTAGCCCTCGCCCTTCAACCGCGCCACGTCGGCCTCCAACTCCGCGATCCTCGCATCGCGCACCGCCAGCGCGTCCGCGACGTCGGCCGCGTCGAACTTCTGCGGGATGTGCTGCGGGCAATTGGTGTCCCAGGCCTCGATCGTGAACAGGATCACCTGTTCCGGCCGCGCCTTGTAGCCCCTCGGCATCAGCGACGCCGTCAGCGCGGCGTCGTCCTCAACCACCCGCGCCGTGCCCCAGATCTTCACCCGGCGCCGATGCGCGTAGTCCATCACGAAGATATAGGCGCGCGGGTTCTCCGACAGGTTGCCCTGGGTGATGTACTGCTTATTGCCGCTGAAGTCGGCGAATGCCAGCGTCCGGCTGTCGAGCACCTTGAGGAAGCCCTTCGGCCCGCCGCGATGCTGGATGTAGGGCTGGCCATCGGCCGAGGCGGTGGCGAGATAGAAGCTCGTCGCCTCCGCGAGACGGCCGGCGAGGTCGGCGTCGACCTCGTGGCGAAAGCCGCGGGTCGCTTCGACATGGGCATAGCTGTCGCGCGAACCCTTGCGCGCCTGGATCGCCTTGGCCGCCGGGGAGAACATGACGTCGCCGGGCGGGCGGAGAGTTGTCTGGGTCATCGTGATGACTCCTTGTCGTTGCGGCAGTGCCTGCCGCCATGCCGACAATATGCTCCCGATCCCCTCCGGAAATAATCGGGCGCCTTGACACTGGATCATTGCAGATGCTGCAATGATGCCATGGACCGCATCGACGCCATGCAGGCCTTCGTGACGGTGGCCGATTTGAACGGCTTTGCGCCGGCGGCGCGGCGCATGAAGCTGTCGCCGTCGGCGGTGACACGCCTGATCGCCGCGCTCGAAGAGCATCTCGGGGTGCGGCTGCTGCAGCGCACGACCCGCTCGGTGACACTGACCGACGCCGGTCGGCGCTATCTCGAACGGACCAGGCGCATCCTGGCCGATCTCGAGGAGGCGGAGCTTGCCGCGGAGAGCGAGCGCCTGCAGCCGGCGGGACGCCTCATCGCGTCCGCCCCGGTGGGGTTTGGCCGCCTGCACGTCGGGCCTGTCGTCTCCGCCTATCTCACCCGCTATCCCGACGTATCGGCCGAGCTGCGCCTGGAGGATCGTCAGGTCAATCTGGTCGAGGACGGCATCGATTGCGCCGTGCGCATCGGTCATCTCGGCGATTCCTCGCTGGTCGCCCGCCAGGTCGGCAGCATGCGGCGGATCGTCGTCGGCGCGCCCGCCTATTTCAAAGCCAACGGCGAGCCGCGCGCGCCGGATGCCCTCGTCAAGCACCAGGCCATCCAGTTCGGCCATGCCGGCGATTGGCGGTTCGCGGGGGATGGCGAGGAGCTGCGCATCACCCTCAGCCCGCGGCTGATGACCAACAATGCCGACGCCGCCATCCAATATGCCGAGGCTGGTGGCGGCGTGACGCGCGTGCTGGCCTATCAGGCCGCCGAGGGGCTGCGCACCGGCCGGCTCAAGCGGGTGCTGGCAAAATACGAGCCGCCGCCGCTGCCGATCCACATCGTGTTTCCGAGCTCCCGGTTGCTCTCGGCCAAGGTCCGCGCGTTCATCGATTTGGTGACGGAGACCTGCAACTGGCGCTTCGGCTGATGCTTACGACGCCGCCACACCCCGTCATTCCGGGGCAAGGCCGAAGGCCTTGAACCCGGAATCTCGAGCTTGTCTTGCGCCGCTGTTCATCATCTCGAGATTCCGGGTTCAATCGACAACGCGCTGATGCGCGTTGCCGATTGCCCCGGAATGACGGGAGGAGGCGACCGGGCCGACGGGACACAGCCGATCGAGCCCGATCATTCCTTCTTCGGCACCACCCGAAACGTCGCGTTCGCCCGCGCGATGACGGCGTCGTCGGCGAGCACCAGGCTCTGCACGAAGCACAGCGTCCGGCCGCTCTTGATGACCTCGCTCTCGACGCTCAGCCACTGCCCGATCCCGGCGCTGCCGATATAGTCAACCGACAGGTTGATCGTGACCAGCGACAGCTCCCAGCCCAGCGCCTGGGCGCAGCTGTAGCCCATCGCATTGTCGGCGAGCGAGGCGATCAGCCCGCCATGGATCAGCCCGCGCGAATTGGTGTGCGGCGTGGCGAGCCGCAGGCCGAGGATGACGGCCTTGTCGGTTTTCTTCGCGTACAGCGGCTCCCAGGGATCGGTGAACGGGCTCTTGCGGAAATGCGGCTCGAAGCCGGCGGGGATGCTGCTCATGCGCGTCTCCATCGTTGCGGGCGATGTTCGCAGTCAACGACGTCCGCCCGGATTTTGCACCGCCTACAAAGTTTCAAACGGTTTTTGCGTGGACGTTTGAAACGGTCCGCGCGGATGCCGGGAGGGATGGTGCACGATGTCGCAGGGGGCGCTCCAGGCTCGCGGCAATTTCGCGGTGTGCCGATGCCGCCGTGCAATTTCGGGTGCATTGGAGATGCTTAACGTGTTAATGAATCGGCCACACGCCTGCAACTTTCGTCCGTCAGACTTGCGCTGGCTGGCGCGATAGGGTCCGCTCCGTGCGTGCAGCGGCGGCGGATCGCCGTCACGCTTGCAATGATGGTTATATGCTATAACAATGAAGCAAAGGGCCCTCGAAGGCCCATCGATGGAGGAGAACATCCCGATGAGGAAGACGCTTCTGGCGTTGGCGCTGGCTGCCGGTGTGACCACCCCCGCGCTCGCGCAGGACAAGACGTTCGATCTGAAGATTTCGCACTGGGTCCCGGCGAGCCATCCGCTGCAGAAGGCGCTGGAGGATTGGGCCGCGTCGGTCGAGAAGGCCTCCGGCGGCACCATCAAGGGCAAGGTGTTCCCGGCGCAGCAGCTCGGCAAGGCGTTCGACCATTACGACATGGCGCGCGACGGCATCGCCGACGTCACCTACGTCAATCCCGGCTATCAGCCCGGCCGTTTCCCGATCATCGGCGCCGGCGAGCTGCCGTTCCTGGTCTCCGATGCCAAGGGCGGCTCGGAAGGTCTCGACGCGTGGTATCGCAAATATGCCGAGAAGGAGATGAAGGACGTCAAGTACTGCCTCGCCTTCGTGCATACGCCCTCGGCCTTCCACACCCGCACCAAGAAGGTCGTCGTGCCCGAGGACGTCAAGGGCATGAAGATCCGCCCGGCGGACGCGACCATTGCGAACTTCGTCACCCTGCTCGGCGGCACCAATGTGCAGTCGTCGGCCCCTGAAGTGCGCGACATCATCGAGCGCGGCGTCGCCGACGGCGTCACCTTCCCCGCCGGTTCGCTGGTGCTGTTCGGCGTCGACAAGGTCACCAAGTTTCACATGGACGCGCCGTTCTACGTGACGACCTTCGTGTTCGTGATGAACAAGGACAAGTACAACCAGATGTCGGCGGCGCAGAAGAAGGCGATCGACGACAACTGCAACACCGAGACCGCCGGCAAGGTCGGCGAGCCCTGGGGCAAGTTCGAGGACGCCGGCGTCGACAAGATCAAGGCGCAGGCCGATCAGGAGGTCTACAAGCTGACCCCGGAGCAGACCGCCGCCTGGAAGAAGGCCTCCGAGCCGCTCTTCAAGACCTGGGCCGACGGCGTCAAGAAGACCGGCGTCGACGCCGACGCCGCCATGACCGAGCTGAAGGCCTCGCTCGCCAAGTACAACGCCCTGGCGCAGTAGCGTCTTCTGAGACCAGAGCTATCGCCGCAGCGACAGTGCGCTCCCTCTCCCCGTTCTTCACGGGGAGAGGGCTGGGGTGAGGGGCAGCCCCACGCACCGACCGTGCGGAGAGCCCCCTCACCCCAACTCTCTCCCCGCCTTAGCGAAGCTTTGCTTCGCTCTGGCGGGGCGAGGGAGCGCACCACCTGCTGCGCACGAGCTCGCTTCAAGCTCTTCGCGACTCAAGCCAACATTTGTGACACGGACACGCCATGCAGCGCGCCTTCATGGATCGGATCATCGACGGGATCGAGTGGATCGCCGCGTTCTTCGTCGGCATTGTCGCGCTCGACATCTTCCTGTCGGTGCTGTTGCGCAACACGCTGAACTACGCGATCCCGGATTCGTTCGACATCGGCCGCATGCTGCTCGGCATCCTGATCTTCTGGGGCATCGCTGCGACATCGTATCGCGGCACCCACATCACGGTCGATCTGATCTGGGGCAATGTCGGCCCGCGCTACCAGCGCTGGATCGACATCTTCGCCACCCTCGTCCTGCTGTTCGTCGTCACGGTGCAGACCTGGACCCTGTTCGACAAGGTGCGCGGCACCTATGAGGACAACGTCCTCACCTTCGATCTGCACATGCCGACCTGGCCATTCTTCGCCATCGCCTGGATCGGCGACGTCTCGGCGGTGCTGCTGATCGCCATCCGGACCTATCGCCTGATCTTCCATCCCGAGGAGATTCATGACCCTCACGTCAAGCCCACGGAGTAGTGCCGCATGAGCACGGATGCGGTCGCCGTCATCGGCTTCGTTGCCCTGTTCGCCCTGATGCTCCTGCGCGTGCCGGTCGGCATGGCGATGGGCCTCGTCGGCGTCTCCGGCTTCGCCTATCTCGTCAACGGCACGGCGGCGCTGAAGCTGGTCGGCCAGACCTCGATGCGCACGGTCACGGACTACACGTTCGGCGTGATTCCGATGTTCCTCTTGATGGGAACGTTCGTCTCCAACTCCGGCATGAGCAAGGAGTTGTTCCGCGCCGCCAACGGCTTCGTCGGCCATCTGCGCGGCGGCCTGGGCATCGCCACCGTCGCCGCCTGCGGCGGCTTCGCCGCGATCTGCGGCTCCTCGGTCGCGACCGCCGCGACCTTCTCCGCGGTGGCCTATCCCGAAATGCGCCGCTTCGGCTATCCGCAATCCTTCGCGACCGGCGTCATCGCCGCCGGCGGCACGCTCGGCGCGATGCTGCCGCCGTCGACCGTGCTCGCCGTCTACGGCATCATCACCGAGCAGGACATCGGCAAGCTGTTCATCGCCGGCATCATCCCGGGCCTGCTGGCGATGACCATGTACATGATCACCATCACGGTGATCGGCAAGGTCAGGCCGGATTTCCTCCCGAAGGGCGAGGCGCCGCCGTGGCGCGAGCGCATCGCGGGGCTGAAGGGCATCTGGGCGCCGGTGCTGCTGTTCCTGTTCGTGATCGGCGGTCTCTATGGCCTGCCGTTCCTGCCGCGCTTCACCCCGACCGAGGCCGGCGGCGTCGGCGCCACCGGCGCGTTCCTGATCGGCGTGTTCACCGGGCGGCTGAACAAGGAGAAGATCCTGGCCTCGCTGCTGCAGGCGACGCGCACCGCGGCGGCCGTTTTCACCGTGCTGATCGGCGCGCTGATCTTCGGCTACTTCCTGACGGTGACGCAGACCCCGCAGAAGGTGACGGAGTTTCTCACCGGCCTCGGCCTCGGCCCCTACGGCGTGCTGGCGCTGATCATGGTGATGTATCTCGTGCTCGGCTGCCTGATGGACGCCATGGCGATGATCATTCTGACCGTGCCGATCATCTTCCCGGTGATCTCGCATCTCGGCTTCGATCCGATCTGGTTCGGCGTCATCATCGTGATGACCGTCGAGCTCGGCCTGATCCATCCGCCGGTCGGCATGAACGTCTTCGTGATCAAATCGGTGGTGAAGGACGTGTCATTCTCGACGATCTTCAAGGGCGTGCTGCCCTTCGTCGCGACCGACCTGATCCGCCTGGTGATCCTGATCGCCTTCCCGCTGCTCGCCACCTGGCTGCCGCAACAGATGATGAACCGATGACCGCGCCCGTTCTCGAAACGAAGTACGTCTTCACCCTCACCGTCATGATCGGTGCCGTCACGACCGCCGGCGAGACCGGCATCGGCGTGCGCCGGATCATTCCGATCCATGGCGGCGAGGTGAAAGGTCCCGGCCTGAACGGCGAGGGCGTCAGCGGCAGGATCTGCAATTTCGGCGCCGACTTCCAGGTGATCCGTCCGAACGAGCTGATCGACCTCGAAGCCAAATACGGCTTCGAGACCGACGATGGCGCGACGATCTATGTCGAGAACCGCGGCATCCGCTTCGGGCCGGTCGACCTCTTGCAGAAGCTCAAGCGCGGCGAGCCTGTCGACCCCAAGCTGATCTACTTCCGCACCCACCCGCGCTTCGAGACCGGCCACGAAAAGTATCGCTGGCTGATGGGGCACGTTTTTGTCGGCTCGGCCGCGAGGCATGCGGACCGCGTCATCATCGACGTGCATGTGGTGTTGTAGGCCGGGCGGCCTGCATAGCGCGATCGCATAAGGCGGCCTCAGTTTGGCACTCGCCTGTCTCCACGGCGTCATGGCCGGGCTTGTCCCGGCCATCCACGTGGATCGGCATCCTGGGAACGACGTGGATGCCCGGGACAAGCCCGGGCATGACGGAGTAACTAACTGACCGCGGTAATCGTCTCGACAGCTTCGAATGCGCGACAGACGAGCAATTAGTCCTCGTCGTCCCAGCTCGAGGCGCGGCCATAGCCGCCGTGGTCGCAGGGGCGATAGCGGTGAGCCGGCACGTAGCTGTATCGCTCGTAACCGTAGCCGTCATACGCCGCGTCGCGGTAGTAGGAACGGTAGTGCGACCGGTAGACCGGCGCCGGCTCATAGGCTTGCGCTTCCGACGCGATGGCGCCGCCGACGAGGGCGCCGACCAGGAGACCACCGATCAGCGCCGCGTTGCGGCCGTCATGCGCCTGGGCCGGTGCGGCGCCGGCGAGCAAAGTGGCGGTCACGGCGAGCGCGGCGACGCCGCCAGCGAGAGATGTCTTCAGCGAAACCATGGTCCCCTCCATTGGGAAGTGTGGTGACGATGGAGGTTCTACAGCGCGCGCTTTGAAGCCACGCTGAATGCGACGTTGTCGGCCGTTCAGTTTCGGAGTCAGCCGCAGAGCACTGGCATGGAGCCGGCACATCGCCTCGACGGTGCATCGGATCATTCGACGCTCCGGCTGGGCGCGAGCAACCTGTTAGATGAGCCAGATCGTCGACCCATCCCACGGGTCATTCCGGGGCGCCCGCAGGGCGAGCCCGGAATCCATACTCCCGATGGTGGTTATGGATTCCGGGCTCGCCCTGCGGGCGCCCCGGAATGACGAGAGGAGATATCTCGCGACTGTCCAATCCGACCGATGGCTTTGCTCTTATTCTGTAAAATAAAAGTACCTTGCGTATTATCGGAAATCATGCTTAACTCCCGCCATCCCGTCCCAAGCCGAGGGGCGTTGCGCGCGATCGTCACGACACGCGGGGCGGGGAGCGGTGGCCGCGATCATGCCGCAGCGTGGCGAATGCCCGCGCGGACGAACGGCGTGGCGCGGACGCGAAGTCGCAGCGTGCTGGCACCCCGATGCTGGTGTCCCGCGCAATGCGTAAGCATTGTCGCGAATGGTGGCCAACAAGCCGGCGCACCAGGCAGACTGCGTATAAGCGTGAAAACCATCGTGCAGGGAAGGCCGGGCGTTCTCCGGCTGCACCTGTGGTACCTGCCGCCTGCATTTTTCAGCAGGCGGGCCGCAGGCGTCAGTCGGCGCCTGGCCTTCCCTGCGCCCTCTGCACATGAGGGTGAACGACATGAGCAAACCCCGGGCGCGAATCCGCCGCGGGAATGCCGCATCATGTCATTTGCCTTTGCGCTGCCGGGCCTTACGATGCCGCACACGCCGCGTCGCGTAGTTCAATCCGGCGCCGTTCATTTTGCATCGCACAACACGATCTCGGTGACCGGTTATTGACTCCTACCAAGATCGTTATAAAACATAACTATTCTGAACAGGACACAATAAGCGATGGGAAACGCCGACACGACGCCGACAGGTGATCCGTCTCTGCTGCAGATCGAACAGCAGGGCGCTGTCCTCACCATCGGGCTGAATCGCCCGGCCAAGCGCAATGCGCTCAATGACGGCATCATTCTCGCGATCGGCGATTGCTTCACCAGCCTGCCCGACGACGTCCGCTGCGTCGTGATCCACGGCCTCGGCGACAATTTCTCCTCGGGCCTCGATCTCTCCGAACTGCGCGAGCGTGACGCCACCGAAGGCCTGGTGCATTCGCAGATGTGGCACCGGGTGTTCGACCGCATCCAATATTGCCGCGTGCCGGTCATCGCCGCGCTGAAGGGCGCGGTGATCGGCGGCGGCCTCGAGCTTGCCTGCGCCGCGCATATCCGCGTCGCCGAGCCGTCGGCCTATTTCGCACTGCCCGAGGGCCAGCGCGGCATCTTCGTCGGCGGCGGCGGCTCGGTGCGCCTGCCGCGCCTGATCGGCGTCGCCCGCATGATGGACATGATGCTGACAGGCCGGGTCTACTCGGCGACCGAAGGCTCGTCCTACGGCTTCGCGCAATATCTCGTCGAGGCCGGCGCCGCGATGACGAAGGCGCTGGAGCTGGCGGCCAAGATCGCCAACAACGCGCCGCTGACCAACTTCGCCGTGCTGCAGGCGCTGCCGATGATCGCGGAAGCCAATCCGCAGACCGGCCTGCTGATGGAATCGCTGATGGCCACCGTCGCGCAGAGCGACAAGGAGGCCAAGGGCCGCATCCGCGCCTTCCTCGATCACAAGACAGCCAAAGTGAAGCCGACGTGACATGACCGCGCAAACAACAAAAATCACACAGGGAGGAACGGACAACACGGCGCGGAGCGCCAGTGTTCATCCGTTGCGCGCCATCTCCTTCAATGATCCCGTCGTCGACGTCGAGCGCCGCGACGACGGCACCATCTATCTCCGGCCGACGCAGCCGCTGGGTGACTTCCCGCAGCGGATCACCGACCGGCTGCATCACTTCGCCAAGGAAGCGCCCGAGCGCGTGTTCATGGCCGAGCGCGTCGGCCCGGAAGGCTGGCGCGAGCTGAGCTACGGCACGTTGCGGGCGGCGAGCCGCCACATCGCGTCCGGGCTGCTCGCCCGCGGCCTGTCCGCGGACCGCCCGGTGATGATCCTGTCCGGCAATTCGATCGACCACGCGCTCATTGCGTTCGGCTCGCTCTATGCCGGCGTGCCGTTCTGTCCGGTGTCGCCGGCCTATTCGCTGGTGTCGCGCGACTACGGCAAGCTCGCCTACCTGATGAAGCTGCTGACGCCCGGACTCGTCTTCGTCGACGACGCCGACAAGTTTGCGGACGCGCTGATCGCCAATGTGCCCGAGGGCGTCGAGATCGTGGCATCGTTCGGTGAGGTGCCGGGCCGCAAGATCACGATGCTGTCCGAGCTGATCGCCTCGCCGCTGTTTGCCGGCCTCGATGCGATCCATGACAAGATCGGCCCGGACACGATCGCGAAATTCCTGCTGACCTCGGGCTCGACCGGAAACCCGAAGGCCGTCATCAACACCCAGCGCATGATCTGCGCCAACCAGGTGATGATCCGCGAGACGCTCGCCTTCCTCAAGGACGAGCCGCCCGTCATCGTCGACTGGCTGCCGTGGAATCACACGTTTGGCGGCAACCACAACATCGGGCTCACGCTGTTCAACGGCGGCTCGATGTATCTCGACCAGGGCAAGCCGGTGCCCGGCGGCATCGAAGAGACCGTACGCAATCTGCGCGAGATCTCGCCGACCGTGTATTTCAACGTCCCCAAGGGCTACGAGTCGCTGCTGCCCTATTTCCGCGAGGACCCCAATCTGCGGAAGACCTTCTTCCGCCGGCTGCACGCGATGTTCTTCTCCGGCGCCGCGTTGGCGCCGCACGTCTGGAACGAGCTCGACGAGCTCTCGGTGTCCGAGACGGGATATCGCGTGCCGATGCTGACGGGCCTCGGCTCGACCGAAACCGCGCCGTTCTTCATGTCGGTCAATCCGCGCACCAGCCGGTCCGGCCACGTCGGTTTGCCAGTGCCGGGCAACGAGGCCAAGCTCGTGCCCAATAACGGCAAGATGGAAGTGCGTGCCAAGGGTCCGAACGTCACGCCGGGCTACTGGCGCCTGCCGGAAGTCTCGGCTGCGGCCTTCGACTCCGAAGGCTACTATCAGATGGGCGACGCGCTGAAGCCCGCCGATCCCAACGACTTCAATGCCGGCTTCGATTTCGATGGCCGCGTCGCCGAGGATTTCAAGCTCGCCTCGGGCACGTGGGTCTCGGTCGGGCCCCTGCGGGCGCGCTTTGTGGCTGCCTGCGCACCGCTGGCGCGTGACGTCATCATCGCCGGCATCAATCGCGACGAGATCGCCGCCATCGTCGTGCTTGACCTCGACGGCTGCCGCCTGATCAACGCGACGCTGCCGTTCGACGATCTCGCCGAAACCGCGTCGGATCCGCTGATCGTGGCCGCGTTCCGCGAGCGCTTCACGAAATTCCTGAAGACCGCGACCGGCTCGTCGACGCGGATCACGCGCGCGGTGCTGCTCGGCCTGCCGCTGTCGATCGACAAGGGCGAGGTCACCGACAAGGGCTCGATCAACCAGCGCGCCGTGCTGGAGAACCGCAAGGACCTGATCGAGCGCATCTACGCGTCGACACCGGACGACGACATCATCGTCGCCGGCTGATCAACGAACTAAGGGAGAGACGACATGTTGTTGAAGGATCAGGCCGCCATCGTCACCGGCGGTGCCTCGGGCCTCGGCGCCGCCACCGCCCGCAAGCTCGCCGCGCAGGGCGCCAAGGTCGCCGTGTTCGATCTCAACGCCAAGCTGGCGGAGGAGGTCGCGGCCGAGATCAAGGGCGTGCCGGTGATCTGCGACGTTTCCGACGCCGCTGGCGCGGAAGCAGCCGTGGCCAAGACGGTCGAGGCGCTCGGCCAGCAGCCGCGTGTGCTGGTGAACTGCGCCGGCATCGGCGTCGCCAAGCGCGTCGCCGGCCGCGACGGCCCGATGGCGCTGTCGGATTTCGAGAAGGTCATCAAGGTCAACCTGATCGGCTCGTTCAACATGCTCCGCCTGGTCACCAACGGCATGACCAAGCTGGAGCCGCAGGCGACCGGTGAGCGCGGCGTCGTCATCAACACGGCCTCGGTCGCGGCCTATGACGGCCAGATCGGGCAATCGGCCTATTCGGCGTCGAAGGGCGGCATCGTCGGCATGACCCTGCCGATCGCGCGCGAGCTGGCGCAGTTCGGCATCCGCGTGCTGACCATCGCGCCCGGCCTGTTCCTGACCCCGCTGCTCGCCAACCTGCCGCAGGAGGCCCAGGACTCGCTCGCCGCCGCGATTCCCTTCCCGCGCCGCCTGGGCGCCGCGGACGAGTTCGCCGCGCTGGCGCTGCACATGGTCGAGAACGCCTACCTCAACGGCGAAGTCGTCCGCCTCGACGGCTCGCTCCGCATGGCACCGAAGTAGGTGGCGCGCGCGGACGTTCATTGGGTTGTCATTCCGGGACGACGCGAAAGCGTCGGGCCCGGAATCCATTTGGCGTCTGGTTCGGTGGAGACATGGATTCCGGGCTCGCGCTTCGCGCGCCCCGGAATGACAACGGAGAGATCCGTAGGGTGGGCAAAGCGAAGCGTGCCCACCGCCCAAGTGAATGGTGGGCACGGCGCAATGCGCCTTTGCCCACCCTACAGACCGCTGTCGTCGTTGTAGCGAGGCTCAATCGATGTTCGTCAACCGCCGCGACGTGCAGATCCAGTGGGGCGACTGCGATCCCGCCAACATCGTCTACTATCCGCGCTACTTCGCAATGTTCGACGACGCGACCTCGGTGATGTTCGAGGCGGCCGGGTTCTCCAAGCAGGACATCGTCCGCCGCTACGGCCTGGTCGGCATTCCCATGGTCGACACCCGCGCGAAATTCTACATCCCCTCGACCTATGGCGACTGGATCACGATCGAGAGCCGGGTCGAGAGCATCAAGCGCTCGTCCTTCGACGTGACCCACAAGGTGTTCAAGGGCGAGGCGCTGGCGATCGAGGGTTTCGAGACGCGGGTGCTGGTCGGGCGCGATCCGGCGGACCCGGACAAGTTGAAATCGGCGCCGTTCCCGGAGGAGATGCGAGCCAAATTCCTCGGCGAATGAGGTGCGGCAATGGGTGCGACATGCGGCCGTCTTAAGGATGTTCAGCTGTCGTGCTTTGGTCGGATGGTGAGAAGTGATCTTCTCGTGTTCAATGCTATGATCACGTTTGGACACCTATCGGCCGGCCAACTGGAAGACGTCCCGGAACAGGGGCGGGACTGCAAACAGGATCGGCGGATCACGAGCTGAACCGAAAAGATTGAGGGAGGAATTGATGAGGAAGGCCTATCTGGCTGCGGCTGGCGTCATTGCGATGCTGGTGTCGGCTCCGGCGCTGGCGCAGACCAGCGAGATCACCATCGGCATCACCACGACCACGACGGGTCCGGGCGCAGCGCTCGGCATTCCCGAGCGCAATGCGCTGGAATTCGTGCCGAAGGAGATCGGCGGCGTGCCGCTGAAGGTGATCGTGCTCGACGACGGCGGCGATCCGACCACGGCGACCACCAACGCCCGCCGCTTCGTGACCGAATCCAAGGCCGACATCATCATGGGCTCGGCGCTGACCCCGCCGACCATCGCGGTGTCCAACGTCGCCAACGAGGCCGGCATTCCGCATTTCGGCCTGGCGCCGTTCCCGGTCACCCCGGAGCGCACCAAATGGTCGGTGGTGATGCCGCAGCCGGTGCCGATCATGGGCAAGGTGCTCTACGAGCACATGAAGGCTCATAACGTGAAGACCGTCGGCTACATCGGCTATTCCGACAGCTACGGCGATCTCTGGTTCAACGATCTGAAGAACCAGGGCGTGCCGATGGGCGTCACCATCGTCGACGAGGAGCGCTTCGCGCGTCCCGACACCTCGGTCACCGGCCAGGTGCTGAAGCTCGTCGCCGCCAACCCGGATGCGATCCTGGTCGGCGCCTCCGGCACCGCGGCGGCGCTGCCGCAGACCGAGCTGCGCGAACGCGGCTACACCGGCCTGATCTACCAGACCCACGGCGCGGCGAGCATGGACTTCATCCGCATCGCCGGCAAGGCGGCGGAAGGCGTGATCATGGCCTCGGGACCGGTGATGTCGCCGGAGACCCAGGACGACAGCGCGCTGACCAAGAAGCCCGGCCTCGAGCTGAACAAGGCCTATGAGGCCAAGTACGGCCCGAACAGCCGCAGCCAGTTCGCCGGCCACTCCTTCGACGCCTTCGAGATCCTCAAGCGCGTCATTCCGGCGGCGCTGAAGACCGCCAAGCCCGGCACGCCGGAGTTCCGCGAGGCGATCCGCCAGGCGCTGCTGAGCGAGAAGGACCTCGCGGCCTCGCAGGGCGTCTACAACTTCACCGAAAAGGACCGCTCCGGCCTCGACGACCGCGCCCGCATCATCCTGACCGTGAAGGACGGCAAATACGTCCCGGCCAAGTGAGCTGTACGGACCATAGCTTCAATCAGGAAAGGCCGGCTCGTTGAGCCGGCCTTTCGGCTATTTGCACGGCAATCTTTGTCGTTTTCCAAGAGGCCCGCGATGATCTTCGCCCCCACCGGCGCCACCAGGCTCCACATCATCATCGGCGATCCCATCGCGCAGGTCCGCGCGCCTGCCGGGGTCAGCGAAGCCTTCGCGGATCGCGAGAGCGACGCGATCCTGGTGGCGCTCCAGGTCGCGCCTGCCGATCTTGCCGACGTCCTGACGACCATGACGCGTGTGAAGAATCTCGACGGCATCGTCGCGACCATCCCGCACAAATTCGCCTGCTATCGCGCCTGCGCGACGGCGACCGAGCGCGCGCATTTCATCGGCGCCGTGAATCTGATGCGCCGCGGAGCCAACGGCAAGTGGCACGGCGACATGGTCGACGGGCTAGGGTTCGTCGGCGCAGCGAAGGCCGTGAGCTTCGATCCCACTGGCGTTCGCGCCTTGCAGGTGGGGGCAGGCGGTGCCGGCTCGGCGATTGCGCTGGCGCTGATCGATGCCGGTGTCCGCGAGCTCGCGATTCACGACAGCGATGCAGGCCGCCGCGATGCGCTGATCGCGCGTCTCAATGAGCGCGGCAAAGGCCGCGCTGTTATCGGCAGCAGCGACGCTGGTGGATTCGACATGGTCGTCAACGCGACACCTGCGGGCATGCAGTCGGGGGATCCTCTGCCGGTCGACATGGCAACCGTCAGCCCGTCAGCCTATTGCGGGTGTGTCATCACCAAGCCGGAGGTGTCGCCCTTCATCGCCGCCGCGCGTGAGCGCGGCTGCCTGACGGCGACCGGGATAGACATGTACCACGCCCTGGAGCGCGTGATGGTCGACTTCCTCTTGTCGCAGGAGGCGCCATCCTGAGACAGCGCCATCCCATTTTCAGGTTCGGCTCAGTGCGCGGCGGCCTCGGCAAAGCCGAGATAGCTCGCCGCGACGCGCTGGTCGGTGGCGATCTCGCTGGCCTTGCCGTTGAGCACGAACTCGCCGAGCTCCATGACATAGGCGCGGTCAGCGACCTTCAGCGCGGCCTTGGCGTTCTGCTCGACCAGCAGCACCGAGACGCCTTCCTCGCGCAGCTTGGCGACGATCTCGAAGATGCCGGCGACGATGATCGGCGCGAGCCCGAGGCTCGGCTCGTCCAGCATCAGCATCTTCGGCGAGCCCATCAGCGCGCGGCCCATCGCCAGCATCTGCTGCTCGCCACCCGACAGCGTGCCGGCGAGCTGTTTGCGCCGCTCCTTCAGCTTCGGAAACAGCGTGTAGACGTGCTCGAAGCCGCGCGCCGCGTGCGCCTTCGACATTCTGAAAGCGCCGAGCTGCAGATTGTCCTCGACATTCATGGTCGCGAACAGCTCGCGATGCTCCGGCACCAGGCAGAGGCCGCGCGCGACCCGGTCCTCGATCTCGTAGCGGGCGAGGTCCTCGCCCAGGAAGGAGACGCGGCCCTTGAGCGGAAACACGCCCATGATGGCGCTGAGCAATGTGGTCTTGCCGGCGCCGTTGGCGCCGATGATGGTGACGATCTCGTTCTCGGCCACGGTGAGCGAGACGGAGCGGACCGCTTCGACCTTGCCGTAGGAGACGTGGGCGTCGGTGACTTCCAGCAGGGTGCTCATGCGGCGGCTCCGAGATACGCCTTGATCACCTCGGGATTGGTCTTGATCGCGGCTGGTGTGCCCTCGGCGATCTTGGTGCCGAAATCGAGCACCACGATGCGGTCGGCGAGATCCATGACGAAGCCCATGTCGTGCTCGACCAGCAGCACCGACATGCCGCCGGCCCTGAGTTCGCGCAGCAGCGCGCCGAGGCGCTGCTTCTCCATGTGGCGCAGGCCGGCCGCGGGCTCGTCGAGCAGCAGCAGCATCGGATCGACGCACAGCGCGCGGGCGATCTCGACGATGCGCTGCTGGCCCAGGGACAGAGAGCCGGCGAGCTGGTGCATCTGGTCGCCGAGGCCGACGCGCTCGATCTGCCGCGCGGCTTCCGCCAGCAGCTTGGCCTCGTCGGCGCGGTCGAGCCGGAACATGCTGGACAGCGCGCCGGAATGGCCGCGCAGATGCGCGCCGATCGCGACGTTCTCCAGCACGGTCATGTCGGGCACCAGCTTGACGTGCTGGAAGGTGCGGGAAATGCCGAGCTTGACCACGTCCTGCGGCGGCGCGTTGCCGACGGCCTTGCCAAGCACCGAGATGTTGCCGGAGGTCGGCGGCAGCACGCCGGTGATCAGGTTGAAGGTCGTGCTCTTGCCGGCGCCGTTGGGACCGATCAGCGCGACGATCTCGCGGGCCTGGACGTCGAACGAGACGTTGTTGACCGCGACCACGCCGCCGAACTGCTTGCGCGCATTGTCGACCTGCAGCAGCACGTTCGGCGCCGAGGAGGAGCGCACGCGCGCGGGCAGCTCAATCGAGGTGTCCGGCTTCTTCGCGACGGGCTTGAACGGCAGCCGCGCGGTCAGCCACGGCCACAATCCGGTCGGCGCGAGCTGGAGGAGGGTGACGAGGAGGATGCCGAACACGATGGTCTCGAGCTGGCCCTCACCATGCAGCAGCAGCGGGAGATAGCTTTGCAGCACTTCCTTCAGCACCACGACGATCGCCGCACCGAGCACGCCGCCCCAGACATAGCCGGCGCCGCCGACCACCGCGACGAACAGATATTCGATGCCGGCCTGGGCGCCGAATGGCGTCGGGTTCACCGCGCGGGTGAAGTGCGCGTAGAGCCAGCCGGACAGGCCGGCGAGCACGGCGGCGTAGATGAACACCAGCAGCTTGGCGCGCGGCGAATACACACCGAACGCTTCGGCGGCGATGTGCCCGCGGCGCAGCGCGCGAATGGCGCGGCCGGTGCGGGAGTCCAGCAGGTTCATCGTCAGCAGCGCGGAGATCAGCACGGCGGCCCAGATCGCGTAATAGATCGTGCCGGGATCGAGCATCCTGAGGCTGCCGATCGACAGCGGCGGGATGCCGGAGATGCCGTCATTGCGGCCGAGGAAGGCGAGCTTGCTGAAGAGGTAGTAGAGGCCGAGACCCCAGGCCAGCGTGCCGAGCGGCAAATAGTGGCCGGACAGCCTGACGGTGACGAGGCCGAGCAGCACTGCGGCGAGGCCGGACACCAGCAGCGACAGCGGCAGGGTCAGCCAGGGGGAGACGCCATATTGCGCGGACAGGACCGCGGTCGTGTAGGCGCCGAAGCCGACGAAGGCGGCCTGGCCGAACGAGGTGAGGCCACCGACTCCGGTCAGCAGCACGAGGCCCATCGCGACCAGCGCGGACAGGCCGATATTGTCGAGCAGCACGATCCAGAACGGCGGCACGCCCGGGATGAACGGGATCGCCGCGACGAGGACGGCAAAGACGATGAGAGGCCAACGCTCGCGCACGGCTCAATCCTTCTCTTCTTCGACCGCGGGCGCGGCGAGCGAACGCAGCAGCAGGACCGGGATCAGCAGCGTGAAGACGATCACTTCCTTGAAGTTCGAGGCGTAGAACGAGGAGAACGCCTCGACGATGCCGACGACCAGCGCGGCGACCGCGGTCAGCGGATAGCTGATCAGGCCGCCGATGATCGCGGCGATGAAGCCCTTCAGGCCGATCAGGAATCCGGTGTCGTAATAGAGCGTGGTGATCGGCACGATCAGGATGCCGGAGAGCGCGCCGATGGTGGACGCCAGCAGGAAGGCGATCTGGCCGGACAGCGTCGTGCGGATGCCGACCAGGCGGGCGCCGAGACGATTGACCGCGGTGGCGCGCAGCGCCTTGCCGTACAGGGTCAGGCCGAAGAACAGCCACAGGCCGACGATGAAAGCGATGGTGATGCCGTAGACTGCCATGCCCTGGCCGGTGAAGCGCAGCGAGCCGAGCGTTGCGGTGGCGTTGAGCAGTGTCGGGCCGCGCTGGCCCTCGGCGCCGAAGAACAGCAGGCCGAGGCCTTGCAGCGCAAGATGCACGCCGACGGAGGCGATCAGCAGCACCAGCACCGAGGTGTGAGCCAGCGGCTGGAACACGATGCGATACAGCGACAGGCCGATGCTGGCGACGATCAGCAGCGACAGCACCAGGCTGACGCCGGCCGGCATGCGCTGGTCCGCTGCCCACATGCTGGCGAGCAGCACGACGACGGGGAAGGCGACGTGAAGGGCAGAGGCGCGCGCGATCTTCGGCAGATGCAGCGTCTTGCGCATCGCATAGAGGTCGAAGGCAAAGGCGACGAGGCCGATCACGACCGCGAGCTTCGCGGTGCCCGGCATGCGGCCGGCGGCGAGCGACGCGTAGGTCAGCGCGCCGTAAGTGACGAATTCGCCCTGAGGGATGAGGATGACGCGCGTGACGGCGAATACCAGCACCAGCGCCAGCCCAAGCAGGGCGTAGATCGCGCCGTTGGTAATGCCGTCCTGCAACAGGAACAGCAAGATCGTTGTGTTCAAGACAGGACGCTCCCCCTCTGTGGTGACCGCACGCCGTGGGGTGCCTTGCGCCCGCGGCTGGTCGGAGCAGTTGAATGGCTGCCCGTGTTTGATATAGTGGATAACAATTATCGATTATAATCTCAAGGCCGCTGTTCCGGCTGCGGCATTCGAGACCAGGGATGGAAGCGAAGATGAATTTGGCGGATCGCCATGTCCGATAGCGCCAGGCCCGTCAGCAAGCGGGAGAGCCGCAAGGAAGCTGCCGTAGCCGTCGAGGAGACGCAAGCGGTCCAGCTCGGCGAGCTCTCCGATCTGCTCGGCTATGTGCTGAAACGGGCGCAGTTGAAGGTGTTCGAGGACTTCCTTCGCTGCGTTGCACCCTTGCAGCTCACCCCGGCGCAGTTCTCGGTGTTGCTGCTGCTCGATGCCAATCCCGGCCGCAACCAGACCGAGATCGCCAACACGCTCGGTATCCTCCGGCCCAATTTCGTGTCCCTGCTGGACAGCCTGGAAAGCCGCGAGCTCTGTACCCGCGTCCGCTCGGCCAATGACCGGCGTTCGCATATCCTGCTGCTGACAGAGAAGGGCAAGGGCGTGCTCGCCCGCGCCAAGAAGCTGGTGGTCTCGAAGCACGAGGCGCGGCTCAACGAGCTGCTCGGCCCCGATGGGCGCGAGACGCTGCTGGCGATGCTGACCAAGATCGCGGAGGAGTTCTGAGGCGCCGTGCGCTCAGTCGACCAGGATCACCCTGACGTCGTTGACATTGGTCAGCGTCGGCCCGGTCTGCAGCAGCCCGCCGGTCGCGGCGAAGAACGCGGTGGCGTCGTTGTTGGCGAGATAGGCCTGAGGATCGAGATTTTGGCTTCGCATGGCCGCGATCACCTCGGCATCGACCAGCGCGCCCGCCGGATCGGAGGCGCTGCCGCCGCCGCCGTCGGCGCCGTCGGTGTCGCCGGCAAGCGCCGCGACGCCGTCCATGTCCTGCAGCAGGTCGGCGAGCGCGAGCGCATATTCCTGGTTCGGCCCGCCGCGCCCCTGGCCGCGCACGGTCACCGTGAGCTCGCCGCCGGAGATGATCGCCATGCGGCGGCCGAGTGCGCGGGCCTCGCGCGCCAGCTTGGCGTGATCGGCGGCGACCTCGCGGGCCTCGCCCTCGAGATCGGCGCCGAGGTCGAGCACGTCGTAGCCGGCCGCCTTGACGGCGGCGACGGCCGCTTCCAGCGAATTCGCGGGCCGCGCGATCAGCTCGAACGAGGCGCGGGCGAAGGCGGGATCACCGGGCTTGCAGCTCTCATTGGCGGCATCCTCAAGCGCCCGGGCAATCGCCGGGTCGACCTCGAGCTTGTATTTCGCGACGATCGCGCGGGCGTCCGCCAGCGTGGTCGGATCCGGCACGGTCGGGCCGGAGGCAATGGCCGAGGGATCGTCATGCGGCACGTCGGAGATCGCGAGCGTCACGATCTCGGCCTTCTGCCCGGCGCGGGCCAGCCGTCCGCCCTTGATGCGCGACAGATGCTTGCGGACGATGTTCATCTCGCCGATCGGCGCGCCCGAGCGCAGCAGCGCCCGGGTCAGCTGCTGCTTCTGCGCGAAGCTGACGCCGTGGACAGGGGCGACCCAGTTGGCGGAGCCGCCGCCGGAGATCAGCACCAGCATCAGGTCGTCGGCTTCGGCCGTCGCGGCCAGCTGCAGCGTGTCATCCGCGGCCTTCAGCCCGGCCTCGTCCGGCATCGGGTGGCCGGCTTCGATCACCTTGATCCGGCGCGTCGGCACGCCGTGACCATGGCGAGTAGTTGCGATGCCCACGAGCTTCGCGGGATCGAATCCGAGCGTGTCGAGATAGTGCCGCTCGGCGGCGACAGCCATGGCCGCTGCGCCCTTGCCGGCGGCGAGGCAGATGGTGCGACCCTTGGGCGCCGCCGGGAGGAAGCCCGGCAGCACGACGTCGGGATGCGCCGCGGCGACCGCGGCGTCGAAGATCGCGCGCAACAGCGGACGGCGGCTGGTCATGCGGTGCCGCCCGCGGATGCGCGATCGCCTACTTCAGCTCGCCGCTCATGACCTCGCCGAACAGCTGCCAGCGCTCGCCCTTGAACTGCATCAGCTGCAGCTGCTCGATCGGCTGGAAATCGTCGGGGCCGGTGGTCAGCGTGACGCCGGGCAGCAGCCCGCCTTGCGCAAACTGCTTCAGGCTTGCCGCCTGCTTCATGACATTCGCGCGAGTCAGTTCGTCGCCGCATCGCTTCAGCACCTCGACCATCGTGGTGGCGATGTTGTAGCCGGTCAGCGCCGACGAATCCACGGGGTTGATTTCCGGCAGATATTTGGCGAGCAGTTCGCGGAACGCGCCGAGGCCGGGGTCATTGGCCCACTGCGGATCGGAGGCATCCTTGGCGTAGGCGGCCGAGATCACGCCCTGCGAGTTCTCGACGCCGGCCGGCCGCATCACAGCGGCGGTCGAGGCGCTGACGTTCGAGATGATGGTGACCGGCTTCCAGCTCATCTCGCCGAGCTTCTTGATCGCCTGCGCGCCCGACTTCGGCGTGGTGAACAGCACGACGACGTCGGGATTGGCCGACTTCATCTTGACGATGTGCGACTCCACCGTCGGCTCGGCGATCTCGTAGCTCTCCTCCAGCACCACGCGCGAGGCATCGCCGAGACCGTCCTTGAGGCCCTTCAGATAGTCCTTGCCCATGTCGTCGTTCTGGTAGAGCACGGCGATCTTGCCGGTCGGCTGTTGCGCGTTGAGATATTTGCCGTAGATCCGCGCTTCCGACTGGTAGCTTGGCAGCCAGCCCATCGTCCACGGATTGGTCTTGGGCTCGTTCCACTTGGTCGCGCCGGTGGCCACGAACAGCTGCGGCACCTTCTTGGCATTCATGTATTTCTGGATCGCGGTGTTGGGCGCGGTGCCGAGCACGCCGAACAGGAACAGCACCTCGTCGCTCTCGATCAGCTTGCGCGCCTGCTCCACCGTCTTGGGCGGCGAATAGGCGTCGTCATACGAGATGAAGTTGATCTTGCGGCCGTTGATGCCGCCCTCGTCATTGACCTTCTTGAACACCGCGGACATCGCCTTACCGACCGAGCCGTAGGCCGAGGCCGGGCCGCTATAGGGAACGATGTTGCCGATCTTGATCTCGGTGTCGCTGGCGCCGGTGTCGTATTTCTTGTCGGCATAGGCGCTGCCGGCGGCGGCGCCGACGAGGGCGAGGCCGAGCAGGCCGGAGACGGTACGGCGGGTGAGGGCAGTGGTCACGTGGGGACTCCTTCGCGGCCTTGGAGCTTGGCCTTGTTGTTGGATCCGCCCGCAGCGCGGGCGACTCGTTTCACTCCGAAGCCGTCCCCATAGCCCAGCCGCGCGCGCGGCGTAACCGCCGCCGACGCATGACCGCCGCTCGTCCAACTCCTAGCTTAAGAAAGGCTTGGCAAAGATTGTTCAGATGAAGAAATGCCTCCTGCGGCGCGACGCCGCAGGAGGCATCATCGTTGCCGCCAGCGATCAGCCGCCGACGTCGGCCGAGATCACGTCGCCGAACAGCTCCCACTTCTCGCCCTTGAAGCGCATGAGCTGCAGCTGGCTCACCGGCGCGAAGTCCGTCGCCGACGTGTTGATCGAAATGCCCGGCAACAGCATCTCGCTCCGGAAGTTGCGCAGGGAGGCCGCCTGCTTCATCACGTTGGCGCGGGTCAGATCGTCACCGCACTGCTTCAGCACCTGCACCAGCGTCTGCGCCACGGCGTAGCCGACGACGGTGCCGCCGTCGAGCTTGTCGCCTTCCGGGAACTCCTTGGCCATGAAGTCGAGGAACTGCTTCATGCCGGCGTCGTCCTTCCATTGCGGATCGGAAACGTCCTTCAGGTAGGCGGCCGAGATGATGTCCTGCGAATTCTCGAAGCCCGCGGGCTTCAGCACGCTGCCGACCGAAGCCGACACGTTGTTGAGGAGATGCAGCGTCTTCCAATCGATTTCCTTGATCTTCTTGATCGCCTGCGCCGCGAATTTGGGCGTGGTGATGTTCATGAAGACGTCGGCGCCGGTGGTCTTGAGCTTCACGATGTGGCTGTCGATCGAGGGCTCGGCCGTTTCGTAGCTCTCCTCCATCACGATCATCGAGGCGGCCTTGGCGCCCAGCCCGTCCTTCAGCCCCTTCAGGTAGTCCTTGCCATAATCGTCATTCTGATACAGCACCGCGATCTTGGCGTCCGGCTTTTCCTTCAGCAGGTATTTGGCGTAGATGCGTGACTCGCTTTGGTAGTTCGGCTGCCAGCCCATGGTCCACGGGAAGTTGGACGGATCGTTCCACTTGGTGGCGCCGGTCGCGACGAACAGCTGCGGGACCTTCTTCGAGTTCATGTATTTCTGGATGGCGGTGTTCGGCGGCGTGCCCAGCGAATTGAAGATGAACAGCACCTCGTCGCTCTCGACCAGCTTGCGGGCCTGCTCCACGGTCTTCGGCGGCGAATAGGCGTCATCATAGGAGATGAAGTTGATCTTGCGGCCATTGATGCCGCCCTCGGCGTTGATCTTCTTGAAGTAGGCCGCTTCCGTCTTGCCGATGATGCCGTAGGCCGAGGCGGGCCCGCTATAGGGCATGATGTTGCCGATCTTGATCTCGGTGTCCGAAGCGCCGGTGTCGTATTTCTTGTCGGCGGCGGATGCGGTGGTGGAGGCGAAGGCGATGGCGGCGACTGAGGCGAGGGCTGCTCTGCGCGTGATCATCATTGTGCGTATCTCCCGTGTTGGTTCTCGATGACGTGTCGCGGCTTCCTTGCTGGAAGCTCTTGTTGACACGGGAACTATAGCAGAGCTGATGCGGCCACGCTGCGACATCACGGCACGGGCCGTGTTTTCGCGGCCGTTTTGGATGTGCAGTTGCGAGAGAGCGCAATCTCGGCGGGTGAGTGCTTTGCGAGAACAGCCTGAGATCAGTCGGGCGGTGTCGCTTCACCGCCGGTCGAACGGACGCTTCGGGCATGAAAAAGCCCTCCGTGCAGTGAGCACGGAGGGCCAGTGGAGATCGGCACCGCTCGTTGGCGGCGATGCGCGATGACTCGACTTTTAGCTACTCGACGGCGCCGCTGATGGCCTCGCCGAACAGCTCCCACTTCTCGCCCTTGAACCGCATCATCTGCAGTTGCTCGATCGGGGCGAAGTCGGTGGCCGAGGTGTTGATCTTGACGCCCGGAAGCAGCGTGTCCGGTGCAAAATCCTTCAGGCTCGCGGCCTGCTTCATGACGTTGGCGCGGGTGAGGTCGTCGCCGCACATCTGCAGCACCTTCACCAGCGTCTGCGCGGCGCCGTAGCCGTACACGGTCGAGCTGTCGAGCTTGTTGGCGTCGGGCGCGTACTGCGCGAGGAAGTCGAAGAACTTCTTCATGCCGGGATCATTGTCCCACTGCGCGTCAGCTGCATCCTTGGCGTAGGCGGCGGAGAGAATCCCTTGCGAGTTCTCGAAGCCGGCCGGCTTGATGACGCTGCCGACGGAGGCCGAGACGTTGACGACCAGATGCGTCGGATGCCAGTCGATCTCGGCGAGCTTCTTGATCGCCTGCGCCGCGAATTTCGGCGTGGTGACGCTGAAGAAGGTGTCGGCGCCGGAGGCCTTCAGCTTGACGATATGTCCGTCGATCGATGGCTCGGAAGTCTCGTAGCTCTCCTCCATCACGACCATCGAGGCGGCCTTGTCGCCGAGGCCGTCCTTGAGGCCTTTCAGGTAGTCTTTGCCGAAATCATCGTTCTGGAACAGCACGCCGATCTTGGCGCCCGGCTTCTCCTTCAGCAGGTACTTCGCATAGATGCGGCCCTCGCTCTGGTAGCTCGGCTGCCAGCCCATGGTCCACGGAAAGTTCTTCGGGTCGTTCCACTTGGTGGCGCCGGTGGCGACGAACAGCTGCGGAATCTTCTTGCCGTTGAGATATTTCTGGATCGCCGAGTTCGACGGCGTGCCGAGCGGATTGAAGACGAACAGCACCTCGTCGCTCTCGACCAGCTTGCGCACCTGCTCGACGGCTTTCGGCGGCGAGTAGGCGTCGTCATAGGTGACGAAGTTGATCTTGCGGCCGTTGATGCCGCCCTCGGCGTTGATCTTCTTGAAATACGCCTCCTCGGTCTTGCCGATCACGCCGTAGGCGGACGCGGGACCGCTATAGGGCATGATGTTGCCGATCTTGATCTCGGTGTCGGACGCGCCAGTGTCGTATTTCTTCTGGGCGAAGGCTGCGCCCGAGGTGAGGGCGACGACCGCCGTCGCGAGGGCGGCTAGCCGGAGTTGTTGAGCGACCTGCAAGAATTCCTCCTTAGTTTTTTCTGAGTTTGCCGAGCAGCTGCTGGGCCACCATCGCCACCTGCCGCGAGCCGTGCGGCACGAGGAAGATGACGAGGAACAGCAGTACGCCGAACACCGCGCCGGACAGGCCCTTGGAAATGCCTTCGGCGATGTTGGGAACGAAGATGATGAAGGCCGCGCCGACGAACGAGCCGGGCAGCCAGCCGACGCCACCGACGACCATGCCGAGGAACAGCGAGATCGCGAGCACGATCGTATAGCTGTCCGGCGCGACGAACTGCACCGCGATCGCGCCCAATCCGCCGGCGACGCCGGTGATTCCCGCGCTGACGCCGAACGCCAGCGTCTTGTAGGTTGCGACGTCGATGCCCATGGCGGAGGCGGCGATCTCGTTGTCGCGGATCGCCATGAACGCCCGGCCGGAGCGCGAGCGCAGCAGGTTCACCGAGAACACGTAGATCGCGATCGTGATCGCCAGGGTGAAGTAGTACAGCCACATGTCCTGGGACATCGGCAGGCCGAACGGCGCGTCGGGCTTGGTGACGACCAGACCCTGCACGCCGCCGGTCCAGTGCTCGAAGAAGCCGAGCTTGAGGATCTGCGGCATGGCGGTGGCGAGCGCAAAGGTGGCGAGCGCCAGATAGACGCCCGACAGCCGCAGCGCCGGCTGGCCGAACAGGAAGCCGAAGCCGAAGCAGATGACGCCGGCGATCGGCAGGGTCAGCGCGTAGTTGACGTTGTACTGCTCCATCAGGATCGCCGATGTATAGGCGCCGACGGCGTAGAACGCGCTCTGCCCGAGCGAGAACTGTCCGGAGCCGCCGGTCAGGATGTTCAGTGCCAGCACGGCGAGGCCATAGATCAGGAGCATCGTCATCTGGAAGATGATGAAGTTCTTGACGAACAGCGGCACGATCAGAAGCAGCAGCACGACAACGAAGGTGGTGCCGGAGCTCAGGGTCATGGCCCGCTTCGGAACGGCCTCGACCGCGGGCGCCTGGGATGCGATTTCCTCGACTGCGCTCATGATCAGACTCGCTTCACGATGTTGCGGCCGAACAGGCCGGCGGGTTTGATGACCAGGACGGAGATGATCAGGGCCAGCGCGATCGGCAGCTTCATCTCATTGCCCACGTGCGGGATGTAGGTGCCGGCGAGATTCTCGAAGATGCCGACCAGGAAGCCGCCGAGCACCGCGCCGAACGGGCTGGTGAGACCGCCGAGCACGGCCGCGGCGAAGCCATAGATCAGCACGCCGCCCATCATGTTGGGCTCGAGGAACACCACAGGTGCGATCAGCATGCCGGCGATCGAGCCGATCGCCGCCGCCATGCCCCAGCCCAGTGCGATCATCCAGGACGTGTTGATGCCGACCAGCCGTGCCGACTCGGGCAGCGCCGCCGCAGCCCGCATCGCGAGGCCGACGCGGGTGTACTGGAAGAAGAAGTACAGGCCGATCAGCAGCAGCAAGGTGATGCCGATCATGCCGGCCTGGTGGGTCGAGATGAGCTGGCTCCCGAGGAAGGGCGAGGAGCCGAACGGGGTCGGATACTGCTTGATCGTGAAGTCCCAGATCAGTCCGGCGCAGGAGTTGATGATCGAGAACAGCGCGATGAACCCGGCGACTTGCGTCAGGATCGGCGCCTTGGTCAGCGGCTTGAACAGCACGCGCTCGATGGCGATGCCGCCGGCAAAGGAGAACGCCAGCGTGACCACGAAGGCCGCCCAATAGGGCAGGCCCCATTGCATCAGCTGCCAGGAGATGAAGGTCGAGAACATCGCCATCTCGCCCTGCGCGAAGTTGAGATGGTCGATGGCCTGGTAGATCATCACGACGGCGAGCGCCATGCAGGCGTAGATCGCGCCCGTCGCGATGCCGGCCAGGACCTGGTTGGTGAAGAGTTCCATTGTCCCGCCTCCGTTAGTAGCCCAGATAGGATTTGCGGACGTTCTCGTCGTTCGCGATGTCCTTGGCGACACCCGACATGACGATACGGCCGGTCTCGATCACATAGGCCTGGTCGGCGAGCTCCAGCGCGAGCTGCGCGTTCTGCTCGACGACGAGGATCGAGACCTTCTCCTCGCGATTGATCTTGCCGAGAATGCCGAAGAGATCGCGGACCACCAGCGGCGCAAGGCCGAATGACGGCTCGTCGAGGAGCATCAGCCGGGGGCGCAGCATCAGGGCGCGGGCGACCGCGAGCATCTGCTGCTCGCCGCCCGAGAGGGTGCCGGCCTGCTGCGTGTGACGCTCCTTGAGCTTCGGAAAGTAGGAGTACATCCGCTCGATATCGGCAACAATGCCCGCCTTGTCGCTGCGGGTGATGGCGCCGAGCTGCAGATTTTCCTCCACCGTCATGTTGGTGAAGGTGCCGCGGCCCTGCGGCACATGCGCGATGCCGAAGCGGACGATGCTCTCGGTCGATTTGTTGTTGAGCGGCTTGCCCTCGAACTCGATCGCGCCGGTCGAGCGCACCATGTTGCAGATCGCGCGCAAGGTCGTGGTCTTGCCGGCACCGTTGGCGCCGAGCAGGGTCGTCAGCGAGCCCTCGTTGAGCGAGAAGGAGAGGCCGTGCAGGGCCTGGACCTGGCCGTAATAGGCGCGGAGATCCTTGACGTTCAGAAGCGCCGTCATTGATCCTTGCTCCCGAGATAGGCCTTGATGACGTCGGGATCGGCCTGCACCTGGGCCGGCGTGCCCTCGGCGAGCTTGCGGCCGAAATTCAGCGCCACGACGTGGTCGGCGATCGACATCACCAGACCCATGTGATGCTCGACCAGCAGCACGGTGATGTGACGATCGTCGCGGATGCGGCGGATCAGGTCGCCGAGCACATAGACTTCCTCGTGGTTGAGGCCGCCCGCGGGCTCGTCGAGCAGCAGGATCTTCGGATCGGCGGCGAGCGCGCGCGCCAGCTCGACGCGCTTCTGCGTGCCGAACGGCAGGCCGGACACGGTCTTGTGCGCGACCTCCTCGAGATTGAGATAAGCGAGGATCTCGTGAACCTTGGTGTTCATGGATTTCTCGCTGCGCCGGATCCACGCGAGCCGCAGCGAGTCCGAGATGATGTCGCTCGACGTCCGGGCATGGGTGCCGACGCGGACATTGTCGAGCACCGAGAGGTTCGGGAACAGCGCGACGTTCTGGAACGTGCGGCCGATGCCGATCTCGGCGATGCGATGCGGCGGCCGCGTCAGGATGCTGCGGCCTTCCATCAGGATGTCGCCGGCGCTCGGCTGGTACAGGCGGCTGAGGCAGTTGAACAGCGTCGTCTTGCCGGCGCCGTTCGGGCCGATGAGGCCGAGGATCTGGCCCTTCTGCATGTTGAACGACACGCCGTTCAGCGCGACGATGCCGCCGAACACGACGCTGACGTCGCGAACCGCGAGCAGCGGATCGTTCGTGGGGGCGAGTTGTGCCTGCGTCATCTCGTCTCGCCCCTCCCGAAATCGTTCAGATTGGGGCGCGGCGCCAGCCGACCGCGATGATGCAGGCTATCTGATACCCTCGGCAACACGGGCAACTTTTCCTCCTGGCTTCGGCTTTTTATTGAGGTCTTTGTGAGACGATTGGCTCGTCTGATTATTAGTCTGATTAGTTTGCGGCGCGAGTCCGCCAAGCGCCGCTTCGATTTTTCTTACCATCGCCACGAGGCGAGGTCCAATGTCGGTGAGCAGACGCTCTTCCGTGAAGCGGAATGCAGGCGCGCCGCAATTGATCGCGTAGGGACCCGTTCCATCATTGAGCCTCAGCGCCGCGGCGACGGCGTGGACATCGTCCTGCCACTCGCCGGCCGAGATCGCGAAGCCGTGCTTGGCGACAGTCTCGCCGGCGCGTTCGATGCCGTCGCGGATTTTCGGCCAGCGGTTGCCGTAATGCTCGCGCATCTCGCGCATGAGCGCCGCGCGCTCCTCTTCGGGGAGTGCCCAGAGATAGGCACGGCCCATCGCCGTGGTGGCGATCGGAATGCGTGAGCCGACGTCGAGTTCGACATTCACGACGCCATGCCGGCTCTGGCCGATATAGATCATGCTCAGGCGGTCGCGGCCGCCGATCGCCACCGCGCCGCCGGTCTCGCGCATCAATTGTTCGCGAAACGGCTCGGAGAGCTGGCGTACGCCGAGGTTGGCGAGCGCGGCATAGCCGAGCAGCAGCGCCGACGGCGCCAGCTGATACTTCTCGAAACGGGGAACCGGGGTGAGATAGCCGAGCTTCGTGAGCGTATAGGTCAGGCGCGACACCGTTGCCTTGGGCAAATTGGTGCGTGCGGCGATCTCCTGGTTGCCCAGCAGGCCGTCGTTCGGCCGGAAGGCGCGCAGCACTTCCAGGCCGCGCGACAGCGCAACGACGAAGTTGCGATCGGTCGCAGCTTTCTTCCCTGGGCGTTTCATGTCATCGGCTGTTGATTGATGAGCCTCGTTGACAACGCTCGTGCTTCAAAATAACCCTGCGTGTCAAGATGTGGAATTACGTTTCGCACTGCGGAATTGAGGTTCGGCAGCGGGTAGACGCAAGCAAGGCTGATACTCTGCGCAAATGAAGGTCCAACAATTGGCCGGTGCGTTAACCGGCCGCAAAGAAACGACATCCCAAGGAGCCTAGCGTGAGCGAAGTGGCAAAGCTTGATCGCCAAGACATCATCGGCATCGTCACCATCGACAGTCCGCCGGTCAATGCGCTGAGTGCCGCAGTTCGTGGCGGTATCCTCGACAACGTCAAGGCGGCGATCGACGATCCCACGATCAAGGCCATCGTCCTCACTTGTGGCGGCCGCACCTTCATCGCGGGCGCCGATATCACCGAATTCGGCAAGCCGCCGAAGCCGCCGGCGCTCAACGATGTGCTCAGCACGATCGAGAACAGCCCGAAGCCGGTGATCGCCGCGATTCACGGCACCGCGCTCGGCGGTGGCCTCGAAGTGGCGCTGGCCTGTCATTATCGTGTCGCCACCAAGGAGGCGAAGCTCGGTCTGCCCGAGGTGAAGCTCGGACTGCTGCCGGGTGCGGGCGGCACGCAGCGCCTGCCGCGTGCGGTCGGTCCGGAGCTCGCGGTCAAGATGATCGTCGGCGGCGATCCGATCAGCGCGGCCGAGGCGCACAAGAATGGCCTGATCGAGGAGATCGTCGAGGGGCCGGCGTCGGGCGGCGTGGAGTTTGCGCGCAAGGTGGTGGCGGAGAACCGCCCGCTGCGCAAGCTGCGTGATGACGATTCCAAGATTGCCGCCGCGAAGGCCGATCGCTCGATCTTCACCAATGCTGTGGCTGCGATCACCAAGAAGTCGCGCGGACTCGAGGCGCCGTTCGCAGCCGCCGACGCGGTCGGCTACGCGATCGACCTTCCGTTTGATGAAGGTCTGAAGCGCGAGCGCGAGGGCTTCCTCAAGCTCGTCGCCAGCGACCAGTCGAAGGCGCAGCGCTACGCGTTCTTCGCCGAGCGCGAGGCGGCCAAGATCGCCGGCGTGCCCGAGGGCACCAAGGGTCGCAAGGTCGAGCGCGTCGCCATCATCGGCGCGGGCACGATGGGCGGCGGCATCGCGATGTCGTTCGCCAATGCCGGTATCCCGGTCACCTTGATCGAGACCGCCGAGGAGCAGCTCAAGCGCGGCATGGGCATCATGCAGAAGAACTGGGAGGCGACCGCCGCGCGCGGCGGCATCCCGGCGGATGCACCGGCCAAGCGCATGGCGCTGATCGACGGCAAGGTCGGCCTGGAGAACGTCAAGGACGCCGACCTCGTCATCGAGGCGGTGTTCGAGACCATGGCGGTGAAGAAGGAAGTGTTCGGCAAGCTCGACCAATACGCCAAGCCCGGCGCCGTGCTGGCCTCCAACACCTCCTATCTGAACATCGACGCCATCGCCGCCGAGACCAGCCGTCCGCAGGACGTGCTCGGCATGCACTTCTTCTCGCCGGCCAACGTCATGAAGCTGTGCGAGATCGTGCGCGCCGACAAGACCGCGCCGGACGCGCTCGTCACCGCGGTGTCGATCGCGCGCAAGATCGCCAAGGTGCCGGCGGTGGTCGGCGTCTGCGACGGCTTCGTCGGCAACCGCATGCTGGCGCAGCGCGGCAAGCAGGCCGAGAAGCTGCTGTTCGAAGGCGCGCTGCCGCAGCAGGTCGACGCCGTCGTCACCAAGTTCGGCATGCCAATGGGCCCGTTCGCGATGGGCGACCTCGCCGGCCTCGACATCGGCTGGCGCTCGCGCAAGGACCGCGGCATCAAGAGCGAGATCGCGGACGCGCTGTGCGAAGCCGGCCGCTTCGGCCAGAAGACCGGCAAGGGCTACTACAAATACGAAGCCGGCTCGCGTGCGCCGCTGCCGGATCCGGATGTCGAGAAGCTGATCGACGAGACGCTCGCCAAGCTCGGCCTCAAGCGCCGCAATGTGAGCGACGAGGAGATCCTCGAGCGCATGATGTATCCGATGATCAACGAGGGCGCGAAGATCCTCGCCGAGGGCATCGCCGCGCGGCCGTCGGATATCGATGTCGTCTGGCTCTACGGCTATGGCTGGCCGATCTATCGCGGCGGCCCGATGTACTGGGCCGACAGCGTCGGCCTGAAGCACATCGTCGAGCGGCTCGCGTTCTACGCCAAGGAGACGAATGATCCGTCGCTGGAGCCGGCGCCGCTGCTGAAGCAGCTCGCGGACGAGGGCAAGACCTTTGCGTCGCTGGCGCAGGGGAAGGCCGCTTGAGAAAGCCCGACTGCCGCTCCGCGCGACAGTCTACTCCCCTCCCCCTTGCGGGGAGGGGTCGGGGGTGGGGGTCCACACGGGCAGTCTCGCCCGGGGCCACCCCCCTCCCTGCCCCTCCCCCACAAGGGGGGAGGGAACGGAAAGAGTGGGGCCGCCTTACGCCAACGGAAGTCGAGCTTGCATGACCCATCCCGGCGAACAGTTCTATCCCGAAGGCGTCCGCTGGGACGCGCCGATCGCGCGCGGCACCTTGCCGGATCTGCTGGCGAAGTCCGTCGCGGACTTCGGCGATCGCCATGCGCTGGAATTCCGCGATCGTCCGATCAGCTTCAACCAGCTCGCCGGCCACGTCGATCAGGCGGCCGCGGCGTTTCTCCGCGCCGGCTTCGGCAAGGGAGCCTCGATCGCGCTGTTCCTCAGCAACACGCCGGACCATCCGATCAATTTCTTCGGCGCGCTGAAAGCCGGCGCCCGGGTCGTGCATCTGTCGCCGCTCGACGGTGAGATCGCGCTGTCGCACAAGCTCAGCGACTCCGGCGCGCGCATCCTGGTGACGTCGAACCTGTCGGCGCTGCTGCCGATGGCGCTGAAGTTCCTGGCGAAGGGCCTGCTCGACCATTTGATCGTCTGCGAGGATGATGATTGGGGCAAGGTCCGCACGCAGCAAACGCCGCTGCCCGACAACCCCGCGATCACGACGCATCGCGCCTTCGTCGACGGCGCGGTGGCGCCCGCCGCCTGGCCTGACATCTCGCCCGACGACATCGCGTTGCTGCAATATACCGGCGGCACCACCGGCCTGCCCAAGGGCGCGATGCTGACGCATGGCAACCTTACCTCCGCGGTCTCGATCATCGAGATCTGGAGCCGCGCCACCCGGCCGCACCACGATGGCGCCGATCGCGTCATCTGCGTGCTGCCGCTGTTCCACATCTATGCGCTGAGCGTGGTGTTATTGACCGCGCTGCGCATCGGCACCCTGGTCTCGCTGCATCAGCGTTTCGACGTCGAGGCTGTCATGCGCGACATCGAGGTGAAGCGCGCGACCTATTTCCCGGGCGTGCCGACGATGTGGATCGCGATCGCCAATCTGCCCGATCTCGACAAGCGCGACCTGTCGTCGCTGACCAGCGTCGGCTCCGGCGGCGCGCCGCTGCCGGTCGAGGTCGCGCGCATCCTGGAGCGTCGCGTCGGCATGAAGCTGAAGAGCGGGTGGGGCATGACCGAGACCTGCTCGCCCGGCACCAGCCACCCGAAGGAAGGGCCGGACAAGCCCGGCTCGATCGGAATCGCACTGCCCGGCATCGAGATGGATGTCGTGTCGCTCGAAGATCCGTCGAAGGTGCTCGGCATCAACGAGGTCGGTGAGATCCGCGTCAAGGGGCCGAACGTCACCAAGGGTTATTGGAACCGGCCGGAGGAATCGGCGCAGTCCTTCGTCGGCGATCATTTCCTGACCGGTGACATCGGCTATGTCGATGCCGACGGCTTCTACTTCCTGGTCGACCGCAAGAAGGACATGATCATCTCCGGCGGCTTCAACGTCTATCCGCAGATGATAGAGCAGGCGATCTACACGCATCCTTCGGTGCAGGAGGTGATCGTGATCGGCATTCCCGACGCCTATCGCGGCGAGGCCGCGAAAGCCTTCATCAAGCTGCGCGACGGCTTTGCGCCGTTCCCGGTCGAGGAGCTCCGCACCTTCCTCACCGGCAAGCTCGGCAAGCACGAGCTGCCGGCGGCGGTCGAGTTCGTCGACGAGCTGCCGCGCACGCCGGTCGGCAAATTGTCGCGTCACGAATTGCGCCAGCAGCAATCATCAACATCTCACAGCAAACATCAGTAACAACAACAGGAGGTCGCCCATGACCGATGCCGTCATCGTTTCCACCGCCCGCACGCCGATCGGCAAGGCCTATCGCGGCGCGCTCAACGCCACCGGCGGCGCGACGCTGCTCGGCCACGCCATCGGCGAGGCGGTCAAGCGCGCCAAGATCGACCCGGCCGAGGTCGAGGACGTCGTGATGGGCGCGGCCCTGCAGCAGGGCTCGACCGGCGGCAACATCGCGCGCAAGGCGCTGCTGCGCGCTGGCCTGCCGGTGTCGGTCGGCGGCACCACCATCGACCGCCAGTGCGCCTCCGGCCTGCAGGCGATCGCGCTCGCGGCGCGCTCGGTGATCTTCGACGGCGTCGAGATCGCGGTCGGCGGCGGCGGCGAATCGATCTCGCTGGTCCAGAACGACAAGATGAACGCGTTCCAGGCCACCGACCCGGCGCTGCTCGAGATCAAGGGCGACGTCTACATGCCGATGATCGACACCGCCGAGGTGGTCGCCAAGCGCTACGGCATCTCGCGCGAGCGCCAGGACGAGTACGCGCTGGAGAGCCAGCGCCGCACCGCCGCTGCGCAGCAGGGCGGCAAGTTCAACGAGGAGCTGGCGCCGATCTCGACCAAGATGGCCGTGACCGACAAGGCCACCGGCAACATCTCGTTCAAGGACATCACCCTGTCGCAGGACGAGGGTCCGCGCCCCGAGACCACCGCTGAAGGCCTCGCCGGTCTCAAGGCCGTGCGCGGCGACGGCTTCACCATCACCGCCGGCAATGCCAGCCAGCTGTCGGACGGCGCCTCGGCCTCGGTGATCATGAGCGACAAGGAAGCCGCCAAGCGCGGCCTGCAGCCGCTCGGCATCTTCCGCGGCTTCGTCTCGCATGGTTGCGAGCCCGACGAGATGGGCATCGGCCCGGTGTTCGCGGTGCCGCGCCTGCTGAAGCGTCACGGTCTCACGGTCGATGACATCGGCCTGTGGGAGCTGAACGAGGCATTTGCCGTGCAGGTGATCTACTGCCGCGACAAGCTCGGCATCGACCCGGACAAGATCAACGTCAACGGCGGCGCGATCTCGGTCGGCCATCCCTACGGCATGTCGGGCGCGCGCCTCACCGGCCACGCGCTGATCGAAGGCCGTCGCCGCAAAGCCAAATACGCCGTCGTCACCATGTGCGTCGGCGGCGGCATGGGCGCCGCCGGCCTGTTCGAGGTGCTGCAGTAACAACCACAGCTGTCGTCCGGGCAAGCTCGGGCGGGATTATTTTAAGGTGTCGTCCCGGACAAGCCTGCAAGCGCAACGCGCTTGCGGGCGCAGATCCGGGACCCATACCGCGTGATGTCGCTTGGGGCATGATGGCCGACGCCTGTGCCTCTCACGTCCGCCGGTGGTTATGGGTCCCGGCTTTCGCCGGGACGACGACGGAATGTGACGAGAGATCGAGATACTAACGGGAGGATCCAATGGATCTTGCATTCACTAGGGAAGAGCAGGCGTTCCGCGAGGAAGTCCGGCAGTTCTTCAGGGACAACGTGCCCGCGGAGACACGGCGCAAGATGGTCGAGGGCCGGCATCTGTCGAAGGACGAGATGGTGGCTTGGTGGCGCATCCTCAACAAGAAGGGCTGGGGCGTCTCGCATTGGCCGACCGAATATGGCGGCACCGGCTGGAGTTCGGTGCAGCACTACATCTTCAACGAGGAGCTGCAGGCATATCCGGCGCCGCAGCCGCTCGCCTTCGGCGTCAGCATGGTCGGCCCGGTGATCTACACCTTCGGCAATGAGGAGCAGAAGAAGAAGTATCTGCCGCGCATCGCCAATGTCGACGACTGGTGGTGCCAGGGCTTCTCCGAGCCGGGGTCGGGCTCCGACCTCGCCTCGCTCAAGACCAAAGCCGAGCGCCGCGGCGACAAATGGATCATCAACGGCCAGAAGACCTGGACGACGCTCGCCCAGCACGCCGACATGATCTTCTGCCTGTGCCGCACCGATCCCTCCGCCAAGAAGCAGATGGGCATCTCCTTCATCGTCTTCAGCATGAAGTCGAAGGGCGTCACGGTGCGTCCGATCCAGACCATCGACGGCGGCCGCGAGGTCAACGAGGTGTTCTTCGACGACGTCGAGGTGCCCATCGAGAACCTGATCGGCGAGGAGAACAAGGGCTGGGACTACGCGAAATTCCTGCTCGGCAATGAGCGCACGGGGATTGCCCGCGTCGGTGTCTCCAAGGAGCGCATTCGCCGCATCAAGGAGCTCGCCGCCAAGGTCGAGTCCGGCGGCCGCCCGGTGCTGGAGGATCCGTCGTTCCGCGAGAAGCTCACGGCCTGCGAGGTCGAGCTGAAGGCGCTGGAGCTGACCCAGCTGCGCGTCGTGGCCGACGAGGGCAAGCACGGCAAGGGCAAGCCCAACCCGGCGTCCTCGGTGCTGAAGATCAAGGGCTCCGAGATCCAGCAGACCACCACCGAGCTGTTGATGGAAGTCATCGGCCCGTTCGCCGCCCCCTACGACGTCCATGGCGACGACGACAGCAACGAGACCATGGATTGGACCGCCCAGATCGCGCCGAGCTACTTCAACAACCGCAAGGTCTCGATCTACGGCGGCTCCAACGAGATCCAGCGCAACATCATCGCCAAGGCGGTGCTGGGGCTCTGACCTTGTGAGCCGCAGCGCTTCGACAACGCACGCCGTCATGGCCGGGCTTGACCCGGCCATCCACGCGTAGCCCGGTGGGCACGACGTGGATGCCCGCGACAAGCGCGGGCATGACGGAGAATGGGGATACTGGAGAGTCAACCAATGGATTTTGATCTCACCGAGGAGCAACGCCTCCTCAAGGACAGCATCGACGGCCTGCTGGCGGATGCCTATGATTTCGACAAGCGCAAGCTGTACATGAAGGAGAAGGGCGGCTGGAGCCAGGCGATCTGGTCCAAGCTCGCCGAGCAGGGCCTGCTCGGCCTGCCGTTCTCCGAGGAAGACGGCGGCTTCGGCGCCGGCGGCGTCGAGACCATGATCGTGATGGAAGCGATGGGCCGCGCGCTGGTGCTCGAGCCGTATCTCGCGACCGTGGTGCTGTCGGGCGGCTTCCTCCGCCACGCCGGCTCGGCCGCGCAGAAGGCGGCGCACCTGCCGGGCATCATCGACGGCAGCAAGACCTTCGCCTTTGCTCAGCTCGAGAAGCAGTCGCGCTACGATCTGTTCGACGTCGCGACGTCGGCCAAGAAGAAGGGCGACGGCTATGTCATCGACGGCGAGAAGTTCGTCGTGCTCAACGGCGAGAATGCCGACGCCCTGATCGTCACCGCGCGCACCTCCGGTGGCCAGCGCGACAAGTCCGGCATCGGTGTGTTCATCGTGCCGGCGGATGCCAAGGGCGTCACCCGCAAGGGCTATCCGACCCAGGACGGCCTGTACGCCGCGGACGTCACCTTCACCGGTGTCGAGGTCGGCGCTGATGCGGCCATCGGCGATCCCGCCAATGCGCTGCCGCTGATCGAGCGCGTCGTCGACGAGGCCCGCATCGCGCTGTGCGCGGAGGCGGTCGGCCTGATGGACGAGTCGCTCAAGACAACGGTCGAGTACATCAAGACGCGCAAGCAGTTCGGCGTCGCGATCGGCTCGTTCCAGTCGCTGCAGCATCGCGCCTCCGACATGTTCGTCGCGCTTGAGCAGGCCCGCTCGATGTCGATGTTCGCCACCATGGCCGCCGACTTCGACGACGCCAAGGAGCGCGCCACCTCGATCGCCGCGGCCAAGGTGCAGATCGGCAAGTCCGGCAAGTTCGTCGGCCAGCAGTCGATCCAGCTGCACGGCGGCATCGGCATGACGATGGAGGCCAAGATCGGCCACTACTTCAAGCGCCTGTCGATGATCGAGCTGACCTTCGGCGACACCGACTACCACATGCGCCGCGTCAGCGAGGCCGGTGGGCTGATCTAACAGGATGCGTCGTTGCCGGGCTTGACCCGGCAACCCATCGCCTTCGAATGATGGATGCGCGGGTCAAGCCCGCGTATGACGATCTGAGGCTCTTCGGTGCCTACGCTGGCTTGGCTCCGATGCGGTTTGATTTTTGAGCCGTCATTGCGAGCGAAGCGAAGCAATCCAGGGCGTCATGCGTTGCCCTGGATTGCTTCGTCGCTTCGCTCCTCGCAATGACGCGGAGGAACGAGCCATGACCCCCAATCCCTTCAACCTTGCCGGCCAGGTCGCCGTGATCACCGGCTCGAGCCGCGGCATCGGCCGTGCCTCGGCTGAATTGCTCGCGCAACTCGGCGCCAAGGTCGTGATCTCCAGCCGCAAGGCCGACGCCTGCGAGGAGGTCGCGGCCGGCATCCGCGCCAATGGCGGCGATGCGCATGTGATTCCCTGCAACATCTCGCGCAGGCCTGAGGTCGACGCGCTGATCGATGGCGCCGCGAAGCATTACGGCCGGGTCGACATCCTCGTCTGCAACGCCGCGGTGAACCCGTATTACGGACCGCTGCTCGACATCACCGACGAGGCCTTCGACAAGATCATGGGCTCGAACGTCAAGAGCAACCTGTGGCTCTGCGCCAAGGCGATCCCGCCGATGGCCGCGCGCGGGAAAGGCTCGGTCGTGATCGTCTCCTCGATCGGCGGCCTGCGCGGCTCGACCGTGATCGGCGCCTACGGCATCTCCAAGGCCGCCGACTTCTCGCTGTGCCGCAGCCTTGCCGGCGAATGGGGCCCGCAGGGCGTGCGCGTCAATTGCGTCGCGCCGGGCCTGGTCAAGACCGATTTCGCCCGCGCGCTGTGGGAGGACGAAGCCCGCCTGAAGCAGCGCTGCGCCACCACGCCGCTGCGGCGCATCGGCGAGCCGCACGAGATCGCCGGCGCGGTTGCCTATCTCGCCTCGGATGCCTCGACCTTCATGACCGGCCAGACCATCGTCGTCGATGGCGGCGTGACGACGGCGGCGGTGTAGCCGCCGCCGTTCGAGGGTTAGCCCTTGACGAACTGCCGGTAGTCCGGCTCGCGGTGGAACCAGAACTCATAGCCGCTCACCGGCTTCTGCATCGCGACGTCGTGGATCGGCTGGTTCAGCGGCACCACCGGCACCTCGCGCATGCACAGCGTGATGAAGGCCTTCACCGTCGCCTCGTACTCCGCGGCGTCTTCGGTGAAGCGCGCCTTGTCGATCAGCGCGTCCATCTCCTTGCTCTGGTAGGACGAGATGTTGAAGATCGAATTGCGGCCGTGGAAATTCCAATAGAAGTAGTATTCGGGATAATCGAGCCAGCCTGAGAAGCGGTTGAGCGCCATCGGCAGCTCCTTCTTGTTCAAGGTCGTCCGCCAGTTTGCGCCCGGGATCTTGTCGATGGCCGCCTTGATGCCGATCTTGGCGAGGTTCTCCTGGATCAGGATCGCCGTGGGCTCGCCGACGGTGGCCGTGCCGGCATCCAGCGACAGCGTCGTCTCGAGTCCTTCCAGGCCCGCCTCCTTCATCAGCGCCTTGGCCTTGTCGAGATCGGTGATGTAAGGGAAGGGCTGCGGCCACACCGGCTTGGTCGCCTCAGAAGCGCCGCCATACATCGGCACCGCGCGGCCGAAGAACGCGCTTGCCTGGATCTGCTCATAGGGCATCGCCCAGGCGATCGCCTGGCGTAGCTTGACATTGTCGAACGGCGGCTTCGCCGTATTCAGCGCCACGTACCACAGCGCGTTCGGGATCGGCACGCCCGTGACCTTGACCTTGCCTTCCTTGATGAGCTGATCGAAATCGCGCGGGGCGAAGCCGCTGGAGAGATCGGCATCGCCGCGCTCCAGCATCGCCCGCCGCGTGCCGGCCGAGGGAATGTCGCGCGCAATGATCCGCTTGATCTTCGGCAGCGGTCCGCACTTCCAATTGTCGAACCGGCTGAGAATGGTCTCGGTGCCGGCCTTCCAGCTCTCCACCTTGTAGGCGCCGCCGCCGGCCTCGTTGTTCTTCAGCCAGGCCAGCGCCCATGGGTCTTCGGTCGTCGCGTTCTTCTTCGCGAGCTCCGAATTGATCACGAACGGCACGACCACCGCGACGTTGAACAGCAACATCTTGTCCTTGCGGATGTAGTCGATGCGGAAGGTGTGGTCGTCGACGACGACGAACTGCTCCGGTTTCTCCAGCGAGCCGGCCGACATCTGGAACGTCGGGAAGCCGCCGACCGAGACGGCGCGGTCGAACGACCATTTGACGTCCTTCGCCGTCACCGGCGTGCCGTCGTGAAAGGTGGCGTCCTTGCGCAGCTTGAAGGTGCAGGATAGGCCGTCGGCGGCGACCTCCCAGCTCTCGGCGAGCTCCGGCGCCAAAGTGGCGCGATCGTACGAGGTCGTGCCGTCCGGCAACGTCTTCGCCGCATAGCTCAGCAGCCGGTCGTAGCAGTTCCAGGCGAGCCCATTGACGGTCTGGTTCGAGCCGACGCCCTGCATGTCCAGCGAGTTCGGTCCGAGCTCCTGCACCACCAGCAGCGTCTCGGCGCGGCCTTGCGCTAGCGCAAAGCGCGGGCCGAATGCGCTCAGCCCGGCGGCGCCCAAGCCGCCGAGCACGATGTGACGGCGTGTGATGTCGAAGTGCGAGCTGCTCATCGGGACCCCCCTGGCGTTGCGCGATATTGACGTTGTGCAAGGCAAGGGGCGTGCCAGTGATGCCCGATGCTGGCAGCCGATTGCTCCCGACATCGCGCGCCGCGTTTGCTAGACTCGCAGGCAAATCACAGAGGTGAGGAGGCGGCGATGGCGGCAGAACTCGACGGCAAGGTGGCTGCCGTCACCGGCGCGGCGTCGGGCATTGGGCTCGCCAGCAGCGAGGCGATGCTGGCGGCGGGCGCGCGCGTCGTGATGATCGATCGTGACGCCGCAGCGCTGGCGCGGCTGCGCGAGCGCCACGGCGACGCCGTGATCCCCCTCGTCATCGACCTGCTCGACGCCACGGATTGCGCCACGCTGCTGCCGCGCGTGCTGCAGTCCGCCGGCCGGCTCGACATCTTCCACGCCAATGCGGGCAGCTATCTCGGCGGCGACCTCGTCGACGCCAGGACCGATGCGATCGACCGCATGCTGAACCTCAACGTCAACGTCGTCATGAAGAATGTGCGCGACGTGCTGCCGCATATGATCGACCGTGGCTCCGGCGACATCGTCGTCACCAGCTCGCTCGCCGCGCACTACCCGACGCCGTGGGAGCCGGTCTATGCCTCTTCGAAATGGGCGATCGACTGTTTCGTCCAGACCACGCGCCGCCAGGTCTTCAAGCATGGCATCCGCATCGGCGCGATCTCGCCGGGCCCGGTGGTGACGGCGCTGATCGCCGACTGGCCGGCGGAGAAACTGAAGGAGGCGCGCGAGTCCGGCAGCCTGCTGGAGCCCACGGAAGTCGCCGACGTGATCCTGTTCATGCTGACGCGCCCACGCAACATGACCATCCGCGACGTCGTGATGCTGCCGACGAATTTCGATTTGTAGCCGCCTCTGATCAACGTCGGCGCGGCGCTGGCGGTGCACATCGCCCCGTTTGCGGCAGGGCTATTGCATATTGAGATGTAGGGTTCTCTCGACGAACCATCCTGACAGTCAGTTAATCCGTCATGCCCGAGCTTGTCCCGGGCATCCATGTGGCTCTCAGCGAGCCGAACGACGTAGAGGGCCGAGACGATGTGGAGGCGGATCAATACATCACTCCGATCTTCACATGCGATCGCACTCATTTGGCGGGGAGGGGAGTGAATGCTTCGTCCGAATAGACCGGGTGAAGGGGGACTCTCCGCGGGCGCGGTATCCGTAGAGGCCCTCCTTCACCCCAACTATCTCCCCGCAAGCGGAACGAGGGAGCTCGCCGCCCTTGCGGCAACCGCTCGGATACGACCACGACGCTTGGATGCCTGATTGCTGCTTTAGATGCGTATGCCGACCAGCTTACGGGTGAGTGATCTTGAATCTTTTTGGTGGTATCAGAAAAAGAGATATTTCGTAGGGGCGTTGGGATGCTTGAAGAGATTAGGTATCGCTGGGAGCTGAGAAAATATCTTAAAGCGCAGCGCGCGCTCTATCGGGCTTACGAAGATTTACCTCTCGAGGAAGATGAGAACGCTGACGTAAGCCCTAGACGCGGGGCGAGGTTTGAACTTGCCTATCAGACGGAGGCGACGGATTATTTTCGTTCAAAATATCTGATAGAGAAGGCCTATAGATATCACATGCCGCTTCCCAAAGATGGGGAAAGTTGGATTCAGCCGCGTGGTGCACCAGAACCGTTCCTCACGACAGAAGCAGCTCAAAAGCTACGTGCTGATATACGGGCGGAGCAAAAGGCTGAATGGGACTATTGGGCCAATAGGCTCACTCTGGTTTTGGCTTTGATCGGAAGCATCTTCGGTGTGCTGGCCTACTTCAAGAAGTAGATTCGTGCCGATCAGCACTATGTGCAGAGGAGTCGGGTCTCGGATAGTCCCCATTCAGCTTTGACAGGTTCTCCTTCAGCATGGGGACTACGGTGGCGCTGCGCCAAACATTAAAATTCGTGCATACCCGCCATGCCCAAACTGCCCGTCGTGCCAGTTTGCCGCACGAATTCGCCTTGTGTCGTCGGGCAAATCACCTGCACATTTCCGCCCGTCCCGTGCTCATCAACGAGGGGCGCTTCGCGGGTCGTCACGAGCGTTGAGCATGGGATGCGATGGCCGGATCGGAGTTGCGCTGCGCATTCGCGGGCGGACGAACAGCTTCGGTGCGGACGGAGAAGTCGCGTGGTCCTGGCCTCCCGACGCTGAGGTCAAGCCGCGCCGGCGCGAAAGCGCCGCGTGGTGATGGGGGCAAGACAGCCCGGTCCCCAGGGAGAGCGCGTATAATTCGTAAGCCCATCGCGCAGGGAGGGCCGGGTGTGTTCGGCCAGACCTGTGGTGACTGCCGCCTGCATTCTTTTTCGGCAGGCGGGCCACGGGCGCGGCCAGCGCCCGGCCTTCCCTGCGCCCTCGATCTCGAAGAGGGCGATTGAGCAGCAAAGCTCGGACGCAAGATGCGCCGCGAGGATGTGCTGTCATGGCCCGGATCACGGGCGCCGTCATTCTCCCGTCGTCGTCTCCGTCGCATGCCACGATCTGGAACTCCTGCTCACCGCGAGGTTTTGATTGGGGTGGCCTGGCTCATGCAATGTACGACAGGATCGACTCGGCCGCGCGTGCGGCCCTTCTCGTGACCAAAGGACTCATCAGCACATGACCACTCTTGCAGACCAGATCGTCGAGACGCTCGAGATTGTCGGCGTCAAGCGCATCTACGGCGTCGTCGGCGACAGCCTGAACGGGCTGACCGAGTCGCTGCGCGTTCGTCAGACCATCGACTGGGTGCATGTGCGCCATGAAGAGGCCGCGGCCTTCGCAGCGTCAGGTGAGTCGCAGATCACCGGCCAACTCGCGGTGTGCGCCGGCTCCTGCGGTCCAGGCAATCTGCATCTCATCAACGGTCTCTACGATGCGCAGCGCAGCCGCACCCCGGTGCTGGCGATCGCCGCGCACATCCCGTCGAGCGAGATCGGCGGCGGCTATTTCCAGGAGACGCATCCGCAGAACCTGTTCCGCGAATGCAGCGTCTATTGCGAGCTGATCTCCGATCCCGCGCAGATGCCGTTCGTGCTGGACAATGCGATCCGTGCCGCGCTCGGCGAGCGCGGCGTCGCCGTCATCGTCATTCCCGGCGACGTCGCGCTGAAGGCTGCGCCGAAGCGTGCGCTGCCGCTGGCGATTGGTCTCGTGCCGCCGAAGCCCGTGGTGCGCCCGGCCGAGCCGGAGCTCGATGCGCTGGCGGAGCTGCTCAATGGCGGCGAGCGTGTCACTCTGTTCTGCGGCCGCGGCTGTGCTGGCGCACATGCCGAGCTGATGCAGCTGGCCGAAACCTTGAAGAGCCCGATCGTGCATGCGCTCGGTGGCAAGGAGCATGTCGAGTACGACAATCCCTACGATGTCGGCCTCACCGGCTTCATCGGTTTCTCCTCCGGCTATCACGCCATGCACAGCTGCGACACGCTGCTGATGCTCGGCACCGATTTTCCCTACAAGCAGTTCATGCCCTCGGACATCAAGATCGCCCAGGTCGACATCAGGCCGAGCCAGCTCGGCCGCCGCGCGCGGCTCGATATCGGCGTGGTCGGCGATGTCGGCGAGACGCTTCGCGCGCTGCTGCCGAAGCTCACGGCGAAGTCGGACCGCAGCCATCTCGACGAGAACCTCAAGCGCTACGCCTCGGCGCGCAAAGGCCTCGACGATCTCGCGGCCGGAACGCCCGGCCGCCGGCCGATCCATCCGCAATATCTGACGCGGGTCATCAGCGAGAGCGCCGCGGAGGATGCCGTCTTCACCTTTGACGTCGGCACGCCGACGATCTGGGCCGCGCGCTACATCGCCATGAACGGCCGTCGCCGCCTGATCGGCTCGCTGGTGCACGGCTCGATGGCCAATGCGATGTCGCAAGGCATCGGCATCCAGGCTGCGCAAGCGGGGCGGCAGGTGATCTCCTTGTCCGGCGATGGCGGCTTCGCAATGCTGATGGGCGATCTGATCACGTTGAAGCAGATGAAGCTGCCGGTGAAGGTCGTGATCTACAACAATGGCACCCTCGGCTTCGTCGCGCTGGAGATGAAGGCCTCCGGCTTCGTCGAGCACGGCACCGACCTGGAGAACCCGGATTTCGCCGCGATGGCGCAGGCGATGGGCATCCACGGCCGCCGCGTCGAGGATCCCGGCGAGCTGCCGGGCGCGGTCGCCGACTGGCTCGCGCATGACGGTCCGTCCGTGCTCGATGTCGTCACCGCCAAGCAGGAGCTGTCGATGCCGCCGACCATCGGCCTCGAGCAGGTGAAAGGCTTCAGCGTCTGGCTGATCCGCGCCGTCATGAGCGGCCGCGGCGACGAGGTGATCGATCTGGCAAAGGAGAATCTGTTGCCGCGATGAGGGGAGGCGGATTCGAAGGTGAGGCGAGGGGGACTTGAGATACGGCGAGCTCGTGCAGCAGGCGATTGCGAACGGAGGCCAACCTGATGCCACGCCCGCGCTGCTCCCCCTCTCCCGCTTGCGGGGGAGGGCCGGGGTGGGGGTCGCCCCACCCACCGCCCTCGGAGTGGCCCCCACCCTCCCCCGCAAGCGGGAGAGGGAGCGCACCGCTGGCGTGGCCCGCATCTCGGCTCAAACTCTCTCAACGGGGCGGTCACCCTCTCCATGAACACGCCGGTTGGCGTGTTCATGGTCGATGTGCAGGACCCACTTGGGTGCCAGAACCTCATGGTGAGGAGCGCCGCGCCCGGGCCGAACGGTCGCGGCAGATCTCAAACGCGGCGCGTCTCGAACCATGAGGCCGAGATGGTGCGGTTACATTCTTGGGAGACGGAATGGTGCTGCCGGACAGGATTGAACTGTCGACCTCTCCCTTACCAAGGGAGTGCTCTACCACTGAGCTACGGCAGCAGGAACGCGACGGGGGCCGGCCCGAAGGCCGCGCCCGAACGCGGGCGGTTCTTGCCACAAGGTCCGGACATGCGCAAGCGCGGCTCGCCCGGTTTTCGGGGAAAGACGCAGATGCTTTTCGTCGAATCGGCGCGAAGGACCCCCGAATCGGTCCGAAATTGCCGGTTCGGCCCGCGATTCTCGCTCCTGGCCGTCGGAAGAGGCGGAATGAACGTGGTGGCCCAGCAACTCCCCATCCGGGCAGGCGACGCGGCCCGCAGCGGAACTTACCGTCTGCGGCGCATCGCCTCTTGGCTTTCGCGTCGGCGACATCAATTGTGCCCTCGTGGCGCGGGACAGTACCTGGCGGGGAGATCTTCGCCTCTCGGGCCGTGCGCTTCCTCTTCCGCAAGCCGGGCGAGGCAAGTGATGCGCAAGCCGCGATAGCTCGCACGATGTAGCGCGGGGAAGGGGATGACAGATCAGACCAGCAGGCCGGCGGCAAAGGGCGCACGCGAGGAGCGGCTGAAGCAGGCGCTGCGCGAGAACCTGAAGCGGCGCAAGGCGCAGAGCCGGGAGCGGAGCCAGGCGGCTGTCGAGAAGGACAGGGTCGATGCCGCTCCTGTCGACAGCTCCGATGATTCGAAGCGGTGAGACGAGTGAAGCGGGGAGCGTGATGACGGTGACTGACAGGACGACGGCGAGTGAAGCGGCCCAGCGCGCGGAGCTTGCGAAGACCTTTGCCCGCTTCGAACAGACGTTCCCTGAGCTGACGCCGGCCGAGATCGCGCGGCTGCGCGGCTTCGGCGAGATCCGCACCTATCGCGACGGCGATTGCCTGTTCGAGACCGGCAAGCCCGGGCCCGGCATGTTCGTCATCCTCAAGGGCCACGTCGCAATCACCCAGCGCGATGGCCTCGGCCACGTCACTCCGGTCATCGATCAGGGGCCTGGGCAGTTTCTTGCCGAGATCGCCCAGCTCTCGGGGCGCGTCGCGCTGGTCGACGGCCATGCCGAGGGCGAGGTCGAGGTCATCCTGATTCCGCCGGACAAGCTGCGCGCGCTGCTGATCGCCGAGGCCGAACTCGGCGAGCGCATCATGCGGGCGCTGATCCTGCGCCGGGTGAATCTCATTCAGGGCGGCGCCGGCGGCCCGGTCATGATCGGCCCGCCGCAATCGGCCGCGATCGCGCGGCTGCAGAGCTTTCTCACCCGCAACGGCTTTCCGCACCATCTGCTCGATCCCGCTGTCGATCACGACGCGGCCGACCTGATCGCGCGCTATTCGCCGACGCCAGCGGAGCTGCCGCTGGTCGTGGTGTCCGACGGCAGCGTGCTGCGCAATCCGAGCGAGACCGAGCTCGCGCGCGCCATCGGCATGATCGGCGGCCCGCGCGGCGAGAAGATCTATGACGTCGCCGTCGTCGGATGCGGACCGGCGGGGCTGGCGACGGCCGTGTATGGCGCGTCGGAAGGCCTGTCGGTCGCGGTGCTGGATCAGCGTGCCTTCGGCGGCCAAGCCGGCGCCAGCGCGCGCATCGAGAACTACTTTGGTTTTCCCACGGGGATCACCGGCCTCGCGCTGACCGCGCGCGCCTTCAACCAGGCGCAGAAATTCGGCGCCGAGATCATGATTCCGGTGTCTGTGACGGCGCTCGATTGCGAGCGCAGGAACGGCGCCTTCGTGCTGGCGCTGGAGGGCGGCGACGAGGTGCGTGCGCGATCGATCGTGGTCGCCAGCGGCGCTCGCTATCGCCGGCCGGATCTCGCCCGTCTCAAGGAGTTCGAGGGCCGCGGCGTCTGGTACTGGGCCTCGCCGATCGAGGCGCGGCTGTGCGCGGGCCGGGAGGTCGCGCTGGTCGGCGGCGGCAACTCGGCCGGCCAAGCCGCGGTGTTTCTGTCGGGGCACGTCAAGAAGGTGCGGATGATCGTCCGTGGCGGCGGTCTCGCGGCATCGATGTCGCGCTATCTGATCGAGCGCATCGAGGCGACGCCGAACATCGAGCTCTTGTTCAACACCGAGGTCGTCGCGCTCGACGGCGGCGCCGATATGGGGCTTGAGCGCATCACGCTGAAGAGCCGGCTGTCAGGCGAGGAGACGCCGGCGGAGATCAGCAACCTGTTTCTGTTCGTCGGCGCCGATCCGGCGACCGGCTGGCTCGGCGATTGCGGCGTGACGCTCGACCGCGCCGGCTTCGTCGTGACCGGCGCGCAGTCGGAGCAGAATGCCGGGCGGATGGTGTCGCCGCTGGAGACCTCGGTGCCCGGCGTTTTTGCCGTCGGTGACGTCCGGTCCGGCTCGGTGAAGCGGGTCGGCGGCGCGATCGGCGAGGGTGCCCAGGTGGTGGCGGCGCTGCACGGCTTTCTCGCCGATCCCCTGGTGCCGCCGGTCTGATCGCCGAGAGCACGGTCAGGGGATGACGATCCGGATGATACGACCTGCCGTTGCGAACTCATCAAATCGCCGTAATGTCGGTCCTGTTGCGCCCATCTCAGCCCGATTTCCCGGCCAGCTCCCATAGGACCAGCATGGATCGCATTCGCATCGTCGGCGGCAAACCGCTTCACGGCATCATCCCGATTTCGGGCGCGAAGAACGCTGCCCTGCCGCTGATGATCGCGGGCCTGCTGACGCCGGAGACGCTGATCCTCGACAACGTCCCCCGCCTGGCCGACGTCGCGCAGCTGCAGCGCATTCTCGGCAATCACGGCGTGGATATCATGTCCGTCGGGAAGCGCCCGGGCGATGGCCAGTACCAGGGCCAGACCCTGCAGATCTCGGCGGCCAACATCATCGACACCACCGCGCCGTACGAGCTGGTGTCGCGGATGCGCGCCAGCTTCTGGGTGATCGCGCCGCTGCTCGCGCGCATGCACGAGGCGCGGGTGTCCTTGCCCGGCGGCTGCGCCATCGGCACGCGGCCGGTGGATCTTCTGATCATGGCGCTCGAGAAGCTCGGCGCCAGCATCGAGATCGACGCCGGCTATGTCGTCGCCAAGGCCCCGGGCGGCCTGCGCGGCGGCACGATCGATTTTCCCAAGGTCACCGTCGGCGGCACCCATGTCGCGGTCATGGCTGCGGCGCTCGCCAGGGGTACGACAATCATCACCAACGCGGCCTGCGAGCCGGAGATCACCGATCTCGCCGACTGCCTCAACAAGATGGGCGCGCGCATCACCGGCGCTGGCACGCCTGTGATCGAGATCGAGGGCGTGGCGTCTCTGCACGGCGCGCGGCATACGGTGCTGCCTGACCGTATCGAAGCCGGCACCTACGCGATCGCCACCGCGATGACCGGCGGCGATGTCCATCTCGCCGGCGCGCGGCCGGAGCTGCTGCAATCGGCGCTCGATGTGCTGGCCGAGGCGGGCGCCGAGATCTCCAGCGACGCCGAGGGCATCCGCGTCGTCCGCAACGGCCACGGCATCCGCCCGGTGCAGGTCACCACCGCGCCGTTTCCCGGCTTCCCCACCGATCTCCAGGCCCAGCTGATGGCGCTGATGGTGCGGGCGCAGGGCGCATCCGCCATCACCGAGACCATCTTCGAGAACCGTTTCATGCACGTCCAGGAACTGGCCCGCTTCGGCGCGCGTATCAGTCTGGACGGCGAGACTGCGCGGATCGAGGGCATCTCGACCCTGCGCGGCGCGCCCGTGATGGCCACCGATCTGCGCGCCTCGGTCTCGCTGGTGATTGCCGGGCTCGCGGCGGAGGGCGAGACCATGATCAACCGCGTCTATCATCTCGATCGCGGCTTCGAGCGGCTGGAGGACAAGCTGCAGGCCTGCGGCGCGACGATCGAGCGCATCCGCGAGTGAGGTTGAAGGAATGATGTCGTGACCGACCGGCTCAAACTGATCGCGCTCGATGCCGACGATCTCGCCGTGATCTCCGCCCATGTGCAGGATGCGCGGGTGGCGCCGGCCGACATCATCTGGCGCCAGGCCGAGAAGCGGCTGGTCATCGGCATGAACCGGCTCGACTGGGACCAGGCCTTGCACGGCGAGGCCGAACCTCGCCGCCTGCTTGCCGCCTTGCGCTTCGACCGCGTGCTCGCCTGCAAGTCGCGCCGGATCGACCTCGCCGCGCCCGATGCCGCGCTGGAGCTGATCGGCATCGAATTCCATCCCGGCACCGACGCGCCCGCCGGCAGCGCGCTTCTGCTGTTCTCCCATGGCGGCGCGCTGCGGCTCGATGTCGAATGCCTGGAATGCGAGCTGACCGATCTCGGTGCCGACGATCTCGGCACCTCCGACGACGTGCCGCCGCTGACCGGGTAGGGGCCGGTTCAAAGGGTTGACGGCCCCGCGCTGCCGCGCCATTGAGCAGGGGGTCTGGGGCAGCCACCCCTTCGGAAAGTGCCAGAGATGCCCATTCGCCTGTCCCGCGCTCACGCCGATTTCGACACCCAGTTTCGGCAGTTTCTCGCCGCCAAGCGCGAGACCTCCGCCGACGTCGAAGCCGCCGCCCGCGCCATTGTCGACGACGTCGCCAGGCGCGGCGATGCGGCGCTGCTCGAGGCGACAGCCAAGTTCGACCGGCTGGAGCTGACCGCCGCCACGCTGCGCGTCACGCCCGCCGAGATCGAGGCGGCGGTGAAGGCCTGCGACCCGGCAACCGTCGATGCGCTGAAATTCGCGCGCGACCGCATCGAAGCCTTCCACCTGAAGCAGCTGCCCCAGGACCAGCGCTTCACCGATGCCGCCGGCGTCGAGCTCGGCTGGCGCTGGAGCGCGATCGAATCCGCCGGTCTTTACGTCCCCGGCGGCACCGCGGCGTATCCGTCCTCGGTGCTGATGAACGCCATTCCCGCCAAGGTCGCCGGCGTCGGCCGGCTGGTGATGGTGGTGCCGGCGCCGGACGGCAGGCTCAACCCGCTGGTGCTGGCGGCCGCGCATCTCGGCGGCGTCTCCGAGATCTACCGCGTCGGTGGCGCCCAGGCGGTGGCGGCGCTCGCGCATGGCACCGCGACGATCGCCCCCGTCGCCAAGATCGTCGGCCCCGGCAATGCCTATGTCGCCGCCGCCAAGCGGCTGGTGTTCGGCAAGGTCGGCATCGACATGATCGCCGGCCCGTCCGAGGTGCTGGTGATCGCCGATGACAGCGGCAATGCCGACTGGATCGCCGCCGATTTGCTCGCCCAGGCCGAGCACGATGCCAGCGCGCAATCGATTTTGATCACCGACAGCCGCCGCCTCGCCGACGACGTCGCTCGCGCCGTCGAGGGCCAGCTCAAGACCTTGCCGCGCGCCGCGATCGCCGGCGCGTCCTGGGCCGATTTCGGCGCCATCATCGAGGTCGACCATCTCGACCAGGCGGTGCCGCTGGCGGACGCCATCGCCGCCGAGCATCTCGAGATCATGACCGCCGATCCCGATGCGTTCGCGGCCAAGGTCCGCAATGCCGGCGCCATCTTCCTCGGCGCGCACACGCCGGAGGCGATCGGCGACTATGTCGGCGGCTCCAATCACGTGCTGCCCACCGCGCGCTCGGCGCGGTTCTCCTCCGGGCTCGGCGTGCTCGACTTCATGAAGCGCACGTCGCTGTTGAAATGCGGCCCGGAGCAGTTGCGCGCGCTGGGGCCAGCGGCGATGACTCTGGGCAAGGCCGAGGGTCTCGACGCCCATTCACGCTCCGTGGGAATACGCCTCAATCTGCCATGACCCAGCACCCGCCAGGCGACGACCGGACCAATCGCATCGTGGCGGTGACGCTCGACGAGGAGTCGATCGGCCGCTCCGGTCCGGACATCGAGCATGAGCGGGCGATCGCGATCTACGACCTCGTCGAGGAGAACCTGTTCGCGCCCGAGGGCGCCGACGGCGCCGGTCCCTTCACCTTGCATCTTGGCATCACCGCCAACCGGCTGATGTTCGACATCCGCCGCGAGGACGGCACCCCCGTCGTCACGCATCTCTTGTCGCTGTCGCCGTTCCGGCGGATCGTGAAGGACTATTTCATGATCTGCGACAGCTACTACCAGGCGATCCGCACCGCGACGCCCGACAAGATCGAGGCGATCGACATGGGCCGCCGCGGCATCCATGACGAGGGCTCGCGCACCCTGCAGGAGCGGCTCAAGGGCAAGGTGCGGGTCGATTTCGAGACCTCGCGCCGGCTGTTCACCTTGATCACGGTGCTGCACTGGAAGGGCGAGGGCCAGTGACGCCGCGCGCCCGTCTCGCGTCCCAGCTTCCGGCCAAGGGCGCCTAGCCGCATGGCCGAGGGGCCGCCGCGCGCGCGCCAGCCGCAGGCGGTGCTGTTCGCCTGCGGGCAGAACAGCGTGCGCTCGCCGATGGCCGAGAGCCTGCTGCGGCAGATGTTTCCGCACGCGCTCTATGTCCGCTCCGCCGGCGTCAAGAAGGGCGAGCTCGACCCGTTCGCCGTCTCCGTGATGGCCGAGCTCGGCCAGGACATCTCGCAGCACAAGCCCACCACCTTCGAGGAGCTCGAGGACTGGGAGGGCCTGAACTTCGACCTCATCATCACGCTCTCTCCGGAAGCGCACCACAAGGCCCTCGAGCTGACCCGCACCATCGCCGCCGACGTCGAATATTGGCCGACGCCCGATCCCACCACGACCGACGGCAATCGCGAGCAGAAGCTGTCGGCCTATCGCGAGGTCCTCGACGGCCTGTTCACGCGCATCCGCAAGCGCTTCGCCAAGCCCGGTCCGGCAGGTCTGTAGTTCCAAGTTCCCCCGCAAGGTGTCATCGAACCGAAATACCAACGTCGTCCGCCGCTCAAACTGAGCCCGTAGAGCAGGCTGTCGCAGCCTTGTCGCAGTCTCCGGGTTGTGGAATGGCACCCCTTCCGATAGGTTCCGCGCGCCCGCCCCGCCGTTTCCGAATCCCTCAGCGAAATCAGCATGCTCGGCCGTCCCAAAATCGTTCTTGCATCCGGCTCGCCGAGGCGTCTGGCGCTGCTCAACCAGGCCGGCATCGAGCCCGACGCGCTGCGCCCGGCCGATGTCGACGAGACGCCGAAGCGCGGCGAGCTGCCGCGCGCCTGCGCCAACCGCCTCGCGCGCGCCAAGGCCGATGCGGCGCTGAAATCCGTGCAGCTCGATGACGAGCTGCGCGGGTCCTTCATCATCTCCGCCGACACGGTGGTCGCGGTCGGCCGCCGCATCCTGCCCAAGGCCAATCTGGTCGACGAGGCCTCGCAGTGCCTGCGCCTGCTGTCGGGCCGCAACCACCGCGTCTACACCGCGATCACCCTGGTGACGCCGAAGGAGGCGTTCCGCCAGCGTCTGGTCGAGACCCGCGTCCGCTTCAAGCGGCTCAGCGAGGACGACATCCAGGCCTATATCGGCTCCGGCGAATGGCGCGGCAAGGCCGGCGGCTACGCCGTCCAGGGCATCGCCGGCTCGTTCGTGGTCAAGATGGTCGGCTCCTACACCAACGTCGTCGGCCTGCCGCTGTACGAGACCACGACCCTGCTCGCCGGCGAGGGCTTTCCGATCCGCTTCGGGTGGCTGAACACCGTCGGGGTGTAATCGCCCGACGGGGATGCATCCGGCGGCCTCGTCGCCTAAATAGCGGCCATGTCCGACGAATCGCCTCAACCGAACACCGCCGCCGCGGCCAAACCCATCCGCCGCTGCCCGATCTGCAACCGCCCCGCCGCGGACGCCTCGCGCCCGTTCTGCTCGTCGCGCTGCCGCGACGTCGACCTCAATCGCTGGCTCAGCGGCTCCTATGTCATCCCGGCCACCGAAGGCGACGAGGATGACGTCGAATAAACCAATGTTTTCATGTCCTTGCGCCGATGGCGCTAGCTCGCCGGGCGGTGTTTCGGCAACAGCTGCGCAGCTGCAAAAGGAATGTGAAAACTTCCGCGAACAGCGGTAGACAGCGCCGCCCGGTCTGACTATAAACCGCCGGCTTGCCGGGCTTTTTTGGCCCGAAAGAGACCTGCCCAGGTAGCTCAGTTGGTAGAGCATGCGACTGAAAATCGCAGTGTCGGTGGTTCGATTCCGCCCCTGGGCACCACGCTTCGCCCTGCGGGCTACGCGTGGCGCAGCCGAGCCGTAGCCCGTCGGGCGAAGCGTGCCCGGCGTAGCGTCTTCGCGAAGCCGGGCGTTTGAGCCCCCCAAGTGTCAGCTTCAGCCGCGCTCTTTAATCTCCGATCAACCCTGTCAAACAGCCTGCCGCTCGCCGCAGCTCACGCTCATGCGCCCGCAACCTCGCGGCTGGATCAGCCCGAGCTCTGCTGCAGATGGCGTCCTCATCAGAAGAGAGGGCGCAGGGAAGGCCGAGTGCCGACTGGCACCCGCGGCCCCCGTGCGAAACAGAGTGCACGGGGCAGGAACCACAGGCTCAGCCGGAAACAACCGGCCTTCCCTGCGCGATGGTTTGAACGGCTGCTCCGCGCTCTCCCAGGGGACCGGGCTTGCTTGCCCCCGTCATCGGCATCGTCGCCGATCAAGACACCAGCGTCGGGGTGTCGGGACCACACGGCTTGACCGTCCGCGACACGACGTTCGTCCGCACCCCCAATGAGATGCTGCGTCGCCCCGCGGCCACCGCTCCCCGCCGCAACGTCCCGTGACGATCGCGATACGCCCCTCTCAGTGCGGGCGGGATGGCGAGAATAAAACCACTGATTTGGGGACGGTGTCAATAAAAATTCTGGTATTCAGAATATCGAGTTGCGGGCGGCTGGGGACCGACCAAATCGGGGAATTGCGGCTACAGCGCTGCCACCGCAAAATTCACATCACTTGCGAAGATGCCGTGGAGTTGGCCAGGACTATGATCAATCGTCGTATGCGGGAGCCACCGGCCTCATTAAGGCCGGAATCGGCTCTTCTTCCTTTTCTTCAGCCGCGCGTAGAGGTCCGGCAGTTCGACCGGCGGACGGTTCTTCCCGCCTAGCTTCAACCATTTCTTGTAGTGGGCATCGAGCGCCTTCTTGGAAATGTGCATCATGTAGCCTACAGCGAGTGTGCTCTTGCCCTGATCGAATAAGCGGTATGCGATTTCGATGCCGCGGGCATTCAGCGTGCCGTTAGCCCGCTCATTTGCTGGATGGTACGGCCATAGTTCCTCAGGCAAATCGTCGGGCAGTTTAAGTTCCTCTACTAGCTTGCCAAGCTTTAGTTTGCGCCCTTCTTGCTGCGAGTAGATTTTCTTCTTGAGGACCTTGAGCTCACGCTCGTAGGTCTGTTCAGCGGAACGGAACCAGAGCTCACTCATCGAGAGCTCTAGTACGAAGTCGCGGCGCATCGCCGTATCAGGCAGGAAGCGGCGATAGAACTTCACGCGCTCTAACATTTCATAATCGTATTTTGGTGGAGAAATCTCTTTTATCCCCCGTATGAAGGCCGACCGACTCACATCGAAGGTCATCTTTTCCAGCTCGTGCGCAATGTTATTCCGATAGTTGACTATGCTGATGATTTCATCCCGCTGATGGTCAGTAATGTAGCCCTCCTTGGCGAGCCGTTCGACAACGGCGCGGTAATGTGGCGGACCTTTTGGAAACCACTTACTTTTGTCGTCGCGCCAGCGATCAGTTGCCTTGGCAGTGCCTACCAAGAATTGCTTGAGGCCTTCGGCATAGAAGAGCGTGAGCATCATTTCGAATGCGCGGTATTTGAGAATGTTGCGCTCAAGTGCCGGTAGCCTACTTCCCTCGGGATGACGATGGCGCGACACAATCTGCTCCGTTGCTTCCTAAAAATGCGTGCTCGCTGGATGTTTCATCCAGTCCACAATGAAAGAGTAGGCCTTGCTGATTGGGGTTGCGATTGTGTTGCATGAAAAGTCCTCTTGCTGTTGCCTGCGACGTCGCTGAATACTCTCGGGCCGATCAAACTGAGTTGCTCCTGCAGACCAGGCGGGAGATCTTGTTCCCCGCCAAATCATATGCGGGGCTTCAGGCGACTGTGTTCTAGCGTCTAGTAGATAAGTGTCGCCATTCTAGACGATCGGCAGCTGCTGTCAGATCGAAGGGACAGCTAGATGTCCAATAAGCGCGGCTATCGAAAAAGCCATAGGGTCATGGCTATGATAACAACGGCGGCAAAGATGCCCAACGGACCACGAGCGTCAAAATCGAAGCCGGGGCCCTTGAAGCGAAGTTGTTGGTTTGACATATGCGCAGCTCTCCATTGAGGAAACTTAAGAGCTGTCTTTCGGGGCGACTTAAGTATCTGTCCTACTTTTTTATTGGTTGGCAAGGGGCTCTGAATGAGAACAATCGAATTTTTGTCAAGCGCTTACTCGAATATGCGAGCGTGCATTTTCCGGTCGACATTGATGTAGATCCAGCTCTGCATCTTGGCTCGGCCAATTTTACGTGCAGCTTTACATGTAAACCCTGTGCACATTGGCAAGTGCCGTATCTTGAGCTGATTCGCTCTAGGAGACTGTAAAAAGCGGGTGCCAAGTATCTGCAGCCTGCCGGTGGCTCCATCTCGGAAGTTGCGCTATTTCAACGCCGTGGCTGATCTCTGCGACTTGCGACTGCCGCCCGGCAATCGTCTGTAGGCTCTGACGGGAGATCGCCAGGGGCAGCATCCGGTCCGGATCAACGATCTCATCCGGGTCTGTTTCATATGGGTGGCGGACGGCCCGACAACTTCGAGATCGTGGACTATCATTGAAAGGCGCTGCGATGACCAAGAAGCTGAAGCCGATGCATCCCGGTGAAGTCCTGCGCGAGGAGTTTCTCACTCCGCTCGGAATGTCCGCCGGCGCGCTCGCCAAAGTGTGCGGCCTACCACGGACACGGATCGAGCGGATCGCCAGCGAGCAGACCGGTATCACCGCCGTCACCGCGCTCCGGCTCGCCAAGGCGCTCGACACGACGCCGGAGCTCTGGCTCAACCTGCAGACGGACTACGACGTCCAGATCGCAAAGCGCAGCCTCGGCAAGACGCTCGACCGGATCGAGACGGTGAACAAGCCGCGAGCGGCGTGACCGGCGGCTGGCGTCGAGCAGGTCGGCTGCAGCAGTGTTGTGCACCGTCACCGTAATCTCGATTGGATGCCCGGAGTGCTGAATGATTCTCAACACGATGAATCTGATGGCTTGGCGGGCGCGAAACTTCGCGCAATGATATCGATCTTCGGCGGCGGCGACAGCACGGTTGGGCGCGGACGAAGGGGCCCCGTTCCGACGATCTTTTGCGATGACCTGCTCCTCGAGGCCCAGGAGCCAAACACCAAGTGAGGCCCGTGAAGGTCAAATTGCACGCACCCATGCCGTTCGTCGGTGCCGTAATAGCCATTATCATGGGTGGGCATGGTGTCTACAGCCTCAGCCAGTGGTACTCTACCGGAGCGCTCTGGGGGAATTTTCGTAGCAGAGGCGAGCCCAATCATTATCAGCTGATTACCTTTGGCGACCATCCGTTCAACTTTGCCGGCTTGTTCGGGCTTCATCTGCTGTTCATCCTGATAGGCTGCTTGGGATTCGTTTTCATCGCGAGAGAGATGCGGGCTTGGCTTGAGCGGCGCAAATCCGGCAGATAGGGGGGCGATCGTCGCCTTCAAGAATTGCGGTGACTGCACTGCCCCCTAACTTGCGCAGCAACCGTAAGTCCGTGCCAGCAACAGCCCGGATCCAATGTCGATGTGACCTCTCTCACAGCCCGCCACGCCATGGTACGTCAATATCGTCCCATGTGGTCCTGACACGCCGAACAAGGGAGCTGATGACATGCACAAGGGTGACTTCGCCAAGGGATCTGCGGTCGTCCTGGTGGTGACCGTCGCGGGATATCTGTCGACGATTTATGTCGACCACCGGTTTGCGGCGCGCGAGTCCGCGTCGCATGCGACGGCGAGCCCGCCGCCGGCAGCGTCCGCCTGCGTCGGCGACGATGGGCGGTGGCACAATTGGCCGTGGGCGAATGTGCCGATGCTTTCGCCGAAGTGCCGGAGTGGCGGCTAGGACGTGATGTGTTTCCACGAAATCGTATCAAAGCAGCCTCGCGCATTGTTTATTGCAGCGGCGCTGACTGGAAGGTCAACTGCGCGGCCACCTTTCCCCTCGAGGGTAGGGTCATCGCAGATGGCGATCGTAGTTCTGTGCCCGTCTCTCTCCACGTCGTCATGGCCGGGCTTGTCCCGGCCATCCACGTCGGTCCGCACGCTGAGAACGACGTGGATGCCCGGGCCTTCGCCGCGCCGAAGCGGCTTCGGACGCGCAGGCGGGCCGAGCCCGGGCATGACGGAGTAACTCATGTGCAGGATCGCTCGTCGCGACGGGCCCCGGTCGAGCCGAGAGCCTACGCCGCCTGCACCTCTTGTGCAGGGACGGCGTCGGCGCGCTTGGTGTTGATCAGGGTCAGCAGCCGCGCGGTGGCGCGGGCGTCGCACAAGGCGCGGTGGTGGTCCTCGAGCGCAATGTCGTAGATCGCGCAGAGTTGGCCGAGGCCGTAGGATTTGTGCCCGGGATATCCTCGCCGCATGCCCGTGCAGGTACACAGTTTCGGGAAGCGGAAGCGTCGCGCCAGCCGTTCGTATTCGGACGACAGGAAACCGTAGTCGAAGTTCACGTTGTGCGCGACGAAGATGCCGTCCTCCATGAACGCCATGAAGCTGTCGGCGATCTCGTGGAAGGCCGGCGCGTCGCGCACCATCTGGTTGGTGATGCCGGTCAGCTCGACGATCTTCGCCGGAATCGGCCGCTGCGGATTGATCAGCGCGTGCCACTCCGCGATCGGCTGGTGGTTGCGGACCTTCACGGCCCCGATCTCGGTGATGCGATCGCCGGCCGACCACGATCCCGTCGTCTCGATGTCGACGACGACATAGATCTGGTCGGGGTCGAAGCGGTAGTCGACGCGGCCGATTTCGGCCGGGATGCCCGCGTTATTCAGCTGGCGCAGCCGGGTCAGCTGATTGCGGCGGATGGCGTCGCCCTCGGCCTTGACCTCGACGAAGGAAAGCCTGCCGTCCCGCACCTGCAGCAGGTCGGGAAAGCCGTCGCGCATGCCGCGGAAGTCCTCGCACATCGCCCTGACGATGTCGGCGAGGCCATCGGCGTGGGCGCGTTCGAGCACGGCGCGCAGCGCATCCACCTGCACGCGCTCCCAGGCGAACAGGCCGTTGGGCCGTCCCCATCTCGCGGCGATGGTGCGCAGGATCAGCGGCAGTGCGGTCCTCGCCCTGATCTGCGCGAGCTTGCCGTCGATCTGCGCGGCGAAGCGGCGATGAAAGGTCCGGTCGCGCAGACACTGCGGCACCCAGTCGAAGCCGCTGTGGAGCTGGCCGGACTCGAACAGCTCGTCCCAGAACAACAGCCCGAACAAGGCGAGCCAGAGCGAGTTCTCGGTGACGTAGACCTCGCCGCCCTGGCGCCGCAGCACGCCGGCGACGCCGGCTTCGGGATGGCCGCGATGCAGGTCGTCGACGACGATCGTCCGCCCCGCGCGCAGCAGGGCCGTGCACAGGCCGGTGCGCTGTCCGCCGAACTTGCGGGCGTAGAAATCCGTCGCAAAGAGATGCTCGTGGTCGCTCTCGGGATCGTCGATCATGTCCCGCAGCAAGACCTCGGCCGCCTCCTTGTCGCCCCGCGCGTAGAGCAGGCGGACGAGGCGTTCGCGGCAATCGGCCGAGCCGCCGTCCCTGTAGAGCCGTTCGGCGAGTTCCTCCTCGCCCTGCTTCTCGAAGAACTGTCCGACCTCGCAGGCGGCGTGCGCCGCGAGGTCGGCGGCGTAGTCGGTGGTTCGCGGCGGGCCGTCGAGGATCGCCGCGGCCGTCTGCCGGTCGATCGCGGCGGAGCGCAGCGCGATCCGGTCCAGCACCTGGCTGTAGTGAAAGCAGGCATGCGCCTCGTCGGCGTCGGCGAAGCGCGCGCTGAAGGAGGTCTCCTTGTTGGTGCGCAGCACGCCGAGATCGCGCAGCGCAAAATTCTTCAGATTGTCGGCCGTCTTGCCGAAGTAGAGATACAGCAGGAATTCGATCGGGCGCGTGTTGTCCAGCGCGACGAAGCTCGCGGCGCCGCAATGCCGCGCGGCGGCCTCGAAGGGAATGGTCGACAGGAAGAACTCGGCCAGCGCCGGCTTCGACCAGGAGGCGCGGACCTCACGGCCGAACCCGGCCGCACGCGCGCCGTCGAGCAGGGCGGTCTTCGGCTGGCAGAGCACGAAGGCGGCATAGTCCTCGGACCGGAGGTTCCGGGCATGCCCGCAACCCATCAGCTCGCGGATCGCGGCCGGGAGATCGGCGATCTCCGGATATTTGAACAGCGCGCGATTGAAGATCGGTCCGTGCCGGTTGACCATCCTGATCAGCAGGCACTGCGCGTCCTTGGACAGGCGGCGAAAGCGCGCGGTGAACGCGCGATCATCGTCGCCGAGAATGTCGCCATAGGTCGTCTCGACGAACCCGAGCATTTCGACGAAGTGGTCGAGATAGTAATAGACCGGCAGCGTGGCAGGTTTCATGTGACGAGCCGGGATCCCATGCGTCTGGCTGACGACCGCGCCTGACGATCAGGCGAACGGGGCGATCGTTCGTTTTTTGTTCTGATCGGCGCATTTGTCAAGATCGACGGATGAAGGGGCCGGGCGACAGCGATGGCGCGGCACGGGTTCCGGCGCCGTCATGACATGATGTCGAACAGCTGATCTCGCCGCTTCAGTGGGCGTCGACGAGGGGACTCGTCGAAGCCGCGAGCCTGCTCGGCTCGGGCGCCGCGACAGCATCGCCGGCGAGGGCGAGCGACAGCGCCGTGGGCGCGACGTCGAGGACGTCGATGTTCTCCAGCGCCTGCCGCAGTCCCGTGTGTGCGCGCACGCGCGCGAGAACCGCCGCCGAGACCTCGATCGCGGCGGCTTCGATGGCGTGCCCTTGCAGCGACAGCGCCGGTCCGAGCGGGCGCACCGGGCAGCCATGGGCCGCAATGACGGTCTGGAACACCCAGGGCGGCATCACGCCGAGATAGGACGTGATGCCGTGGGCGACGCCGAATTCCTGGCAGGCCTGGATGAGCTGACCGATCACGCGGCGTCGCCCGCCGGCGCCCAACGCGCGATCGCAGCCGAATCGCGACGCCTCCCACACCTGATCGGCGTGCGGCAGCAGGCCATCCACCAGATCGGGCCACAGCGACTCGACCATGTAGGGGCGTGTCGTCGGAATCAGTCGCGCGGTGCCGAGCGCCTGATCGCGCTCGTCGACGACGACGATGTAGGTGGCCGCCGGCGTGTCGAACTCATCGTACTCCATGCGCTGATAGTGCGGCACGGACCATCCCTGGCGCTCGACGAACATCCTGTATCGCAGCCGATGGTGCGAGATCCACGCCTCGCCATGTTGATGGACGTTGTCCCACCTGACTGCAACGGTACGCATGAGCATCTTCCAATGGGCGACATGATAGGAAGGCGCAGACTAATCGGCTCGGCGCAAGCGCTGCAGCTACCCAGTCGAGTAGCGCGATGATCGAGCGAGCGCTGTGGCGCGGCTCCTCTCAGAAAAGCGGTCTCTGTCGAGCCGCGCCTCAATATCACCTATAATTCGACGCAATTCTGGGTTGTAATGTTGTGGAGTTCTTGGCTTTTGCAAGGCTCCCATGAGGGCCGTGGGAGCGGTCGGCGTGAATCGCCGAGGCCCCTGATCCGCGGGCGATGTGGACGAAGAGCCGACACGTCCAACTACGCCGTTCCGTACGTCACGCATGCCGGAAATGCTTTGTACATAGAGGCGAGCGCCTGAGAATGCTTGTTTAGCAGGCACTTCGCTGAGTCCCGCAGTCGGCATGCTCGTTCGTGCGGCCGGTCCTGGAGGATGGCAATGCTCATGACATGACGCAGCGTCCATATGATGAATCGAATGTGATCGTCATTTGCACGACGGACTGTACAATGATACAATCTACCTCAGGTTGGGATGAAGTTCGGACAAACAAGCGCCTGTTTTCAGCCTCGACAGAGGCGGGCGAGGGGGCACGAGCGGGCCGTCGGCGACCGGAAGGTCGCGGCGGAGTCGTTTTCACGATCAAGATCACGATCACACCGGGCCGGAAGTGCCGGACGTCTGCGCAGCTTTGTCTGCCGTGAGGTGGCTATGGACCTCTTCTGCTTCATCGATTGTGCCAACCGCACGCAGTCGCTGCCCGACCTGTTCGAGCTTCTCGTCGGTGCTGCGGCCGAGGAAGGTTTCGGCCAGGTGGCTTACGGCGCCTTGAACTACGTCGAAGCGATGCGGCTGCCCGATCACCCGATGCCGGCGATTGCGCTCAACTTTCCGTCCGCTTGGCGGAAGCATTATTTCGAGCGCAAGTATCACGAGATCGATCCGGTGGTCAGGCGCACCGCCTTTCACAGCAGGCCCTTCATGTGGGATCATCTGCTCAAGCAGGACCGGCTGCAGGTCGGCGAGCGCCGGGTCATCCATGAAAGCCGCGAGGCCGGCCTCAAGCACGGGATGAGCGTGCCGCTGTTCGGGCCGTCGGGGCGCATCTCGGTGCTGTCTTTTGCATCTCACTTCGACGACGCCGACCCCGGCCGGCGTCTCCATCATCTTCATGCCCTGGCGTGTCAGTTCCATGTCGCGTTCGGCGAGCTGGCGAGGCCTGCGACGAGCCACGAGATGATCGAGCTTTCGGAGCGCGAACGCGAATGCCTGCGGTGGACCGCGGAGGGCAAGTCCTCCTGGGATATCGGGATCATTCTCAAGATCAGCGAGAACACCATCAACTTCCACATCAAGAAAGCCATGAGGAAGCTCGGCACGACCAGCCGGACGGTCGCCGTGGTCAAGGCGATCAGGCTGGGTCTGATCGAGATTCCGGGCCTGTCCGGCTCGGTGATGTCGATGTGGCTCGACCCCACGGACTGAGCCGGTCGCGACGCCCTGATTGGCGGGAGCGCTCGGCCCATAACGTCGGAGAATAGGTCTCCTCGATTTCGGACTTTGACAGCGGTGCGGGACTCTTTCAGCCTGATGCCCGGGTAACGGGCGAGGCATCGGGATGAAGCATCTCCATATCGTGGCGTTCTGCATCGCTGTACTGGCGCTGACCGCCGGCGGCGTGTCGGCGGCCGAGGTGCCGGCGGGAGCCACCCTGCAGATGGGGGCCGGCGGATCGGACATCACCACGCTCGATCCCCATCGTGCGACGACCAGCACGGACAAGCCGCTGATCGGCCTGATGTTCAACGGCCTCGTCCGCTTCAGGCCGGGAAGTGCCGATTTCAAGGATCTCGAGCCGGACCTCGCCGAGCGCTGGGAAACGTCGGCGGACGGACGAAGCTGGACCTTCTTCCTGCGCAAGGACGTCAAGTTTCACGGCAATTGGGGACGCCTCACCGCGGACGATGTGGTCTATTCACTGACGCGCGCCGCCGATCCCAGCCGTTCGAGCTTCGCTGCGGACTTCGCCGCGGTCGAGAGCATCGCCAAGATCGACGACGGTGCGGTGCGGGTCACCCTGAAATATCCGGACCCGAACTTTCTCGGCCGCCTGTCCAACTATCACGGCGGCAACATCGTCAGCAAAAAGGCGGTCGAGGAGCTCGGCGACAAGTTCGGCTCCAATCCGGTCGGCACGGGGCCCTTCGCGTTTGCCGAGCACGAGACGCAGCGGCACGTGAAGCTGGTCGCGAACGAGAGCTACTTCCGCGGCCGGCCGCAGATCGGCGCCATCATGTACCGGACGATTCCTTCCGACAGCGCGCGCGAGCTCGCTTTTGCGTCGGGAGAGCTCGACCTCGTTCAGGGCCGCCGCGAGCAGCGCTGGGTCGATACGACCCGCCAGCGCGGCAACATGGTCGTCGATATCTTCCGCCCGGGAGAATTCCGGACCCTTCACATCAACGCCAGCATTCCGCCGCTCGACAATCTCAAGGTGAGGCAGGCGATCGCCGCCGCGGTCAATGTCGACGATCTCGTGCAGTTCGTCGGCAAGTCCGTCAGCCAGAAGGGCTGCTCGGTCGTGCCCCCCGGCTATATCGGAGAGGACTGCTCGCCGGGAGCCTATGGCTACGATCCCGTGAAGGCCAAGGCGCTTCTGGCCGAAGCCGGTTATGCCGACGGCATCACGCTCAAGGTCGTGGTCTCCAACATCTCGGCGATCCTGCCGACGATGGAAATCATTCAGCGCCAGCTTGCCAAGGCCGGAATCAAGCTGGACATGAGCGTCGTCGATCATGCGACGTATCAGAGCCAGATTCGCGGCAATGCCAGCGCGCTTGTGTTCTATGGCGCCGCCCGGTTTCCCGTCGCGGACACGTATCTGACGGAATTCTATCACTCGCGCTCGATCGTCGGAAAGCCGACCGCGGTGGCCAATTTCTCGCATTGCGATGTCGCCGACGACGACATCCAGGCGGCGCGCGTCGAAGGCCGTGCCGAGCGGCAGCAGGAGCTGTGGAAGGACGCCCAGCGCAAGATCCATGACGCCGTCTGCTCGGTTCCGCTGTTCGAGCTTCAGCAGGTCTGGGGACACAGCAAGCGCGTCAACTATGGTTACGAGCTCAAGGGCGCGATGAACCTGGCGCCGCTGATCACCGAGGCGACGACGCTCACGCCGCGCTGAGCGACTCCTGGGACAGGCGCGCAGCCGTGGTCCGCGCCTGCTGAAGAAAGGCATCGACCAGGCCGGCATTGCGGCTGTCGCGCATTCGGCAAAGCTGGAAATCGTAGGACAAGGCTGGTTCGAAGCGGCGGATGGACAGCCGGTCCTGCAGCCCGCTGAACATCAAGGGATGGACCAGCGACACGCCAAGGCCGGCCGCGACGAATTCGCAAAGGGTCGGCGAGACGTTGGCGACGAGCACGGTCTTGGGCCTGACATTGTAGGCATCGAACATCGTCGCGATGCACTGGCCGGCCTGGCTCTCGGGATCGAACGATACGAACGGAACGTTGTCGAGATCATCCGGCTCCACGACGTTCTTCGCGGCGAGCGGATGATCCGTCGGCATGATGCAGACGAGCGGTTGCTGCGTCAGCGGTTCGGCGATGACATAGGGGTTGTCGATCCGCGAACTGACAAGCCCGACGTCGAGCTTGCGCGTGACCAGCCAGTCCACGATCCATTCCGAGCTGCGCGACTTGACCGAGCAGAACACGTTGGGATGCTGCTGCAGGAAGCCCATCGTCGCCTGCTGAATGAAGGAGCGCGACAACGCCGGCATGACGCCGACGAGAAGCTGACCCTGCTCCTCGCGGCGAATCGCCTCCACCGCGTTCTCGACCTGGCGAACGCCCGCGAAGATGCGATCGATCTCCTTGTAGAGCCGCATGCCGCGCTCCGTCGGAGCAAGCCGGCCTTTGACGCGATCGAACAGATTGAGCCCCGTATCCTCCTCGAGATGCGCGATCAGTTTGCTCATCGCCGGCTGGGAGATGTTGAGGATCAAAGCGGCCCGGCTGATCGAGCCGCTCTCGATCACCGCCTTGAACGCCTCCACCTGTCGGAGATTGATCTGACGAGCCATCCCATAACCCTGAAGAATACAGCCACAGATTTTCGACTTTGACCAAATATCTCTTTTTGTCGTCATATTGGGCAAGAGGAAATCTGATGCATCCCGACATCATCGTTATCGGAGCTGGAACGGTCGGCGCGGCCATCGCCTACGGCCTTGCGCGACGACAGCAGCGCGTGCTCGTGCTCGACGGCGACGATCGCGACCACCGCGCGGCGCGGGCCAATTTCGGCCTTGTTTGGCTGCAGGGCAAAGGCCAGAACATGCCGGCCTATCAGCAGCTCTCGCGCCGGAGCGTGGACATGTGGTCCGACTTCGCGTCGGAGCTCACGGGCGTCGCCGGCATGGATTTGCAATATGAGCAGAACGGCGGATTGGCGTTCTGCCTTGGGGAGGACGCATTCGAGAAGCGTCGCCTCGACCTTCAGCGCTTGCACAATCAGCTCGGCGGAGCGGATGCGGATTGGCGAATGCTCGATCGCACCGAATTGGGCAAGCTGCTTCCGAACGTTCGGTTGGGGCCCGACCTGGCGGGGGCGAGCTTCGGCGAACGCGACGGGCATGCCAATCCGCTCCAGCTGCTTGCGGCGCTTCATGCCGGAATTTTGCGCCTGGGCGGGGAGCTGCGCCAGGCCGCTGCGGTGCGCCAGATCATTCCGAGCGAGGCGGGTTTCACGGTGGCATTCGGAACCGAGACCGTCAGCGCGCCGCGCCTGCTGATCGCGGCCGGCCTCGGATCTCAAGCGCTGGCGCGGCAGGTCGGGCTCGACATCCCGCTGCGGCCGCAGCGCGGGCAGATCCTGGTGACCGAGCGGCTCGAACCGTTTCTGCCGTTGCCGACGAGCGGCTTGCGTCAGACGAGGGAAGGCACCGTGATGATCGGTGCCACGCATGAGGAGGCGGGGTTCGACAGCTCGGCGACCGCGACCGCCGCGGCCGATCTCAGCCGGCGGACGGTTCGCATCGTGCCGGCTCTCAGGGAAGCGACGTTGGTCCGTCAGTGGGCCGGCTTGCGCATCATGACTCCCGATGGCTGCCCGGTCTATGCACAGTCAGCCAGGCATCGCGGAGCCTTCGTCGCGCTGTGTCACTCGGGCGTGACGCTCGCGGCGCTGCATGCCAGCGTCCTCGCTGATGCGATTGCAGCCGGGCAATTGCCGGGCTCGCTGGATATCTTCCACCAAAGGCGTTTCGATGTTCAGAAAGCTGCATGAGCCCGCCGAGACCGTCACCATCCAGGTCGACGGCGAGCCTCTGACGGCGGAGCCCGGCGAAAGCGTCGCCGCCGTCCTGCTGCGCCAAGCGGTCGTCTGGTCACGTGCGACGCCGGTCAAGAGTAACAGGCGAGCACCCTATTGCATGATCGGCGTCTGTTTCGATTGTCTTGCGCAGGTGGACGGCATCGCCTCCGTGCAGACCTGCATGACTCCGGTCCGGGACGGCATGACGGTTCAGCGCCAGCGGGGCAAACGGTGCCTGCCGTCATGACGAGTACTGACCTTCTCATCGTGGGGGCCGGCCCCGCCGGCATGACGGCCGCGATCACGGCCCGCCGGCATGGACTCGACGTTCTGGTCGTCGATGATCAGGTGTCCCCGGGCGGGCAGATCTGGCGCGCGGTCGAAACCGTGCCGGCGCCCAGGGGAGATATTCTCGGACGCACCTATCTGAGCGGACGGGCAACCACTGACGCGTTCCGCGCCAGCGGCGCGCGTTACATGCCTCGAACCCAGCTATGGCAGATCGAATCCGGCTTCCGCGCCTTCGTGACCCATGATGGCAAAGCCGAGACCATCAAGGCACGCGCCATCATCCTTGCGACGGGCGCCCAGGAACGGCCCGTCCCTTTCCCAGGTTGGACGCTCCCAGGCGTTCTCACCGTCGGTGCGGCTCAAGTCCTGCTGAAGACCGCGGGGCAGATTCCATCCAAGCCCGTCTGGGTCGCCGGTTGTGGTCCGCTGCCGCTTCTCTACCTGGTCCAGTTGCTCAACGCCGGAGGGCAGATCGCCGGCTATCTCGACACCACGCCGGCAGGCCGTCATTGGGCGGCTCTTCGGCATCTGCCGAATGCCTTGCGCGCCACGGGAGCGCTGCTCCAGGGCGTCGCGTGGACGTCCATGCTTCGACGGCGCCGCGTGCCCATCATCAAGCATGTCGTCGCGCTTGAGGCGCACGGGTCGGACCGCATCGCGTCGCTCAGCTATCGCACCGCCGATGGACGAGAGACGACCGTTTCCACGGACAATCTGCTGGTGCATGAAGGCGTCGTGCCGAGCGTGCACACGGCGCTCGGATTGGGCTGCGCCGTGGAATGGCGCGACGGGCAGGATTGCTATGTGCCGGTTCTCGACCCCTGGGGCGAGACGTCCAGGGCCGGCATCTTCATTGCCGGCGATGGCGCAGGCATTGCCGGGGCAAAGGCCGCGCAGCTTCGCGGTGCGCTTGCCGCGCAAAGAGTTGCGGTGGAGCTCGGATTTGCGAATGAGCAGGACGTGATGCGGGACGTCGTGCGCAGCCGGAAGATGCTGGCGCGCGAACTGGCCTTGCGGCCGTTCCTGGATGCCCTGTTCAGGCCTCGCGAGACTGTCTTCAATCCGTCCGACGAGACCGTCATATGCCGATGCGAAGAGGTGACGGCGCGGGAGATCCGGGCCATGGCGCAGATCGGCGGGGCCGGTCCGAACCAGATCAAGGCGTTCACGCGTGCGGGAATGGGGCCCTGCCAGGGGCGGCAATGCGGCTACACCGTCACGCGGCTGCTCGCCGACATTCACAAATGTCCTGCGAGCGAGATCGGCTTCTATCGCGTTCGTCCCCCGTTCAAGCCTGTGACGCTCGGAGAGCTGGCGACCCTCGATGACAAGGAGGATGCATTGTGAGCTATTCGCGTGCTTCGCGATCTGAACTTCAGCCGGGATGTTTTCGCCTTCAGTCGCGACCGATCGGGACGATCGCATGATCAACTTTGCCTTCAAGCGGCTGCTGCTGGCAATCCCGACGCTGCTCGTGATGCTCACCGCGATCTTCGTGCTGGTGCGTCTCGTTCCCGGTGACGCCGCATCCGTCATCCTGGGCGATCAGGCGACCGAAGCATCGCTTCGGGCGATGCGGGCCCGGCTCGGGCTCGATCAGCCGATCCTCACCCAGTATCTCCACTTCCTCGGAGAGGTGCTCACCGGAAATCTCGGGCAGTCCCTGAGCAGCGGCCGAACCGTCGTGCAGGAGGTGCTCTTGGTGCTGCCCTCGACCATCCAGCTCACATTGGCCGCCATCCTGATCGGACTCGTGCTCGGTCTCCCGCTGGGAATCCTGGCGGCGCTCGGCCGCAACAGCTGGATCGACTACGTGTCACGGCTCGTCTCGTTGCTCGGACTTTCCTTCCCGGCATTTGTGTCGGGCATTCTGCTGCTCATCGTCTTCGCGATCCACCTGGGCTGGTTTCCGGTTCTCACGTCGGACAGCTCCGATCCCCTCGACCGGCTGCGAAGCCTGGCCTTGCCCGCGCTGAATCTCGGGCTGATCCTGATGGCCTATGTGGTGCGCGTCACGCGGTCATCCATGCTCGGCGTGCTCGGCGAGGACTACATCCGCACGGCGCGCGCGAAGGGCGTCACGCCGGTTCGCCTCGTCCTGCGGCACGCTCTGCGCAACGGCCTCATTCCGGTGGTGACCGTCGTTGGTCTCTATTTCGGGACACTGATCGGAAACTCCGTGCTCACGGAGATCATCTTCAACCGGCCTGGGCTCGGGAAGCTGATCTTCGGCGCGCTCAATTCCCGCGACTACACGCTGCTCGAGGGATTGATGATCATCTTCGCGATTTGCGTCATCGTCGTGAACACGCTGACGGACATTACCTATGGGCTGATCGATCCGCGGGTGAAATACAAATGACGATCGAGATCGCGACCGTTGGTGTGTCGCAGCCCAGCCGGCTGTGGCTGGTGTTTTCCAGGAATCCCCTGTTCTGGCTGGGCGCTCTGCTCCTGGCGTTCATCGTGGCGGTCGCGGTGTTCGCGCCGCTGATCGCGCCGCACGATCCGCTGGAACAGAACATCGTCGCACGGCTCGAACCACCGTCCCGGGAGTTCCTGCTCGGCACGGACAATTACGGCCGCGATGTCCTGTCGCGCCTGATCTATGGAGCTCGCATATCCCTGATGGTCGGCTTCGTCGCGATCCTGATTGCGATGACGATCGGCTGCACCATCGGGATCGTCGCGGGCTATGCCGGGGGCTTGCTGGATCAGTTCGTGATGGGCGTCCTCGACGTCATGCTCTCCTTTCCGGCTCTGCTGCTCGGATTGATGATCGCGGCAATGCTCGGCGCGAGTCTGCAGAACCTCATCATCGCAATCGCCATCACGGAAATCGCGCCGTTCGCACGCGTTGCCCGCGCGCCGACGATTGCCTTGAAGCAGCAGGATTTCGTGATGGCCGGCCGGGCGCTCGGCTTCAGCCCGGTCCGGATCATGGGCGTCCATATTCTGCCTAACCTGATCTCGGATGTCGTGGTGATGAGTTCGCTGTGGATGGCGTCGGCGATCCGCACCGAGGCGTCCCTGAGCTTCATCGGTCTCGGCGTTCCGCCGCCGACGCCGACCTGGGGCAGCATGATCCGCGAAGGATTCGACAACATCCTCGACGCATGGTGGCTCGCGGTGTTTCCAAGCCTCGCGATCCTGCTGACCGTGCTTGCACTGAACCTGCTGGGCGACGCCCTGCGGGACGCCATCGATCCGAAGCTGAGGGCTGAGTAGCGACATGACATCCTTTCCGAGGCCGGCTCTCGACTTGCGCAACCTGCGGACCGAATTCCGGATCGGCGACCATTGGTATCCGGCCGTGCGCAATCTCTCGCTCGCGCTGATGCCGAACGAGACGCTGGCCGTGGTGGGCGAATCCGGCAGTGGCAAGAGCGTCACCGCGCTCTCGATCCTGCGCTTGCTTCCGCAGGCCGGGGCCCGCATCCAGGGCGGGGAAGTGCTGTTCGAGGGGCAGGATCTGGTGACCTTGTCCGAGCGGGACATGAGCACCATTCGCGGCAATTCGATCGCCATGATCTTCCAGGAGCCGATGACGAGCCTCAATCCGACGATGACGGTCGGCGACCAGATCGCGGAGGCGATCCTCATTCATCGCGGGGGCTCGCGCATCCAGGCCAAGGCCGAGGCGCTCCGGTTGTTGACGGAGGTCAAGATTCCCTCGCCGAAGAGCCGGCTCGACGAGTATCCGCATCAGTTTTCGGGCGGGATGCGCCAGCGCGTCATGATCGCCATGGCCCTCGCGTGCCATCCGAAGGTTCTCCTGGCCGACGAGCCGACCACGGCGCTGGACGTGACGATCCAGGCGCAGGTGCTGAGCCAGCTCGAAGAGCTGAAGCAGGCCTATGGCATGTCGATGCTGTTCATCACGCACAATCTTGGCGTGGTTGCACAGATCGCCGACCGGGTGGCGGTGATGTATGCAGGAGAGGTCGTGGAGCTTGCGAGTGTCGATGCGCTGTTCGCAAAGCCGATGCACCCCTATACGGCGGCGCTGCTGCGGGCGATGCCTCGAGCCGATCGGGCCAATGAAACGCTCGAGCCGATTCCCGGCAGTGTTCCCGCTCTGTCAGCCGTGCCGACAGGCTGCGCCTACGCGCCACGCTGCCCCTACAAGGATCGCAGTTGTACCGAGTTGCATCCGGAACTCGTGTCATCTGGTGATCCCGGACATCTGGTGCGCTGTCCCGTCAGACCGGCTGGAGGACTCCACTGATGACGACGTCTCTCGGCGACGGCGAATTCGTCGTACGCAACCTCTCCAAGAGTTTCGTGAGACACGGACGTTCGGGCGCCAACAATGTCCGGGCGGTCGATGACGTGTCCTTCCGCATCCCGAAGGGAACGTCCCTTGGACTCGTGGGAGAGTCCGGTTGTGGCAAGTCCACGGTCGCTCGCGCCATCCTTCGTCTCATCGAGCCCGATCGAGGATCCATCCTCTTCGACGGCATCGATGTGCGGGCCGCGAAGGGCGCCGCCTTGCGCGCGTTGCGGCGCCGGATGCAGATCGTGTTTCAGGATCCCTATTCGTCGCTCAACCCGCGCCGGACAATTCGGCAGACCCTGGAAGAGCCCCTCCGCGTTCATCTGCGCAGCTCATCCAAGGAGATCCGGGAGAAGGCGGAAGCGGCCATGGTCGAGGTCGGCCTGCCGCGCGACGCATTGGAGCGCTACCCGCACGAGTTCTCAGGCGGCCAGCGGCAACGAATCGGCATTGCGAGGGCGCTGGTCCTGGATCCCGAACTGGTGGTCGCCGACGAAGCGGTTTCAGCGCTCGACGTTTCGGTCCAGGCTCAAATTCTCCGGTTGCTGGAGGGGCTTCGCGAGCGTCGCGGCCTGTCCTTCCTGTTCGTTTCGCATGATCTCGGCGTGGTCCGTCATTTCTGCGACCGGGTCTGCGTGATGTATCTCGGCCGTATCGTCGAAGAGGGGCCGACGGTGGATGTTCTCGATCGTCCGCTGCATCCCTATACGAAGCTTCTGCGCGACAGCTATCCGATCCCGGACCCCAAGACGCGCCGGCCTCTGGTCCAGATCGTGGGAGAGGTGCCGTCTGCAACCAATCCGCCTCCGGGCTGCGGCTTCCATCCGCGTTGCCCGAGAGCGGAGGGGCCGTGTCGCGCCGAACCGCCACAACTGGAAACGTCGGGCGGCGACCGCGCCAGCGCCTGCTACTTCCCGGAAACGAGCGACGTCGCCTGGGGCAGCCTGCGCATCGGAGCGCGATGACCGAAGCCGGAGCTTCCTGGCAGGTCCGCGCGCGGGCGCCTCGGCTTCATCCCATGCGGTCGTCGCAGCTTCGCGTGCTCCTGACCAGTTCGGGGCGTGGAACGTAAGTGGTCGGCCCGTCCGGCGCGAAGTCGAGCGAATAGCCCAGTCCTCGGACCGTGCGGATGTAGTTCGGCTCGCCGCGTTCACAAAGAGCCTTGCGGATGCGGCTGATGTGCACATCGATCGAGCGCACGGCGTTTTCCTGGGTATGCGCCCGTATGCTGGATAGAATCTGCTCGCGCGAGAACACCTTTCGGGGGCTTTCGAGGAGGTGTTGCAGGATCCGATACTCGACAGGGCAGAGGCGAATGCAGCGGCCGCCTCGGGACACGCGATGCGCCTCGGACTCCATGACGATATCGGCAAACCGAAGCACCTTCGGACCGGGGCTGGCCGATGCGCGCAGCAGACCACGCAGCCGGTCGATGAAAATGTCCGGGAGAAACGGCTTCAAGATGTAGCTCGTCCGATCTGCATGGATGCATTCGTCCTCGAAACGAGGTGGAGCGCTCGCCATGATCAGCGTCGGGACGTGTTGCGTTGCCGGAGTCCGCTGCAACTGTTCGAGAGCGCCGGCGAGCCGGTCTCCGCACGCCATGTCGTCCAGGGCGATCACGCCGGGACGCGCGACCGTCGCGGCCGCGATCGCATCTGCCAAAGTGCCGATCAGCAGGCAGTCGAAGCCGTTGCTGTCGAGGATGTATTTCAGGAGGCTCGTGAAACTCTTGTCGCCGACCAGCAGGATGCGCGGTCTTGCGGGCATCGATGCGGACGGGGCTTCTTTGTCTGTCGCAGATGCATGGACCGGCATCTCGGCTTTGCCTGCGCCGGCGCGGTATTCGTCGGCCAGCTCGCTGTCATCGGCTAGGGCTGCTCTGTGCGACATTCCCGTCTCCATCGCTTGTCCGCTGGCGAGACCGAGTAGAGCAGCTTCCGGTAAGCATGGCAGCTACCAGACCGGATAGGGGATCGCGAGCCGCGCGCCTCTACCAGGGTTGGTAGTGGAAAGGGGAGTCTGGTCGCCCTAGCTTCGTACAGCAGGCTCTCCGTGCCGCAACCGTTCGCAATTCATCGATGCTTGGCGCTTCGGTCGAAGGACCCATGGTATGATTGTCGGGGAGGCACGAATGGCAGGCCGCATCGGCGTCATGCAGGGCGACCTCATGGAGCCCGCCGACAAACGGCGACGAGGTTTTCTCAGCGACCGTTGGCGCGAGGAATTCCGGCTTGCCCAGGAAGCTGGCTTCGCGCTGATGGAGTGGAGGATCGGTGAAGAACCGATCCTGATGAATCCCCTGATGTCGCCGATTGGACGCGAGCAACTGCGACAACTGAGCCGCGACTACGGCATCTGCATTCCGTCGTTGTCCGCTGATTTCATCTCGCAAGCGCCATTCTACGGGGTCACTGGCCGCGAGCATCGGGCGCGTCTCGATCTGCTCGGCGCCGTGATCGAGGCATGCGCCGAGATCGACATCACGAGCCTCGTGGTACCGCTCCCGCGTGGCCGGAATGAGCTGTCCTCGCGGGACGTGATGGCGTTCCGGTCCGGACTCGATCGGCTCTTGCCACTGCTCGAGGCTTGTGGCGTCGTCCTCTCGCTCGATGCCGATCTTGATCCGCAGTCACTGGCATCGCTCATTGCGCCATATCCCGCGGACCGGCTCGGCGTCACCTACACCATCGGGTGTCAATCACCGCTCAGCGCGGCCGCCGATGAGGTGTTTGCCGCTTACGGCGATCGGATCGTGAATGTCCACCTCGAGGGGTGGACTCGACACGTCGAGCGCGCTTCGCCTTGTCGTCAGCAAACCCACTTGGCCGACGCGCGCCATCGCCTGAGGCGCGCCGGCTATCGCGGCGATTTCATTCTTCAATCGCCATCCGGCAATTGTCGCGCGGCGGTGCTGGCCCAGTACGGCGCCATGGCGGCCACATGGTGGAGCGTCGGTGGGGCGGATCATCTCAGTCTCGCTCCAGGGATGACGGACGTGTCCGAGAGCCTGCAGGAACTGGCTCATACTCAATGACTGCTGGGCGACAGCCCTGCGAGGCAAACTCCCCGCATTGTTTGATTTGATCCTTTGCATTTGAAACGCTCGAGCTCTCGACGGGGCTGAAGCGTCATTTTGATCGCGTCGGCCGCGCGCTTGCGCGGGATGCCGGCGCGCGAGTTGTCTCACGCCAGATCGTGCTTGGCCGATGGAATCTTGCAGGTCGTGCAAGACAATTTGCGTCGTCTTCTAAGTAATTGTTGCAGCCAGAGCGCAGTCCATGAGCGGGATGCTGCCGTATGTTTACAGAATTATTATGTTGACCGAACCGCGCTGCTCTCAGAATACTTGCGTCTACTTTAGATTGTGTCAGGGAGCAGTGACATGCAGACGTCGGTTTCGATCATTGGTGCCGGGAATTGCGGGTGTGCTTTTGCGGCCGACCTCGCCGACCGAGGCGCGAACGTATTGTTGTACGCGCATCCCGAACATCGCCGGCATGCGGAGACAATCGAGCGCAAGGGCTATCTGGAAGCGGGAATGAAGATCGAAGGCCGCTTCCATCCGAAGGTCAGTTCGGACATGGCCGACGTCGTCCGATTCTCGAAATTCATCGTCATCACCGTTCCATCCTATGGTCACGACTCCATCCTGAGCGAGCTCGCGAAGTTCGACCTCAGCAGGCACGTCGTGATCTCGATCACCGGCAACTTCTTCGCGCTCATGGCGCGCCGGCAGATCAATGCGCGGTACATCCTGGAAACCGCGACCGCGCCCTACGCCTCGAGAATGCAGGATGGGAAAGTGACGGTGATGGGCATCAAGAGCGTGATGCCGATCGCGGCGATGCCCGTCGATGTCGATGACGATCTGCGCGATGAGATCGGCGCCATTTTCCCGATGCCGCTGGAGTGGCGCAGCAACGTTCTCGAGATCGGAATGTCCTGCATCACCGGCGTGATTCATCCGACGCCGGCCCTGATGAACACCGGCTGGATCGAGACGCGCAAGGGCGACTTCTATTTCTATCGCGAAGGCATGTCCGCCTCGGTCGCACGGGTGATCGGACAAGTCGACCAGGAGCGCATGGCGATCGCCAGGGAATTCGGTTTCAAGCCACAATCCGTCGTGGCGATCATGAACAGCTACTACAGCCGCGACTTCGCCGATTTCGGCGAGTTCGCCAGAGAGACGGTCGAACACAACACGACGAAGATGGCGCCGACGCACATGCGCGACAGGTTCATCGTGCAGGACGTCCCGTACGTGCTGGTTCCCTGGTTCGAACTCGGCGCCAAGGTCGGGCTGCATTGCACGGCGATCAAGTCGATCATCGACCTCGCCTCGATCGTCAATGACACGGACTATCTGGCGACCGGCCGAAACCTGCGCAGGCTGGGGCTGGATACCGCGTCGAAGGGGCAGGTGATCGAGACCTTCAGCGCCCCGATCGCGGCCTCAATCGCGGCCCCGATTGCGCCCTCGATCGCGCCCTGGGCCGACGAGCTTCGCCGCATCGCGTAAATCTTGGCCGCTTCTCGACGGCGAGGGCTCCCATGACACTCATCAGCAGCCGGCAGGTCGTGCCCCACGGATCGGCATCAACTCACCTGCCGGCGATCGGCTACAAGGTGCTCTCGGCAGCGGTGCTCGCCGTCATGTTCGCCCTGATCAAGAAGCTGGGCAGCGAGTACCCCGTCGGACAGATCGTCTTTGTTCGAAGCTTGTTCGCGCTGCTGCCGGTGCTCTGGCTCGTCCGGCGCCTCGGCGGCTGTCGCCTGCTTCGGACGGAGCGGCCGGGCGCGCATCTGCGCCGCTCGGTCGCCGGTCTATCCTCGCTGTTTTTCAGCTTTACCGCGGTCGGCATGCTGCCGCTGGCGACGGCGACGGCGCTCGGCTACGCCGCACCATTGTTCATTACGCTGTTCGCCATACCCCTGCTCGGCGAGAGCATCCGCCTGCATCGCCTCATCGCCGTCATCCTGGGGTTCGGCGGGGTGCTGCTGATGACCCATCCCGATGGCCGGAGCATCTCCCCTGGAGTTCTGATCGCGCTGGCCGGTGCGGTGGCGACGGCCTTTGCATTGATCTCCATCCGGCAGATGCGGGACACCGAGACGAGCATGGCTATCGTGTTCTACTTTTCACTGTCAGGAACAGTGGTGGGGGCGGCGACGCTGCCGTTCTCGGCCGTCTGGCCGACCCTGACGGATCTGCCGATCCTGGTCGCGATCGGTGTTCTCGGCGGTGCGGCCCAGCTTCTGCTCACCAAGGCCTACCAGATGGCGCCGGCCAGCGTCGTTGCGCCCTTCGAATACGCCACCTTCCTCTTCGCCTTTCTGCTCGGCCTGCTGGTCTGGCATGAAATGCCGGTGCCGATCGAGCTGGCCGGGATCGCGATCGTCATCGCCTCCAATCTGTGCATCGCGATGTACGAGCAGTTGGCCGGCGTGTCGTTGAAGCTTCGCTTGCCGGGCAAATGGCACCCCGTCCCGACGATCCGCGCCAGGAACGATTGAGCGGGCTCGCGCGCGCGTCCGCGCAATCCCATAACTCCGACGAATAGGCGTTGCTGATATTCGACTTTGACCTTGCCGCCCGCATTCGCGAGGAAGATGCTCAGAGCTTCGCGCCCCTTCGAGAGTGCTCCGTTTTGACTTGCGGGTCGGAACGCTGCGCTTTCCCCGATCCAGCATCCATGTCGATGATCCCCTGGAGGCCACATGACGTACACCGCTGCCGAGCTGTTGGCCGAATGGGTCAGCGCGAGCGACGTTCCGGAGGACGCCAAGGTCAGCGCGGCGAAATGCGTCTTCGATCTGATGACCGCAGCGATTGCCGGATATCAGACGCCGAATGCTGCGGCCGTCCGCCGCGTGGCGCGCGCGACGTGGGGCGAGGGCCCGGCGGAGATGTGGTTTTCAGGCGAGCGGTCGACCGCTGCGGGGGCAACCTTCGTCAACGCGGCCTGCGCATGCTCTCTCGATCTGGATGATGGCCACCGCGCCGCCTCGGGGCACCCGGGCGCCGCGATCATTCCGGGCGTGCTGTCGCTGCTCGGGAGCCCGTCCCTGGACGGGCAGCGCGCCCTGGCCGCGATTGCCATCGGATATGAGATCGGCGTGCGTATTTCCGCCGCCAGGGATCTGCGCAGCGTTCCCACCGTGAACAGCGGCCTGTGGAGCGGCCAGGCCGTCGCCGCCGCGGTCGGCTGGCTGAGAGGGTTGCCGCCGGGCCAGATCGCACACGCGATCTCGATCGCCGGCACGACGGCACCGAGCCAGTCGGCCACGCCCTACACCCGGTTCAGAGGCAACAGCGTCAAGGAGGGCATTCCGTGGGGCGCCGCCAACGGAATTCTGGCGGTCGATTTGGCCCGGCACGGCTTCACGGGGCCGGTCGACATCCTCGACAGTGCGGAGCGTTACGATCGCGCGCGGCTTCTCGACGGGCTGGGCACGAGCTGGCTCATCAACAGCACCTATTTCAAGCCCTATAGTTGCTGCCGCTGGATCCACGCGCCGATCGACGCGCTGCTGAGTTTGCTGACCGACCACGACATTCGGCCGGACGCCATCATCAATATCGATGTCGAGACCTTTGGCCGGTCCTTGACCCTGAGCAACGAGGTGGCGCCAGCCACGTTGGAGGGAGCGCAATACAGCCTTCCGTTCTGCCTGGGCGTCGCCGCGATCAGCGGCGCGCGGGCGTTGCTCCCCCTGAGCAACGAATCGCTCGCGGATGCACGCGCGATCGAGATCGCCGGCCGCGTGCGGATGACGGTCAATCCTGAATTCGAGCGCATGTTTCCGGCGGCGGTCCCCGGCCGAATCCGGATCACCACCAGCTCCGGCACGTTCGAGCGGACCGTGCTGGCGCCGAAGGGAGAGCCCACGAACCCGATGAGCTCAGACGACATCGGGATCAAGTTCCAGGCCATTGCGGCGGAGCGCGTCGACGCCGGTGTTGCGGCCGGGATTCGGCATGCGATTGGTGCGTTGCGGAGAGGCGATATCGCGCCATTGCACTCCATCCTGGGTGACAGGCTGTTCGCCACCCCGAGCGAGACCCCGGCTCCCGAACGGTGCGAGGTCGCCGAATAGGCGACCAGAGCCGAAGCGACAGCGACAGAAAATCTCGTCCCAATGCCGCGCCGACGGATCGAGAGGCACGGCGCCATGGCGGCCCGCTGCCATGCGCGGCGCGACCATTGCTGCAGAACTCCGTTCGCTCCGCGTGATTGGCGAGCTCTGGCTCGGTGCACGGCGCACCGAGGTCGGCCGTCCGGTCATATCAGGACCTGAGGGCCGCGCAGCCTGCCATCGGCATCGGACCACCATTCTCGGTAGCTCGCCAAGTGACGTCCTGCGTGGCATGAGTAGGATGCGGCGGCCGATGACGGCGTGCTGCTGAGAGCGCATCGCTGCGAACGGCTCCGCGTTCAATCACGGTGCTCGCCGGCGTCGATCAGTTGCGTGAGGATGTAGTTACAACCTAGAACTTAATGATTACGCGCCGAAACAGATATTGTATTGATGTTAATACGACTGAACGATATCGTCTGACACTGCAGAAGAAGGGAAGTCGCGGCGTCTACGAAGTGTACGTCGCTGATTTTCATCGATGACTTGCAGCGATGATTTGCAGCCGATCGGTTGTCGGCGACCTTCCACCGACTGAAAATCTCGGTTTGGAGATCGGTGATGTCTCTTGACGAAACATTGCGGATTTTGGCGACCGTCGAGCCGGGTGGTCTGGCGCTCGATCAGCTGGCCATCGATGACAGTCCCGATGCCGTGTTGGTTGCCCTCGGCCGCAGCTTCGAGGCCCTCTCCGCCGAACTCGCCGCGCTCCAGCAGCAAGATGCTCAGTGTGCTGCCGCCGCCTGTGAAGCGAAATCACACGTCACCGCGGTGGTCGCGCCCGGGCTGGAGCGCATGGAAGCCGTGCTGAATTCGCTCGACCCGATCGAGCGAGCGATCATGGCAATTCCGGCCAGGACGGTGGTCGGACTCGGTGTCAAGGCACGGCATGCTGCACATGTGCTGTCCAACTACTGGATGGACGTTCCCGAGAGCCTCGACTGGGATGCCCGAACCGTGCGCCACCTCATCGAGTCCGCGTGTTCGGTCGCCGGAGTGGAGCTGAGCTGAGGCCATCTGCGCTGGGTCGCCGGCGGCCGCCGGCACGCGCGTGGCACCAGGCGGGCTCGATGCCGCCGTCGAGATCCGAGAGCTAGCGGCGCCGCGCGATCAGGGCCTGGGATTCGATGACTTCAACGACGTGTCCATCGCTTGCGAAGGGCGCCATTTCCGTCGTCATGTCCTGCACGAGCTGATCCGTGAGCGCCCCGAGCTGTTCAGGCGAAGAGGTCGACATCGACAGGGCTCGATCGATCAGCCGTTCGACGGGAACCCGTCGCTGCTCGATTACCCCGATCCTGCTGAGCTGACTGAACGCGGACTCGAGCAGCAGTGCCTCGTGGCGCAACCGTTCGGGTGCGAAGCCGACGCTCCGGTTCGTGAACCGATCGACGACCTCCGAATAGCGCTTGTACCAGGTGTTCTGCGGCACATCCGGCCGGACGTCATTGAACAGCAGGACCGCGCCATCGTCTTCGATCAGCGCGTCGAGCGTGCGTAGCGTTGCGGCGCGGTCCATCCAATGAAACGCGCGCCCGATCGCCACCGCACGAAACCGGCCGAGCTGCGGCCCGAGATCGTATGAGCTGCCTTCGATCCATTCGATGTCGACTCCCGCGGTGGCGGCGAGCGCGGACGCAGCCTCCAGCATGGTCGGCTCCGGATCGACCCCGACGACCTGCCCGACGCGGGGGGCGAAGGCGATGCCGAGCCACCCCGGCCCACAGCCGAGGTCCATCAGCCTATGCTGTTTCGTCAGGTGCAGGTGGTCGGCCACGGTCTGGATCAGCGCTTGCGCATAGTTCGGCCGTCCGGCCACGTAATGACGGACCGTCGATGCAAAGCGAGGGAACGAGGAGGAAGCTGGTTCGAACGTCATCTGTGTCGATCAAGGCGCGAGGAGAGGCCGGTATCGCGTGACGCTTCCGGACGATGCTAGAAATCTTTGAGCGGCATGCGAAGCTCGTAGGTTGCGGGAGGAGCCAGAAGCTCGAAATGCTGGATCGGCCGCCCGGCGCTGTCGAAATGGATGCGCACGACCTTCAAGAGCGGCGCGCCGATCGCGACGTTGAGACGCGCGGCGACGATCGGGTCGGCCGCAGCCGCCGTCACGATCTGCTCGCCCGACGTGAAGGTGATCCCGAACTTTTGCAGGATGGCATAGAGCGAACCACCCTCCATGTCGTCCGGACCAAATTGCCGTCCGATCGCCTCCGGAATGTAGGTCGTGACCTGCATGATCGGCCAATCATTCATGTAGCGTATTCGGACCGTCCGCTGGAAGAGGTCGCCCGGCCCGGCCCTGAAGTGCTCGCGAATGTGCCGAGGTGCCGGCTTGAAGTCGAACTCCACGACGTGAGCTCTCGTCGTGCGCACAATCTCGCGATTGCGCGCAGCGAGGTCCATCATCGGTACCGTGAGAGGCTCGGGTCGCGAGAGCTCGCGGACGAAGGTGCCGATACCTTGCCGGCGCTCGATCAGGCCGAGTTCATTGAGCGTGTCCAAGGCCGATCGGACCGTCACGCGCGAGACGCCGAACAGAGCGGCCAGCTCCGCTTCGGTGGGAAGCGGCTCTCCTTGCGCATAGCGCCGCTCCGCGATCTCGTCCTGCAGAACCAGGAAGACCTGATGATGCAGCGGAATGTCGCGCCGTCGCCGCGCCAGCAGCGCGGCCCGTCCCTTCGACAGCTTGGGCTTGTCCGCCGATTCCGTTTTCCGCTGCCGCTTTTTGGCGACGGTGGCGGACACGTTCAATTGCTGCGACAGTCGCGGCGCCACAGCCTAGCCTTGATGCAACAATGCTGCGGGTGGGGTCATCGGGCTGCAGCCTTCCAAGAGTTCATCGTGATGCCAGCGCCTCGTGAGCCTTGTCGACGAACTCGTTGGTGAATGTCTGCGCGAGGTCGACCTGAACGCCGCGCAGTTGAGGGTCGACGGTCGACAGCACGCGATAGGCGATGCTCGCACCCTCGGGACTGAACCGGCCATCAGGAGAAAACATGTCCCGCGTGCCCCGGATGGAGGCGATGAAGACGCTGCGATCGGGCTTGGCCCATTCCTCGGGAAGTGCATCGGCGATGTCTTCGACCGATGCGCGCTCGATCCACTGCAGAGCGCGCACCATCGCGACGGCCACGGCCTGGAGTGTCCCGGGATTTCGGTCGATGAAATCCGACCGCGCGTAGATCGTCCCCGAGGGATAAAGGCCGCCGAAGATTCCGATCGTGCCTTCGTTGGTCCGGGTATCGGCGACCAGCTTGACGTCGCCTGCAGTCGTCAGCGCGGTGAGGGCGGGTTCTCCGGTGACGACCGCGTCGACGGCGCCGTTGCGAATCGCCGCCACGGCGCCGGTGCCGCCGCCGACACTGACGAAGGACATGTCGGCCGGGGAGACGCCAGCTTGCAGCGCGATGTACTCCACCATGAACTGGGTTTGGGATCCGAGCGCAGTGACTCCGATCTTCATGCCTCTCAGGCTGCTCGGGTCGCGATACTCGGATGCCTTGTCTTTTTGCAACGCCAACGCGAAGGTCGGGTGTCTGCCAAACAGAACGACACCGACAATCTTCTGACCTTTTGCGTGCATCTGGATGGTATGGTCGAAGGCCCCGGCCGTGAGTTCAGCGCTTCCGGCCACGAGAGCCTGGAGCGCCTTGGATCCGCCGCTGACGTCGAGAATCTCCGGGTCGAGGCCGGCGTCCTTGAAGAAGCCGAGTCGCTCTGCGAGCGTCACCGGTGCATATTGCAGGAAGGCCTTTCCGCCGATCGTGATCCGGACCTTGGACGTCTCGATCGAGGTGCCCGCCTTCGCCAAGCTCGGCAGGCCGCACAACGCCACGAACGGAAGCCCCAGGAAACTACGTCGCTGCAACACTGGCCGGGTCTCGCGGAGCTTTGGAGGGGAGCGTGCGCGGTCGTGATTCGATCTCACCAAACCAACACTTCTGAATCATACGAATGATCATTCGCCCGAGCAAGGCAAAAGCTCGCCGAGGTTGCAAATGTCGATCGCACGTTTGGCGATTGTCGTATCAAAATACGACCAAAAATTGTCATTCAGGAAATCGAGCGCTGTCGAGTTGCCAGGTCGACTCGTCATCTGGATTCGACCTACCACATGCTCTCGTCGAGAGCCGCGAGCCCCGGATCCTGCTTGCTGAACGAAAGCGTGACGGAGCCGCAGACCACGGCGGTCTCACCGTGCTCACCTGTCCCGCGACGCCGAGGTCGGATCAGGTCAGTCACGTCACGGCAACTCGGTGTTGGAGCCGGCCGTGCGAAGCGATCGAGCGGAGATGGGCTGAGGCGGTGCGGGCTCGCAAGCATCCCAGTTGCGTGCTACGGTCCTGGCGGAGTGGCAGCGCGGCTTGGTCATCCCTCTCGGGCGCTGTTGCGTTGTGGGATGATCTGGAGGTCCCATGTTCGTCGACCTGCCCGGCTACTGGCCGCACGAGCCGAAGCCCGAACCGCCGAAGCGGCGACTGTCAGCCGGTCGTGAAAAGCTGCTGCTCGCGTTGCTCGGCTTCAACATGGTGATGCTGGTCGTCGCGCCGATCGGCGGCGCGACGCTGATCCATTGGCTCATCGCCGTGTTGGCGCGCTGAGACTGCCTGTCGTTAAGACCTGTCGCCGCGGTCCGGGAGCGGAGCGCTGGCTCAAGGCATCCGCCGGAAGATCTGCAGATAGTTGGTCGATGGCCGGCCGCCGATCGACCAGCGCATCGTCAGCGGATTGAGCTCCACGGCCACCGTCTCGATCGCAACGAACCGGCGCGGCGCCAGCAGGGCCTGCAGCTCGGCCGGCTTGACGAAGCGGCGCCAATCATGCGTGCCGCGCGGCAGCCAGCCGAGAATGTATTCCGCGCCGATGATCGCCTTCACGAACGACACCGGCGTGCGATTCAAGGTGCCGATCACGAGCAGGCCGCCGGGGCGCACGAGATCGGCGACATGACCGACGAAGCGGGCGAGATCGGCGACGTGCTCGACGACCTCGAGCGTCAGCACGATGTCGGCGCGCGCGCCCTCGGACAGGAGATCCTCGGCCAGCGCGTGGCGATAGGCGACTGAGGCGCCCTGCTTGCGTGCGTGATCGGCGGCGACGAGTACGTTGCGCTCGGCCGCGTCGATGCCGAGCGTGGCAGCGCCGAGCCGCGACAACGGCTCGGTGACGATGCCCGCGCCGCAACCGACATCGATGATCTCAAGGCCAGCCAGCGGCTCGGACGCGGCGGGATCGCGGCCGACCAGCGCCGGCAGCCGGCCGCAGAGATACTCGACCCGGGCGGCGTTGAAGGCATGGACAAGCTTGAACGCGCCGTCCGGCTTCCACCATTCCTCGGCAAGCCGCGAGAACCGCGCGATCTCCGCGGGGTCGATGGTCGAGGGCCCTTCGGCGGTGGCGGCGAAGGCGGGCTTCACGGCGTCCTTGTAGAGCATCGTCGTGGTCCTTTTTCCGGTGCGGCCACTATCGCGCGAGGCGAAGCAGCACGGCGGCGCTCAGCACGATATGGATCAAGGTGAGTGCGACCGAGGCGCCATGAAGGCGCGCAAAGCGGCGCTTCTCGCCGGCGTCGGTCGCGCGGTTGATGGCCGGCATCAGGATCTGCCGGGCGAGCACCGCCGTCAGCGCGATCGCGGCCAGGGCGGAGCTCACAAGAGCGTCGACGCCGAGCGCGAGAAGGCCCGCGGCAGCCGCGGCTGCGATCACGAACAGATAGAAATGCGGAAAGGCGCTGCGGATCAGCGTTCGCGTCGTGTCGGCCGGGAGCGCGCTGAACAGGAACGGGGCGAAGCCGAACGAGAACAGCGTCATGCCGCCGAACAACAGCGCGGTGATGAGCAGGGCGGCGGCGTTGATCATGGCGAGGGGTCCGAGCGTATCGGCCAGCGCGGCAGCATGTAAGGCACGCGGGAGCGATAGGTTTCAAACCGCGCGCCGTAGATGTCCGTGAAGCGCCGTTCCTTGAAGCGCGGCGCGAGCAGGCAATAGGCCGTCAGCACACATGCGACGGCGAGCTGATCCGGCGTCCACACCGGCACCGTCCAGAGCGACAGCGCGAACGACAGATAGATCGGTTGGCGGATCAGCGCGAACAGGCCTGTCACGGGCATGTCGGGAAAGCGCGGCGGCTTGTTCGCGGCCAGCGACAGCCAGCCGAGCGCGCCGGATTGCACCTCGACGCCGGCGTCCCAGCTCGCCTTGATCAGCAGCACCCAGGTGCCGGCATAAGCGAGGCAGAGGATGACAAGGGCTGTGCCTTCCGCGCGCCACCAGATCACGCCGCTCGGCGTCCACAGCGCAAACAGCGACAACAGCTGTAGCGATGCGATGATCGCGTAATGCGTGGTGGCGAGCGTCGCGCCATGCTTGCCGAGACGTGCGAGCCAGCGGCGTCCGGGACCGAGCAGCAGCGAATGCACCAGCGGAAACTGCAGCAGCAGGGCCGCGTTGGCGGCAAGGGACCACGGCCAGGGCACGCGGCCGAAGCTTGCGCTCATGCCGAAGAACATCGCCGTGATCATCGCGAGCACCGCCAGCGCGAACAGAGCGTGGCAGACGAGGCCCGTGACCACCGCGATGACGATGCGGCCCTTGCCGCGAGGCGCGGCCAGGGCGGAGCGCAGCAGCGCCGTGAGGCGGGAGAGGTGGGAGATGTCGGTCGGGGTGCTCACAGTCCGGCTACGCCGGGCGCGGGGACGCGGATTTCAGCAGATCATCACGGATGCGTGAGTGCCGCGGCCGTGGTCCGAAGCCTGAGGGCTCAGACCTTCATGTCGATGACGATGCGGCTCATCTCGTCGCTCGCCCTCAGCACGCGCGCATTGGCGGCAAAGCTGTATTTGGCGACGAGCTGGCTGATCATCTCCTGCGCGAGATCGACATTGGGGGCGGCGACGAGGCCGTCCTTGTTGGCAAACGGCGCCGTCGGCTGGTAGCTGGGCGAGGTCCCGTTGCTGGCCTTGGTGATGGTGGTCTGCGTGCCGCCGCCGGCGACGTCGCTCTGCACCAGTTCGAGCGGGTCATAGGCCTTCGGCGCACCGGCCGGCAGAGAGCCATCCGCATCCGGCAGCGCGCCGGTGCTCATCGCATTGGCGACGTTGGAGGCCGACACTTCGAGCCGGCGCGTGGCCGCGTTCATGCCGGAGACAGCGTTGGAAGCGATGGGGCTCATGGGACGCAAGCTAAGACCGGAGCCTGCGAAGCAACCGTCAAGGCGGGCAGGGGCATTCGAGGCTCGAGAGTAAGGCTTTGTTTACCCTCGTGACGCGTTGTCGAAGGCCGATGATCGGCCACGGTGCCGGCATGTTCACAGTGGATTGCTGTTGAAGACCATGTCTGCGGGCCTCCGTCTGCGGTAAATTCAAGGCCTTCAAGGAGTTCCGTCATGCCCAAATCTGGCGCCCAAACTGCCGGTCTCGAGCACCACGCCAGGAAGCTTGCTGTGGGCTTTGCCAAGGGGCGGCTGCCGCAGCCGACGCCGGAGCTCGAGCGCTTCCTGCTCAGCAACGCCACCGAGATCTTCGCGGCGTCCGAGGGCGTGTGCCGTCACATGCCGCCCGCCGGCGACGACGAACCGCTCGGCATCGCCTATCTGTTCCTGCTGCAGATGCTGCTTTCGGGCCTGAACGAGCGGGCCAAGCGCGGCGCCAAGGATGCCGCCGAGCTCATCGCGAACTTCCAGTCCGATCTCGCCGCCCGCGTCGAAGACGGCGAGATCGAGGGCACGCTGCTGGCCTATCTCGGCGGCGCGCTGCAGCAGGCCGGCATCGCTCCATCTCCGGAGCTCGCTGCGGCCTCGTCCGAACTCGTCGACGAGGATGACGACGAACTGCTGCCGGGCGATATCGGCCAGGTGCTCGATGAACTGCTCGAAGCCTGCGACGGCGACCCGTTCGAGATGGTGACCTCGTTCGCGCAGGGTGCGCACCTTCTCGCTGATGAAGCGAAGGTCGCTGTGGTCACCCATCTCGCACATCAGGAGCAGCCCGATGCGCGCGCGGCCGCGGTGCTGTTCCTGCAGAACGGCAGCGCGGCGGTGCGCAAGGCCGCCGCCGCGGTGCTGGCGGAGCGGGCCTCGGCCCTGTCGCCGATCGATCTCCGGCGTGTGATCGCGATGCGCAACTGGCGGCCGGAGCGCGAGCGCGCGGCCGTCGATGCGATCATCCAGAAGGCTCGCGCGGCCGGCGTGGACTGCGCCCCCTGGGACAAGGGGGCGGTCGATGAGCTCAAGTCCAGCCCGATCGACGGCTCCGGCGCGCAGTTGCTGATCGCGGTCTCTCCGGTCGACCGCAAGACGAAGCGGATGGCGACCATCTTCACGTGCGAGGGGATTACGGAGGCCATGAGCAGCCCGCCGCAGCCCGTCCCGACGGTCAAGAAGCTGGTGGCGGAAGTGGCGACGCACGGCCCGGTGCTGGACGTCAGCCGCGGCTTCATCGACCGCATGATCGCGCATCATCTCGCTCTCACCGTCAAAGCCGGTGATGTGCCGCCGGCGGGGCTGCTGGAGGTCGCGGAAACGATCGGCGGCGCCGCGTGGCAGCCGGAGCGGATCGACTGCCGCGCGGCACTGGACGCGCTGATCGCCGACCTGCCGGACGATCTGCGCAATCCCGAGGATGTCGCTCAGGCGCTGGCCGACAGCGGTGAGATTTCAGATCTCGACGAGATCGAAGGTTCCTGGTTCGAGGACAATGCCGAACTGGAGCAGAAGGTGAAGAGCGCGAGCCAGCGCGCCCGGGAGAAGCTTCCCGCGAAGCTGCTGCAGGACAATGGTGCGATCGGCGCGCAGCGGACGCGCTGGGCGGAGCTGTTCGTGCTGACCGCGCTGTGGATGCGCGAGGGGCCGCCGGGCGATTGGCTCAGCTGGGCCGATCTCGCCGTGGTCGCGCGCGCCGTGCTCGACGGCCATGATCTCGCGGAGATCGGGCTGATGCGCAACATCGCGGAGCGGACGGTCGCGGCTCTCGCCCGCGAGGAGGACGACGACGATCTTCAGGACGACCTGTTCTGATCGTCGTGAAGGCAGGCCAGGGCGCCTGCGACATCGTCGCGCGTGGCAACGAGCACATAGTCCCCGCGCGCCGCTGACACGCCGCCGGTGATGACGACCGCGCGCTTCGGGCACAGGCCGAAGCAGCTCGTCATGACGACGCGCGGCGGCTTGCGGCCGGATGGGGCTGCAAGCCGGGTCTCGCGCTTGATCGCCTTCTTGATTCCCTTGGCGTCATCGCTGCGCTTCAGGCATTTGCGGCAAACGAATACGGGAGCCGGGCGGCGCGGGCGGATGAGGGTGGGGGAAGCCATGAGGTGGAGCTAAGTCGCTGAGCGATCCGCCGCACCCTTCGGGACTGCGCGGCCGCTTTGCGGCAGACGCGGTTCCGACGCCCTCAGTCCGTGGCGCGGCGGGCCAGCAGCCAGCGCGTGCCGAGGCCGATGGCGAGCGCCGGCAGCACGACCATGGCGCCTGCGACGATCGCGAACACCAGCTCCAATGGCCACAGATTGTGCGATGTCGGATCAACAGCGGTGTGCCGCCAGATCGGCACGATGACGATGCTCGGCACGGTCGCGATCATCACCTGCGCGATGCGCCGCGGCGCGGCGGCCTCGGTGACGACCAGGATATAGGTCAGGAGGCCGAGCAGCAGCGCGCCGGGCAGGATTGCAAACTGGCCGCGGTTCAGCTCGGCGTAGGACAGCCGCCAATAGGGGATGCCGATCGCCAGCACGACGACGACATAGCCAAGCGCCAGCGCGATGAGGCCGGTGACCATCTTCATGCCCGGAGGTTGGCATGGCGCGATTTAAAGCCGTCTAACCGCCAGCGGTGAGCTATTGCCCGGCAGCCGGGCATATGATCTGGTTCTTGCTCGCGCAATGCCGGCATTCTGGGGACGGGCGCGGCCCGCCGGTTCCAGCTGGCCGGACGGCCATGTCATAGTGCCGCTGATCCCGCTCGGATGAGGGGCTGGACGAGGCATATCGGGAAGGAGACCGCTCGGCACCATGGCGGGCAGCGACAGCGACAAATCACGGCTCGACGACGCCGCCCGCGCCGGCTGGCTGTATTTCATCGCCGGCCATACCCAGGACGAGATCGCCCGGATGCTGCAGGTGTCGCGCGCCTCGGCGCAGCGGCTGGTGTCGTTGTGCCTCGCCGAGCGGCTGATCACGTTCCGGCTCGAACATCCCATCGCCTCCTGCATGGCGCTTGCCGCGCAGCTCAAGGAACGCTTCGCGCTGGTCCATAGCGAGGTGGTGCCGACCGATCCGGCCGCGCCGACGGGAGCCGCTGGGATTGCCGAGCGCTGCGCCAATCTGCTCGAGACCACCCTGCGCGCCGAGACGCCCGTCATCATCGCGCTCGGCACCGGCCGCGCGGTCCGCGCCGCGGTCGAGCGGGTCACGCCGGTCGACCGGCCCGAGCATCAGATCGTCTCGCTGGTCGGCAATATCCTGGCGGATGGCTCGGCAAGCTTCTTCGACACCGTCGGCCGGCTCGCGGACCGCACCGGCGCGCGGCACTATCCGATGCCGTTGCCGTTCCTGATGGGCAGCGAGGATGAGCGCGACCGCATGGTCCGGCTCGATGCCATCGCCAAGGTCAAGGCGGTCGCGGACAAGGCCGACCTCAAGCTGGTCGGCATCGGCCAGATGGACCAGAAGGCGCAGATGCATGTCGACGGCTTCGTCACCCGCGACGAGCTCACCGAGATGATGCGGCTGGGCGCGATCGGCGAGATCACCGGCTGGGCCTATGATGCCAAGGGCCGGGTGATCGACGGCGGCATCAACCGCCGCCTGACCAGCATCGCGCCGGATGTGCCGGCGCGCGCGATGACCATCGCGGCGGCGCTGGGACCGGCGAAGATCGCAGCGATCCGCGCGGCGCTGACGGGTCGGCTGATCAACGGCCTCATCACCGACGAGGCCACCGCGCGCGCCGTGCTGGCGTAGCCGCCACTCTTTCCGCCCGTCATTCCGGGGCATTCGCGCGCAGCGCGGATGAGCCCGGAATCCATAATCACAGCTCGGCGTTTTGAGACGAGATGCCCACCCCGAGCGTGCCCCAAACCCCTCCCTGTGGGTATGGGTTCCGGACTCGCGCTGGCGCGCGCCCCGGAACGACGGGCGGGGTGAGAGACGCGATCTTCAGCCGCGCGTTTAATCTTTGAGAGATCGCCTCCCGCATCGCACAACCTTTGCGTGAGAGCGCATGCTTGACAAAGTCTGACCGTTGTTGTGAACATCAGCCCAGCCCGTGAGCATATGTTCAAAAGACACGGGAAGGGAGGAGACCGTGAAGACCATCTTCACTCGCACGCGCACGCTTGCCGCCCTGATGGGCGCCGCCACGCTGCTGACCACGCTGCCGGCATCGGCCGAGACCACCCTGACCATCGCCACCGTCAACAATGGCGACATGATCCGGATGCAGGGCCTGACCGGCGAATTCACCAAGGCCAATCCCGACATCCAGGTGAAGTGGGTGACCCTGGAAGAGAACGTGCTGCGCCAGCGCGTCACCACCGACATCGCCACCAAGGGCGGCCAGTTCGACATCCTCACCATCGGCACCTACGAAGTGCCGATCTGGGCCAAGAAGAACTGGCTAGTGCCGCTCGACAAGCTCGGCGCCGATTATGACGCGAACGACATCCTGCCGAAGATCAAGGACGCCGTGTCCGTCGACGGCAAGCTCTACGCCGCGCCGTTCTACGGCGAGAGCTCGATGGTGATGTACCGAACCGACCTGTTCGAGAAGGCCGGTCTGAAGATGCCGGAGAGCCCGACCTGGGACTTCGTGATCGACGCCGCCAAGAAGCTGACCGACAAGCAGGCCGGCACGTTCGGCATCTGCCTGCGCGGCAAGGCCGGCTGGGGCGAGAACATGGCGTTCCTGACGGCGATGTCGAACTCGTTCGGCGCGCGCTGGTTCGACGAGAAATGGCAGCCGCAGTTCAACACGCCGGAATGGAAGAAGACGCTGTCGACCTATGTCGACCTGATGAAGGAGGCCGGCCCTCCCGGCGCCAGCTCCAACGGCTTCAACGAGAACCTCGCGCTGTTCAACTCCGGCAAATGCGCGATGTGGATCGACGCCACCGTGGCGGCCTCGTTCGTGACCAATCCGAAGGAGTCCAAGGTCGCCGACAAGGTCGGCTTCGCGCTGGCGCCCAACACCGGCCTCGGCAAGAACGCCAACTGGCTGTGGGCGTGGAATCTCGCGATCCCCGCCGGCTCGAAGAAGACCGAGGCGGCCGAGAAGTTCATCGCCTGGGCGACCAGCAAGGACTACACCAAGCTCGTCGCCTCCAAGGAAGGCTGGGCCAACGTGCCGCCGGGCACGCGCACCTCGCTGTATAAGAACGAGGAGTACCTGAAGGTCGCGCCGTTCGCGAAGATCACGCTCGCCTCGATCGATGCGGCTGATCCGAGCAAGCCAACGGTGAAGCCCGTGCCCTATGTCGGCGTGCAATACGCCGCCATCCCCGAATTCCAGGGCATCGGCACCGCGGTCGGTCAGCAGTTCTCGGCGGCACTGGCGGGATCGATGACCGTCGATGCGGCGCTGAGCGCGGCGCAGTCCGCCACCGAACGCGAGATGAAGCGCGCCGGCTACATCAAATAGGCCCGCCAAAAAGGCGCGCACATCCATCAGCTCGACTCGAAACTCCTCCCGAGCTGATCACTGGCGGCCATCCCTCCCCACAAGGGATGGCCGCATTTTCTCTCTGGCTTGGATCGATCTCTCACCGCGACGGCGGTGCGCTCCCTCTCCCCGTCCTTCACGGGGAGAGGGTTGGGGTGAGGGGCAGCCACACCCACCGACCTCGCGGAGAGCCCCCCTCACCCGGATTGCATCTTTCGATGCAATCCGACCTCTCCCCGCCCTAGCGAAGCTTCGCTTCGCCCTGGCGGGGCGAGGTGCACCGAGCCCGTAGCTTGTTCGGGCGCGATACAGGCGCTTCTTTGTCGTCATTGCGAGGAGCGAAGCCACGAAGCAATCCAGAGTTCCATCGACGCCCCTGGATTGCTTCGCTTCGCTCGCAATGACGGCAGTGATCGATCATCGAGCAGAACGGATCGCAACATGGCCACCCGACAAACTCAACTGCTCGCCCGGGCGCTGATGTCGCCGGCGGTCATCCTGTTGTTCATCTGGATGATCGTGCCGCTGGCGCTGACGATCTACTTCTCGACCCTGCACTACAGCCTGCTCGATCCCGGCTCCGAGAGCTTCGTCGGCCTGGAGAATTTCGAGTACTTCCTCACCGATCCCGCCTTCCTCGCGTCGCTGCAGAACACCCTCGTCCTGGTCGGCTCGGTGCTGCTGCTCACCATCGGCCTCGGCATTCCCCTGGCGATCCTGCTCGACCAGCCCGTGATCGGCCGCAATTTCATCCGTCTGATGGTGATCGCGCCGTTCTTCGTGATGCCGACGGTCAGCGCGCTGGTGTGGAAGAACCTCTTGATGCACCCGGTGTCCGGGCTGTTCGCATGGATCGCGACCTCGCTCGGCATGACGCCGATCGACTGGTTCACCGACGCACCGCTGCTTGCGGTGATCTTCATCGTCGCCTGGCAATGGCTGCCGTTCGCGACGTTGATCCTCCTCACCGCGCTGCAGTCGCTCGACGAGGAGCAGAAGGAGGCCGCCGAGATGGACGGTGCCGGCGCGCTGTCGCGCTTCATCTATCTGACCTTGCCGCATCTGGCGCGGCCGATCACGGTGGTGATCCTGATCGAGACCATCTTCCTGCTCACCGTGTTCGCCGAGATCTTCGTCACGACAGGCGGCGGGCCGGGGCTGCAGACCACCAACATCGCCTTCCTGGTCTATTCGCAGGCGCTGATCCAGTTCGACGTCGGCACGGCCTCGGCCGGCGGCCTGGTCGCGGTGGTCATCGCCAACATCGTCGCGTTCTTCCTGGTCCGCATCGTCGGCCGCAATCTGGAGGCGTGAGCATGGCGCGCAAGGTCACCGGACGTCACGTCGTGATCTCAACGGTCGGCGCGTGGCTCGCCGGCTTCGTGATCTTCTTCCCGATCCTGTGGATGGTGCTGGCGAGCTTCAAGACCGAACTGGAGGCGTTCGCGACGCCGCCCTCGTTCCTGTTCTTCCACTGGACCACCGAGAACTACGTCACCGTGCAGGAACGCAGCGACTATCTGCATCACGCGCTGAACTCGTTGATCGTCGCCGGCGGCTCGACCTTGATCGCGATGCTGATCGCGATTCCCGCGGCATGGTCGATGGCGTTTTCGCCGACCAAGCGCACCAAGGACATCCTGCTCTGGATGCTCTCGACCAAGATGATGCCGCCGGTCGGCGTGCTCGTGCCGATCTATCTGATCTACAAGAACCTCGGCCTGCTCGACACCCGCACCGGGCTCGTCTTCATCCTGTGTCTCGGCAATCTGCCGATCGTGATCTGGATGCTGTTCACCTACTTCAAGGAGATCCCGAAGGATATCCTCGAAGCCGCACGAATGGACGGCGCCACGATCGGGCGCGAGCTGATCTATGTGCTGACGCCGATGGCGATCCCCGGGCTCGCCTCGACCTTGCTGCTCAATCTGATCCTGGCGTGGAACGAGGCGTTCTGGACCTTGAACCTGTCGACGTTGGAAGCCGCGCCGCTGACGACCTTCATCGCCTCCTATTCGAGCCCCGAGGGCCTGTTCTGGGCGCGGCTGTCGGCGGCCTCCACGCTCGCGATCGCGCCGATCCTGATCATCGGCTGGTTCAGCCAGAAGCAGCTCGTGCGCGGGCTGACCTTCGGCGCAGTGAAGTAACGAAAGGGCCGATCATGGGACGGATCACGCTGGAGGGTGTGCAAAAATCGTTCGGGCCGGTGCACATCATCAAGGGCGCTGACCTCGACATCCCGGACGGCGCTTTCGTGGTGTTCGTCGGCCCGTCCGGCTGCGGCAAGACCACCTTGCTGCGGCTGATCGCGGGGCTGGAGGATGTCTCCGGCGGACGCATCCTGATCGACGGCAACAACGTCGTCGACGTGCCGCCGGCCAAGCGCGGCCTGTCGATGGTGTTCCAGTCCTATGCGCTGTATCCGCATATGAGCGTGCGCGGCAACATCGCCTTCGGCCTGAAGATGGCCGGGCTGCCGAAGGCCGAGATCAACCAGAAGGTCGAGGCGGCCGCGGCGACCTTGAACCTCACGCCCTATCTCGACCGCAAGCCGCGCGAGCTCTCCGGCGGCCAGCGCCAGCGCGTCGCGATCGGTCGGGCCATCGTACGCGAGCCCAAGGCGTTCCTGTTCGACGAGCCGCTGTCCAATCTGGACGCCGCGCTGCGCGTGCAGATGCGGCTCGAGGTGACACGGCTGCAGAAGCAGCTCGGCACCACCGCGATCTATGTGACTCATGACCAGGTCGAGGCCATGACCATGGCCGACAAGATCGTGGTGCTCAACGCCGGCCGCATCGAGCAGTACGGCTCGCCGATCGAGCTGTATCAGCGCCCGGCCAACCTGTTCGTCGCCGGCTTCATCGGTTCGCCGAAGATGAACTTTATTGTCGGCGAGGAAGCCGCACGGCGCGGCGCCACCACGATCGGTGTGCGGCCGGAGCATATCGGCATCGTCGATGACGGCGGCGAGGGCTGGCGCGGCAAGGTTGTTATCGCCGAGCATCTCGGCAGCGACACGTTTCTCTATGTCGACGCCGGCGCGCTGGGCACGCTGACGGTGCGCTGCGTCGGCGAGAAGCGGCTCAGCGCCGGCGATGCCGTGACTTTGCGGCCCGAGCCCAAACGCATCTACCGTTTCGACGAGAACGGCAACTCCATTTTCGCATGAAAGGTGACGTCCCCTCCGGGCGTCAACGACAACCACGGACGACGACGATGTATCTGGAAAAATTCAAGCTGAACGGCAAGACCGCGCTGATCACCGGCGGTGCGCAGGGCATCGGCCTTGCCTGTGTCGAGGCGCTGGCGGAGGCGGGCGCGCATGTGGTCATCGCTGATCGCGATGCCAAGGCCGCGGCGGACGCGCAGGCCGCGATGAAGGCCAAGGGCTTCACCACCGAAACCGCGCTGATGGATGTCACCAATTCGGCGCAAGTGAGCGCGGTGGCCGATGATCTCGTGGCGCGCCACGGCAAGGTCGACATCCTCGTCAACAATGCCGGCATCGCCCGCAGCGAGACGCCGGCCGAGACGGTCACCGACGAGCATTGGCTGAACGTGCTCGATGTCAATCTCAACGGCACGTTCTGGTGCTGCCGCGCCTTCGGCAAGCACATGCTCCAGGCCAACAGCGGCACCATCGTCAATATCGGCTCGATGTCCGGCTTCATCGTCAACAAGCCGCAGGAGCAATGCTTCTACAACGCCTCCAAGGCCGCGGTGCACCATCTGACCAAGTCGCTGGCTGCCGAATGGGGCGCGCGCGGGATCCGCGTCAACGCGGTCGCACCGACCTATATCGAGACGCCGCTCAACGCCTTCGTGAAGAGCAATCCGCGCATGTACGACGCCTGGATCGGCGGAACCCCGATGGCCCGCATGGGCCAGGTCGAGGAGATCGCCTCGGTCGTGCTGTTCCTGGCCTCGGAGGCGGCAAGTTTGATGACCGGCAGCGTCGTCGTTGTCGATGGCGGCTACACTTGCTGGTAAGCTCGCGTCAAAATTGACGGGAGCAGACCATGGTCAGGGCCTTTGTCGGTGTCGATGTCGGCACATCCAGCACGCGCGCCGGGATTTTCGACGAAACCGGGCGGCTGCTTGCCGCAGCGCGACATCAGATCCAGACCTGGCACGAGGCCGGTGATGTTGTCGAGCAATCCTCCGACGACATCTGGCGCGCCTGCTGCGCCTCGGTCAAAGCCGCGCTGGCGGAAGCGGCCATCGCGCCGGAGCTGATCAAGGGCATCGGCTTCGACGCGACCTGCTCGCTGGTGGCGCTGGACGCCTCGGGCACGCCGGTCACCGTGAGCAGCTCCGGCGATGCCGCGCGCAACGTCATCGTCTGGATGGATCACCGTGCGCTGGCCGAGGCGCGCGACATCAACGCGACCGAAGACGAAGTGCTGCGCTATGTCGGCGGCTCGATCTCGCCGGAGATGGAGATGCCGAAGCTGCTGTGGCTGAAGCGGCATCTGCGTGCGAGCTTCGACGCCGCCGGGCACTTCTTCGACCTCGCTGATTTCCTCACCTGGCGCGCCACCGGCTCGCTCGCGCGCTCGATGTGCACGGTCACCTGCAAGTGGAATTATCTGGCGCATGAGACGCGCTGGAGCGCGAGCTACTTCCGCCGGATCGGGCTCGAGGAGTTCGTCACCGAGGATTATGCGCGGATCGGCACCGAGATCGTCGCGCCGGGCACGCCGCTGGGTCAGGGTTTGTCGCGCGCAGCCGCGGCGGAGCTGGGCCTCGTCGAAGGGACGCCGGTCGGGGCGGCGCTGATCGACGCCCATGCCGGCGGCATCGGCGCGATCGGCGGGCGCGCGGCGGACGGCGGCGAGGTCGACGTCTGCAATCGTCTCGCCTACATCATGGGGACCTCGGCCTGCATCATGGCGACGACGCGCGCGCCGTCCTTCGTGCCCGGCGTGTGGGGACCATATTACCAGGGCATGGTGCCCGGCTTCTGGCTCAACGAGGGCGGGCAGTCCGCGGCGGGCGCGGCGATCGATCATCTGCTGCGCTCGCATCCCGCGGCGCCGGAGGCCACGGCGGCCGCCCGCGCCGAGGGGCTCGATGTGATCAGCTTCCTGGAGAAGCGGATCATGGCGCGCGCGCCGAGCGTCGGTGCGGCGGCGCTGCTCGCCCGCGACATCCACATCTTGCCCGAATTTCTCGGCAACCGCTCGCCCTATGCAGACCCGGATTCGCGTGCCGTGATCGCCGGCCTCGATCTCGACGCCGATATCGGCGCGATGGAGCGGCTGTTCGTCGCGGGCCTCTGCGGCCTCGCCTATGGGCTGGCCGACGTCATCGATGCCTTTGCCGCCAATGGCGTCACCAGCCGGACCTTGGTGATGGCCGGCGGCGCTTCGCGCAGCCCGCTGGTGCGCCAGATCATGGCCGATACGATCGGGCTGACGGTGGCGCTTCCGGGCACCCAGGAGCCGGTGCTGCTCGGCGCGGCGATGCTCGGCGCCGTCGCCAGCGGCGCCTTCCGCTCGATCGGCGACACTATGGCCTCGATGTCGACGCTCGGCCGTCTGAGCGAGCCGACCGACCCGGGCGTTGCCGACTTCCACCGCCGCAAGCGCCGCATCCACGGCCTGCTGCGGACGCTTGATCGCGACAGCCGTTCCGTGATGCATGGGGCCGGTGGAGAGAGTTGACCATGATCCTGAGCTGCGGTGATGCGCTGATCGATTTCGTCCCGGCCAAATCGGCCGATGGGCGCGACGTGCTGAGGCCGGTGGTCGGCGGCTCCTGCCTCAACGTCGCCGTCGGGCTGGCGCGGCTGGGTGCGCCGACCGGCTTCGTCGGCGGCATCTCGACCGACCTGTTCGGCACCATGATCGCGGCCCATGCCCAGGGCTCGGATGTCGATCTCCGCTATGCCACGCGCAGCCCCGACCAGACCACGCTCGCCTTCGTGCACCATGTCGGCAACGAGGCGCAATACGCGTTCTACGATGCCGAGACCGCCGCGCGGAAATGGACCTACCGGCCGGACACCATTCCCTTCGCCACCATCGACGCCCTCCATGTCGGCTCGACCACGCTGATCCACGACCAGGGTGCGCAGCAGACCCGCGCGATGATCGATGCGACGCACGGCGCGGTCACGATCTCCTTCGATCCGAACTGCCGGCCGAACCTCGTGACCGACAAGGCGGCCTATGTCACTGACATGGATGAGTTCGCCGCTCGTGCCGACCTGGTCAAGATGTCGGATGTCGATTTCGACTTCCTGCACGGCCACGACGATTACGCGACGCAGGCCGAGGCGCTGCTGGCGCGCGGCACCAGCCTCGTCGTCATCACCCGCGGGCCGGAGGGCGCGCTCGGCTGGCACGCCCAAGCGGGTGCGGTCGAGGTTGCGGTCCCCAAGGTTAACGTGGTCGATACGATCGGCGCCGGTGACACGTTCCAGGCGGCGATGCTGTTCGCGTTGCGCAAGCTCGGCCGGATCGGCCGGGATGCGCTCAAGGCCTTGAGCACGGCCGAATTGCGCAAGGTGCTCGCCTTTGCCGCCGCATGCGCCGCCGTCACCTGCACGCGCGAAGGCGCCGACCCGCCGCGCTGGGCCGAGATGGCCGCGGCATGGAATGACCTCGGCTGAAGAGCTGGGCTGACAAGCTGGGCTGAAGCACCCCATTGCACTCGCGATTGGGAACTGGTTGGCTGTTCCCCCGTCATATGAGAGGACCGGTCGTCGTGCCGAATCGTCGGGCCGCGGCCGAAATGATGACGCGACAACGAGTTGCAGGGAGGAGAACAATGGCACAAGCCGCAAGGACCGAGCCGCTGTCCCGTCATGCGCTGGCCTTCGTTCTGGCCGGCGGGCGCGGCAGCCGCCTCTTGGAGCTGACCGACCGGCGGGCCAAGCCCGCGGTCTATTTCGGCGGCAAGTCGCGGATCATCGATTTTGCGTTGTCGAACGCCGTCAATTCCGGCATCCGGCGCATCGCGGTGGCGACGCAGTACAAGGCGCACAGCCTGATCCGCCATCTGCAGAACGGCTGGAACTTCTTCCGTCCCGAGCGCAACGAGAGTTTCGACATCCTGCCCGCGAGCCAGCGCGTCTCGGAGACGATGTGGTACGTCGGGACGGCCGATGCCGTGTACCAGAACATCGACATTCTCGAGAGCTACAATTCGAAATATATCGTCGTGCTTGCCGGCGACCACATCTACAAGATGGACTACGAGCTGATGCTGCAGCAGCATGTCGACCAGCGCGCCGACGTCACCGTCGGCTGCCTGGAGACGCCGCGCGCGGAATCCTCGGGCTTCGGCATCCTCCACATCAACGAGGACGAGACGATCCGGGACTTCATCGAGAAGCCGGCCGATCCGCCGCCGATCCCCGGCAAGCCCGACAAGTCGCTCGCCAGCATGGGCATCTATGTCTTCGACGCCAAATTCCTCTACGACGAGCTGAAGCGCGACGCCGCCGATCCGAACTCGAACCATGATTTCGGCCGCGACATCATCCCCTACATCGTCAAGAACGGCCGCGCGGTGGCGCATCAGTTCGCCCGCTCCTGCGTCCGGGCCGGCGACGACAAACGCAGCTATTGGCGCGATGTCGGCACGGTCGATGCCTATTGGGCGGCCAACCTGGACCTGACCGATGTGACGCCGGAGCTGGATCTCTACGATCGTGCCTGGCCGATCTGGACCTATTCGGAGATCACGCCGCCGGCGAAGTTCGTGCATGCGGACGACGGCCGCCGCGGCGAGGCCGTCTGCTCGCTGGTGTCCGGCGGATGCATCGTTTCCGGCGCCTCCGTGCAACGGTCGCTGCTGTTCACCGGCGCCCATCTGCATTCCTATTCCAAGGTGCACAACGCGGTGCTGCTGCCTTACGTGAACGTCGCGCGCCATGCGCGGCTGACCAACGTCGTGGTCGACCGCGGCGTGCAGATTCCGGAAGGGCTCGTCGTCGGCGAGGATCCGGAGTTCGACGCCAAGCGCTTCAGGACCACCGAGAACGGCGTTACCTTGATCACTCAGCCGATGATCGACGGGCTCAATTCATGACGCCACTGCGCGTTCTGTCGGTTGCCTCCGAAGTCTATCCCATCGTCAAGACCGGCGGCCTCGCCGACGTCGTCGGCGCGCTGCCCTGGGCGCTGATGGCCGAGGACGTCGAGGTCCGCACGCTCATCCCCGGCTATCCCGCGGTGATGAAGGCCCTCGAGCAGGCCAAGGAGATCAGCTCGCTGCCGAATTTCTTCGGCGGCAATGCGCGGCTGCTCGGCGGCAGCCATGGCGCGCTCGACCTGTTCGTGCTCGATGCGCCGCATCTCTATGACCGCGAGGGCAACCCGTATCTCGGGCCCGATGGCAAGGACTGGCCGGACAACCCGTTCCGCTTCGCGGCCCTGGCGCGCGCGGCCTCCTATATCGGGCTCGGCGCTGTCCCGAGCTTCGTGCCCGATGTCGTCCATGGCCACGACTGGCAGGCCGGGCTCATCCCGGCCTATCTCTTGTACAGCCATCGGCCGCACCCCGGCACGGTCATCACCGTGCACAATCTGGCCTTCCAGGGCCGTTTTCCCCGCCACTTCCTGCCGCCGCTCGGCTTGCCGCCGGAGTCGTTCTCGATCTACGGCCTCGAATATTACGGCGACATCAGCTTCCTGAAGGCGGGGCTGCAATTCGCCGACAAGATCACCACGGTGTCGCCGACCTATGCGCGGGAGATCCAGAGCGACGAGCAGGGCATGGGCCTCGGCGGCCTGTTGCGCCAGCGCTCGTCGGATCTCGTCGGCATTCTCAACGGCATTGATACGACGGTGTGGGACCCCGGCAGCGACCCCGCGATCCCGTCGCATTTCGGAATCGAAAAGCTCGAGGCGCGTGCGCCCAACAAGGCCGCGCTGCAGGCGCGCATGGGCTTACAGGCGTCGCCCGAGACGTTCCTGCTCGGCGTCGTCAGCCGGCTGACCTCGCAGAAGGGCCTCGACCTGCTGCTGTCGTGCCTGCCGACCTTGACCAGCGCCGGCATCCAGCTGGCGCTGCTCGGCGACGGCGAGGCGGACTTGCGCGATGCCTTCCGCGCCGCCGCCGCGCGCCACCCGGGACAGATCGGCGTTCTCATCGGCTATGACGAGCAGCTCGCGCATCTGATCCAGGCTGGCTGCGATGCGCTGGTGGTGCCGTCGCGGTTCGAGCCGTGCGGGCTGACGCAGCTCTGCGCGCTGCGCTACGGAGCGCTCCCGATCGTCACGTCGGTCGGTGGTCTCGCCGACACCGTGATCGACGAGACCGAGGCCGGCGTCGCCGCGACCGGCTTCAAATGCGCTGCCGTCACCGCCGAGGCGCTCGACCAGACCCTGCGCCGCGCCGCCGCCGCGTTCTACGCCGCCCGCAGCAACGCCTCGAACTGGACGCGCATGCAGCTCAACGCCATGCTGACGGATGTGTCGTGGCGGCATCGGGCCGGGCGTTACGCCGAGCTATACCGCCAGATCGTCGCGCAGCGACGGCCGGCGGGGTAGTTCCCAGATCGTTCGGCTTGCTCGGTCCCTTACCTCTCCCCGCGCGCGGGGAGAGGTCGGATTGCATCGAAGATGCAATCCGGGTGAGGGGGCCCTCCGCGATGTCGGTGGGCGTGGCTGCCCCTCACCCCAACCCTCTCAGCGCGAGCGGAGCTCGTCGCGCCCCTGTGAAGGACGGGGAGAGGGAGCAGACCGTCATCGCCGCTCGGCAAGTGCTCGACACAGTTGATCGGCAACAGAGCGCTCGACCATATTGGCAGGGCCACCCAGCGTTCTGCTCATGCCGATCGCACTGGACGCATCGCGATGGCGAGCTGATAGTCACGCCAGTTTTCATACCACGCTGTGCGAGACCTTATGACCGACACCACGCCTTCGTCCTCCTTCGATCTCATCATCCGTCGCGGCACCGTGATCGACGGGACGCGCGCGCCGCGGTTCGAGGCGGATGTCGGCATCAAGGATGGCCGGATCGTCGCCATCGGCGAACTCGATCAGCGCAGGGCAGACCGGATCATCGACGCCACCGGCCGCATCGTCGCGCCCGGCTTCATCGATGCGCATACCCATGACGATAGCGCGGTGCTGGTCGATCCCGGCATGACCTGCAAGGTCTCGCAGGGCGTCACCTCGGTCGTGACCGGCAATTGCGGCGTCAGCATCGCGCCGCTGAAGCCGGGCTCGCCGCGGCCGATGCCGCTTGGGCTGCTGTCGCCCGGTGACGGCCGCGTCGCCGAGTACGCCTCATTCGCGGACTACGTGGCCGCCCTGCGCGCGGCTCCGTCCGCCGTGAATGTCGCGCCGATGACCGGCCACACGTCGCTGCGTGCGTCCGTCGTGAGCGATCTCGGCCGCGCGGCGACCGAGAGCGAAATCGCCGAGATGCGCGCCTATGTGCAGGAGGCGCTGGACGCCGGCGCGATCGGCGTCTCCACCGGCACGTTCTATCCGCCGGCCGAGGCGGCACCGACCGACGAGATCATCGAGGTCTGCCGCCCGCTCACCGGTAGCGGCGGCGTCTATGCGACGCATATGCGCAACGAGGCGGACGACGTCGTCAAATCGCTGGAGGAGAGCTTTGCCATCGGCAAGGCGCTCGACGTCCAGGTCGTGATCTCGCACCACAAGGTGGTGGGCCCGGCGAATTTCGGCCGGACGAAGGAGACGCTGCCGCTGTTGACCAAGGCGATGAGCTGCCAATGCGTCGCGCTCGACTGCTATCCCTACAACGCTTCCTCGACCATGCTGCACACCGATCCGGCCAAGCTGCAGGTCAAGGTCGTCGTGGCCGCCTCGAAGCCGCATCCGGAGATGGCGGGGCGGGACCTCGCCGACATCGCCGCAAGCTGGGGCGTCGACCGGCTCGAAGCCGCGAAGCGGCTGCAGCCGGCGTCCGCGATCTACTTCTCGATGGACGAGGCCGACGTACGCACGATCCTCGCTTTCGAGCCGACCATGATCGGCTCCGACGGCCTGCCGTTCGGCGAGCGGCCGCATCCGCGGCTCTGGGGCACGTTCCCGCGCGTGCTCGGCTACTACTGCCGGGAGCTCGAGCTGTTCTCGCTGGAGACCGCGGTCTGGAAGATGAGCGGCCTCACGGCGCAGAATTTCGGCATCAAGGGCCGCGGCACGCTCGCGGTCGGCCATCATGCCGACATCACGATCTTCGACGCGGCCAGCGTGCGCGACAGCGCGACCTATGACGACCCTTGCGTGCCCGCCGCCGGCATCGAGGCCGTGATCGTCAATGGCGCGCTGACCTGGTGGCAGGGCGCGCACCAGAATGCGCGGGCCGGGCAGGTGATCACGCGCGCATCATTGCACTGATCAGCGCGGTCGCGCCGTCGATCCGCGGGTGATGAGCTGCGGCGGCAAGACGACGTGCTCGTCCACGACGCCGCGACCCGCGATGCGCGCCAGCAGCAGACGTGCCGCCGCTTCGCCCATGTCGCGCTGCGCGATCCGCACGGTGGTGAGCGGCGGCGACACGAGGTCGACGAACGGCATGTCGTTGTGGCCGACCACCGACACATCGCTCGGGCAGGCGAGGCCGCACGCGGCGAGCGCGTCATAGACGCCGAGCGCGAGCAGGTCGTTGGCGGCGACGATCGCCGTCGGCCGCGTCCGGCGCGCGAGGAGGCGCAGCGCGGCTTCGCGACCGGCGTCCCGCGTGTAGGCCTCGGCGATCTCGATCGGCATGTGACGCGCGGACAGGCCAGCGTCTCTCGCGCTGGCCTCGAAACCTGCGCGCCGGCGCACGCCGGTCGAGATGTGCTGCGGGCCGGCGACATGGCCGATGCGCCGGTGCCCGAGCCCGACGAGATGCTCGACGGCCAGCCGCATGCCGGCGGCGTCATCGCTGGCAGCCGAGGGCAGCAGGCCGGCGGCATCGACGCGGTTGACGAGCACGACCGGCAAGGCTGCGTCGAGGCAATGCTGCACGACATCGTCGCGCAGGGTCACCGTGGCCAGCACCAGCCCATCGACCCCTCTGGCAATCAGGCGGTCGACCAGATCCTGCTCCGAACCCTTGCTGCCGACGTCGACGACGATGGTCGCGTAGCCCTCCGCATTGAGGTGATCGGCAATGCCGGAGAGCACCGGCGGGAAGCCGGGGTCGGCGATATCAGGCGCGAGCACGCCGATCAGCCCGCTGCGGCCGGTGCGCAGACCCTTGGCCGCCATGTTGAGGCGATAGCCGAGCGCGTTGGCGGCGGCCCGAATCCGTTCGGCGACGTCGGTCGCGACCAGGTGCTTCATCGCCGGGCTCAGCGCACGCGACACGGTCGACGGATGTACGCCGCAGCGCGCCGCAACGTCCTTGATCGTCGGGCGCGAGGAGGCAACCTCACGCGAGCCCGACGCAGGTCGCACCATCCGAGTCATGTCCAGCCCCTGGTTCTGCGGCGCAGCAACATTTCCATCCTGTCTTACCTTGACACCCTTAACGTGCATGCAATAAATCGGCTAATGCAATCGATTGCAATAACCGAACGGGAAACGTCCACATGACAGCGAGCGCGCTGAAACCCCATCTGGTCAGCCCCGAGCATCTCGATCCGCATTGGCGCTGGAGCCGGGCGATCCCCTCGCACGGCCATGTCTCGGTCGATTTCGAGCGCCGCGTCGATTTCGATCGTCTCAGGCGGTACCGGCTGGCACGGGCGCGACAGGCCCTCAAGAACTCGGGCTGCGGTGCGCTGCTGCTGTTCGACGTCAACAACATCCGCTACGTCTCCGGCACCAAGATCGGCGAATGGGAGCGCGACAAGCTCTGCCGCTTTGCGCTCTTGGCCGGCGACGGCGAGCCGATCGTGTGGGATTTCGGATCGGCCGCCGTGCACCACCGCATCTTCTGTGATTGGTTGGCACCGGAGAACTGCCGCGCCGGCATGCTCGGCATGCGCGGCACCGTGCCGCCGGCCGTCGGGCTGATGAAGGCGCATGCCGAGGAGGTGATGAGCCTCTTGCGCGCCGCCGGCGTCGCCGACATGCCGGTCGGTGTCGACCTCGCGGAGACCGCGATGTTCTTCGAGCTGCAGAAGGCCGGCATGAAGGTGGTCGACGGCCAGCAGGTGATGCTGGACGCGCGCGAGATCAAGAACATCGACGAGATCATGCTGCTCAACCAGGCCGCGGCGATGGTCGACGGCGTCTATCACTCGATCTACGAGAACCTGAAGCCGGGCGTGCGCGAGAACGACATCGTCGCGCACGCCAACAAGATGCTCTACGAGATGGGCTCCGACGACGTCGAGGCCATCAACGCCATCTCCGGCGAGCGCTGCAATCCGCATCCGCACAATTTCACCGACCGCATCCTGCGCCCGGGCGATCAGGCATTCTTCGACATCCTGCAGTCCTACCAGGGCTACCGCACTTGCTACTACCGCACCTTCAATGTCGGCCGCGCGACGCCTGCGCAGCACGACGCCTACAAGCGCTGCCGCGAATGGCTCGACAACGCGATCGCGCTGATCAAGCCGGGCGTCTCGACCGACACCGTCGCCAAGGTGTGGCCGGCGGCCGAAGAGTTCGGCTTTCCCTCGGAGATGGCCGCGTTCGGCCTGCAGTTCGGCCATGGCCTCGGCCTCGCCCTGCACGAGCGCCCGATCATCTCGCGGCTGGTCTCGCTGGACAATCCGATGGAGATCAAGACCGGCATGGTGTTCGCGCTGGAAACCTACTGCCCGGCCAGTGACGGCTTCTCCGCCGCGCGCATCGAGGAAGAGGTCGTCGTCACCGATAAGGGCTGCCAGGTGATCACGCTGTTCCCCGCGGAAGAGCTGCCGATTGCCAACCGCTACTAAGCGACTTTGAGAGGGAGTTACGCAGATGGCAGCGACGCATTCGCTCGGCTGGATCGGCATGGGGCGTATGGGCTATCCGATGGCCGAGCGCCTGCTGAAGGCCGGCCACAAGGTCGCAATCTTCAATCGCACCCGCGCCAAGGCCGAGCCGCTCGCGGCGAAGGGCGGCGTGATCGTCGACCATCCGAGCGACCTCGCGTCATGCGACATCGTTTTCTCGATGGTGTCGACGGGCAAGGATCTGGAGCAGGTCTATTTCGGCGACAATGGCGTCGTCGCGTCGGGCGCGGGTCCACGTCCGAAGATCCTGGTCGACTGCTCCTCGATCGGTGTCGAGCAATCCGAGGCGATCGATGCCAGGCTGAAGCAGCTCGGTTGCGCATTCGTGCGCGCGCCGGTGTCCGGCAATGGCAAATGCGTCAAGGCCGGCAAGCTGTCGTCAGTCGTGTCGGGCCCCAAGGCCGCATTCGACGCGATCGAGCCGTATCTTGCGAAGATCGCCGTCTCCGGCGTGTCCTATGTCGGCGAGGGCGAACTCGCGCGGATCTGTAAGATCGCGCACAACGTCTTCCTCGGCGTCGTGATCCAGAACCTTGCCGAGATTACCATCCTGGCGCAGAAAGCGGGCGTGCCGCGCCATGCCTTCCTCGACTTCATGAATGCCAGCGTGATGGGCTCGACCTTCACCAGGTACAAGAGCAACGCGCTGGTCAATCTCGACTGGACCACGACCTTCACGCCGACCTTGCTGCGCAAGGATCTCGATCTCGGTCTGTCGGCGGCGCGTCAGCTCGACGTGGCGATGCCGGTGACCGCGGCGACGCGCGAGGCGCTGCAGGCCCATGTCGGTGCGGCCTCGCTGCAATCGGATCCCGCCGCCTATCTGGAGAAGGATTTTGCCGCGCTGCTGGAGACGGTCGCGCTGGCCGCGGGACTCAAGCTGCAGCCGGAGAACGTGCCGATGCCGACCGGGTTGGAGACGGAGGGTTAGCGTAGCGGGCAGGGTCACAATTACTGTCATTCCGGGGCAAGGCCGCAGGCCTTGAACCCGGAATCTCGAGCTTGTCTTGCGCCTGTTTCCAACAATCTCGGGATTCCGGGTTCAATCGCCAACGCGCCGCCGCTTCGCGCCGTCGCATTGACGATTGCCCCGGAATGACGGCGAAGGGGCTGAAGCTCGCTTGAAGCCGCCTTCCTACTCCGCAGCCAGCGCCCGCCAGCGCGTGTCGCGCGCGGAGGGGCGGCGGTGCAGGCGGGCGTCGAGGAGCTCGCGTGCCTTCGCGAGGTCGCCGCTGCGGATCAGGGCCAGGATGTAGGTATCCTCGATCACCTCGCGCTGCGCGTGGCTGCCGCCGATGCGGGCGAGGTCGCCGATGACAGGTGTGAGCTCGCGCGCGCAGGCGCGCCAATTCTCCTCGGCGAAGGCCCGCAGGGCGCGCAGCATGTTGGGCACGATCGGCCCCGCCGGGAGCTTGGCCTCGAGCTGTCGCCGCTCGATTGCGGCGAGACGCCCCTTGAGAGCCGCGGTGTCATGGGTGGCCGCGCCGATCATCATCAGATGCATCTCGACGAAGGCGAGTGTCGAGCCGGTGAAACGCGGGCTGGCATAGGCCGCGACCTCGGTCCACGCGCCATCCGGTACGAGGTCGTTCTCCGCCCTCAGCCGCCACAGCAGCGAGGCGCAGTCCGACAGCGTGTTGAGCGGCGGCGCCGTGTCCATCGTCGGCACCAGCACGTCGGTATAGACGGCCAGTGCCTTGGCGGCATCGCCGCGGTCGAGCGCGCCCAGCGCCTGATGCCAGCAGATGTGACCGTGCAGCATGCCGGTGCGGTCATAGCCGCCGATCCAATCGTCGACGAGCCTATCTGCCTCATCATAGGCGCCGGCCTCGAACATCGCATGCAGCAGCGCGTGAACGGCATAGGCGTTGTTCCGGCGCAGCGCAAAACCGCGCTCGGTGATGGCGCGGCCCTGCGCCACGTCGCCGGCCTCGGTCAACGCCCAGCCATGGTTGGACATGAACCACCAGTCCTCGCCATAGGCGGCGGCAAAGCGGTCGCAGAGGTCGCGCCGGGCGGCGTCGTGATCCCTCCGGCCGGAGAAGGCGAGCAGACCGAAGGCGCCGAGCGGCAGCGCCATGATCATGGCATCGCGCGGCCATTTCTCCAGATGCGCCAGCGTCGATGTCAGCGCGTCCGCGCTGCGGCCTTCGATGGCCAGTGTCATCGTCGCAACGTTGCTCTGCTCGCGCTCCGTGCCGCGCTTGGCGACGAGGTCGCGGGCGCGCTTGATCGTCTGCAGCGCCGCTTCCCGCTGCATGTAGATCGCGTGGATACGGGCCCGCGCGGCGTGGGCCAGCGCAAAATCCGGATCGAGCATGATGGCGCGTTCGAAGGCGTCCGTCGCGCCCGGCCAGAACGCGAGCAGGAGATCCACGCCTTCGCGATAGGCGGCAGCCGCCTCGGCGGAGGCGGTCGAAAGCGGCAGGCCGTAGCGATCCTGTTCCATCTCAGCCCACCCGCGGCCTGCGGCCTTCGATCGGATAGGCCGGATCGTTGTAGCCCGGAGTCGAGGCATGGCCGGTGACCACCAGACGGTCGATCATCGCCTCGTCATCGGCGGCGAACGGATAGTCCAGTGCGCGGATGTAGTCGTCCCACTGCGCCTCCGTGCGTGGACCCGCGATCACCGAGCTGATGAAGGCGGAGTTGAGCACCCAGGCGACGGCGAACTGGCCGGGCGTGAAACCCTTGGCCTCGGCGTGGCGCTTGATCTCCTGCGCCAGCTTCAACGATTCCGGCCGCCACTCGGTCTGCATCATCCTGGAGTCGTTGCGTCCGGCGCGCGTCTCCTTGTCGGGCGGCGCATCGGGACTGTACTTGGCCGTGAGCACGCCGCGCGCCAGCGGGCTGTAGGGCACGACGCCCAGGCCGTAATAGCCGCAGGCCGGCAGATGCTCGACCTCCGGCATGCGGTTCATCGCGTTGTAATAGGGCTGGCTGACGACGGGACGATCGATGCCCATCGCGTCACAGAGATTGCAGATCTCGGCGACGCGCCAGGCACGGTAGTTGGAGACGCCGAAATAGCGGATCTTGCCGGCACGCAGCAGGTCCCCGATCGCCCGCACCGTCTCCGCCAGCGGCGTCGCGTGATCTTCCTTGTGCAGATAGTAGATGTCGATGTGGCCGGTGCCGAGCCGTTTCAGGCTCTCGTCGGCCGCCTGCAGCACCCAGCGCCGCGACAGTCCGGCGCGGTTGGGATCATCGCCCATCGGATTGGCAAGCTTGGTGGCGACGATCCAGCGGTCGCGCTCCCGCGCGATGGCGCGGCCGACGACCTCTTCCGAGGCGCCCTTGTTGTAGGCATCGGCGGTGTCGATGAAATTGATTCCGGCGTCACGCGCCTTGGCGATGATGCGCCCTGAGGCCGCCTCGTCGGTCGGGCCGCCGAACATCATCGTGCCCAGGCAGATCGGCGACACTTTCAGGCCGGAGCGGCCGAGCTGGCGATAGTTCATTGAGGCCTCATTCCTGCCATACGCGCAGATGGATTTGATCGAAGATAGCTCGCTCCGCGCGTCATTGCGAGCGCAGCGAAGCAATCCAGGGTCGCGCGCGTAGCCCTCTGGATTGCTTCCGCCTTCGCCCCGCGGGCTTCGGCGGACACGTCGCTGCGCTCGCAATGACGGCGGAGAGAGTGGGGCTCTCACTCGCTCTTCAAAATCTTGAATACGCCCGAGGCCATCGCGATCACGCGGTCGGCGGCCGTGACCTCGGTCGTGATGAACACCAGGCTGCGGGTGATCCGCACCACATGCGGCCGCGATACCAGGGTCTCGCCGATCTTGCCGGACTCGACGAAATGCGTGTCGAACTGGATCGTGGCCATATGCTCCTTGCCGGCGGCATAGCGGGCGGTCATGCCGCAGCTCCGGTCGGCGAGGGTCATGATCACGCCGCCCTGGACGAGCCCGCGCCGATTGTGGTGCTTGTCTTCCGTGACGATGGCGTATTCGTGCACGCCCTCGACGACCCGCTGCCACAGCGGGCCGATCAGATGCAGGAAGCCGGAGGTGTCGACGATCTCCCAGCCGTCGGACTTCATTTTCGCCGCGGCTGATTTCGTCATCGCTGAAGACCTTCCTCGTCGCGTCCAATTGCGGTTCTCTCGGTCGTTTCATCCGTCGCCGGCCTGGTGTAGTCAAGCTTGCATGGCCATGCCGTTCGACGATGCCACACGACGGAAAATCGAGACCTGCTGCGCGGGCTTCGTACGGCTGGACACGATGCCGGAAACGCCGCCGCTCAAGCGCGCGGCCGTCGCCATCGCACTGGCCCCGCATGACGTCACCGGCGCCACCACGCTGCTGCTCACCCTGCGGGCATCCGGACTGCGCAGCCATGGCGGCCAATGGGCCCTGCCGGGCGGGCGCTGCGATGCCGGCGAGACGCCAATCGAGGGCGCTCTGCGCGAGCTGGACGAAGAACTCGGGCTGACATTGATGCCGGACGCCGTGCTCGGCCTGCTCGACGACTACCCGACCCGGTCGGGCTATCTGATTACCCCCGTCATCGTCTGGGCGACCAATGGCCGCACGCTGCGGCCAAATCCCGACGAGGTCGCCTCGGTGCATCGAATCGGGCTCGATGCGGTCACCGCGGATGACGCGTTCGATTTCACCGCGATACCCGAAAGCACGCGGCGCGTGATCCGCTTTCACGCCCGCGAGGGCCTGATCCACGCGCCCACCGCCGCTTTGATCTATCAGTTCCGCGAAGTGCTGGCCGGCCGCGACACCCGCGTGCACGACCTGGAACAGCCGGTGTTTGCCTGGAAGTAACCACCGTTTCGGCTACAAGGGCGGCATGCTGCATCAGCCGATTCGCAAGCTTGCCCTGATTCTCGCCTGCGCTGTCGCGGGCGCGTCGCCGCTGCTCGCCCGGGAACCCGCCCCGCGCGATGCGCTGGCCCAGATGGCCTCGCCGGCCGCAATTGCCGAGTACCAGCGCAAGCTCGCCGAATACCAGCAGGCGCGCGCGGAGTTCGACCAGGAGGCGGGCGCCTATTGGAAGGCGATTTCGGACAAGCGCCGCATTCGCAACGCCAAGCGTCGCGACCGCCAGCCGATCGGGCTCGACGACTATGTGCTGGAGCAGCCGCCGGTCTATACCGGACCGAAGCGGCCGGTGAACCCCGAGCCGGAGCCCGAGGGCGAGCCGCGCGAGCGGAAGTACATTCCGGTCGTCGCCGATCTCCTGAAGGCGGCGCAGGAGCATTTCCAATGGTCGCCGCAGCGGCCAACCAATGACATCGACTTCAAGCGTGCCTATGCCCGTTTCGCAGCGGCGTCGGGGCTGACCCGTGAGCAGGCGGTGCGCGTCTATTCCTTCGAGACCGGCGGCAATGGCCGCCACGACTCGCAATCGGGTTTCAAGGGCAACCGCGCGATCTCGACCGCGATCGGCTACAATCAATTGCTGACGGCCAATACGGTCGAACTGCTCGCGGAGCAGGGGCCGCTGTTCATCCGCCTACTCGGCGAGCGCGTGGCGCAGACCTCGGGTCCCGCGCGGGGCGCGATGGAGCACAAGCTCTCGGTCCTGAAGAAGATGGTCGCCATCGCACGCTCGGTGCCGGACGAGTGGTCGGCCCATGAGAAGATGGGCAACACCCCGCAAGGGTGGGCCATGCATGCGATGGTGCTCGACATCGATGTCGGGCCGATGCTGCAGACCCACAAGCTGCTGACGTCGGTGCTATTCGCGCGCGCCAAGGGCTACACGCGGCCGCTGTCGGCCGCCGAGCTCGAGATGATGAACCTCACCGGCGACGGCACCGGCTTCGACATGGTGACGATGCCGCAGGAGATGCGCGACCAGGTTCCGACCGCGAACTTCTTCCAGCGCGGCGGCTACGAGCGCAACCCGGTTGCGGTTCGTCACAACACGGTGGCGAAGCTGCTCGCGGTCACCGATGCCAGGATGGATTCGCTCAGCAACCTACCGGGCGCCAAGGAACTGGCGGCGGCGTTCTGAGGAGTGTCTTGCCATCGCAGGAGTGAGCGAAACGCGCTCGCACCACATTCACCGCCGTCGTCCCGGGCAAGCCTTGACGTCGCATCGCGACGGCAAGGCGCCGACCCGGGACCCATAGCCACAGGACGTGGGGGGGGCGATGAGTCTGGCTCCAGCGTGCTCACCAATGGAGGGCGGTGGTTATGGGTCCCGGCTCGGAGGCCGGGACGACACCGTTGATGAGGCGCGATCGGGCCCAATGTCACAGGCGAACTCACTCGTCCGCGCCGAACGAGAAGCTGCCGTCGCCTTCGAGATAGGGCGCGGTCCGCATGTAGAGCTGGCCGTTCTGGCCGACGAAGAACAGCGTTCCCTTCGGCACCTTCTTGGCGCCCTTCAGCAGCATGTCGGCATTCCTGGTGCCCATCTTGTAGGCCAGCGTCTTGCCGTCCTTGCCGTAGGCGTAGGCCATGTCGGTTCTCAGCTCCCATGGCTCCGGCGGAGCCGCCTGGGCCGCACCCGAAAGCATCAACAGCATTCCGGCGAGAACGAATGCCCGGGTCAACGTCGTCGTCATCATTCCTCTCCAGGTCAGGCTTCTTCGAACAAATCACGAACAACGCGGCGTCCCGCGCACGAGCTGGATTACCGCTTGGCCGCAACCGGTTCGGGATTTTCCGTCATCGATTCCGCGACTATCCTGCAGCCATGGTCTAGAAACATGAAGCAAGAAAATCGGGTTGGGGATGATTCGAATGAAGCTCGTCACGAAAATCGGGATCGGTGCGGCGTTTTCGCTGACGACCTTGATGTCCGCCGCGCATGCCGACGAATTCAAGCTCTGGAACGGCCAGCGGATCGCCTGCAGCAGCGGCCGCGCCGCCGGCAAGCTCGATACCCGCGTCTGCCGCTCTTATACCTATCTGTTCAACGTGAAGACCTCGGAGTATTTCCGCTGCCAGATGACCTTGTCGCTGACGCGCGACAACAAGGAGGTCATCAACGTCCAGGTTGATGGCGGCTGCGCCAAGAAGCCGCGGGTCTTCGAGGCCGACTCGAAGTACGAGTTCGATGCGACCGAGACCGAGCCGGCCAATACCAACTCCTTCTTCGGCAATGGCGGCTATTCGCTCTGGGTCGCGGACACGACCCAGCAGAAGCTGCGGGGCTGCATCACGATCTCGTCTGGGCTGGGCTCAGACATTTCCAAATGCCTCGACATGAACTTCCAATGAGACGTCCGGCTGGAGTGGTGCGCTCCCGGCCCGCGGTCGAGCGCATCTGTCGATGAAGCCTGAGAGCTCGTCAATGCAGGGTTGAAACCGTCCTCTGCCGGTTCCTGGCTGGATCTGCGTCGCGGCGTGGCCGTCTTTCGGATGGGTTGACCCCGCGCCCGCATCCGTCCAATTTGCCGGCAAAATCAACGGGAGGACCCATGCGCTTCTTGAAATTCTCAGGCACTGCAACCGCTTTGATCATGGCCGCGGCCTGCCTGCTGGCCGCGCCCGCGGCGCAGGCGCAGAGCTTCATCAACGTGCTGACCGGCGGCACCTCCGGCGTGTATTATCCGCTCGGCGTCGCGATCGGGAAGATCTACGGCGACAAGATCCCGAACGTGAAGACCCAGGTGCAGGCCACCAAGGCCTCGGTCGAGAACCTGATCCTGCTGCAGCAGGGCCGCGGCGAGCTCGCCTTCGCGCTCGGCGACTCCCTGAAAGCGGCCTGGAACGGCGAGGAGGAGGCCGGCTTCAAGAGCAAGCTGGACAAGCTGCGCACGCTCGGCGCGATCTACCCGAACTACATCCAGATCGTCGCGACCGCCGAGTCCGGCATCAAGACCTTGGCCGACCTGAAGGGCAAGAGCCTGTCGGTCGGCGCGCCGAAGTCCGGCACCGAGCTGAACTCGCGCGCGATCCTCGCCGCCGCCGGCATGAGCTACAAGGATCTCGGCAAGGTCGAGTATCTGCCGTTCGCCGAATCGGTCGATCTGATGAAGAACCGCCAGCTCGGCGCGACCTTGCAATCGGCCGGTCTCGGCGTCGCCTCGCTGAAGGATCTGTCGACCTCGTCGCCGATCACCGTGGTCTCGGTGCCGAAGGAGGTCGTCGACAAGATCGGATCGCCGTTCGTGGCCGCGACCATCCCGGCCAACACCTATACCGGCCAGGACAAGGACGTGCCGACCGCGGCCGTCATCAATTATCTCGTCACTAGCTCCGCGGTCTCCGACGATCTCGCCTACCAGATGACGAAGCTGATCTTCGAGTCGCTGCCCGAGCTGGTCAACGCGCACGCCGCCGGCAAGGAGATCAAGCTGGAAACCGCGGCGCAGGACAGCCCGGTGCCGCTGCATCCGGGCGCGATCCGCTACTACAAGGAAAAAGGCGTCCTGAAGTAAGGGCGCTGTTTCTCCGGCCTGCATCGCAGGACCGTTCGCATCCGACTGCGCGGGACCTGCTCCCGCGCAGTCTTATCGTTTCAGGTGGCTGCCGCTGGACGGCAGCATCTGGCAAGGGCGTGCTGGGGGCATCATGACGATCGAAGCCGTGAACATGGAGACGCCGGTCAAGGTCGAGTTCGACAATTTCGAGCACGGCTTTCCCGAAGGTTTTGGCCCCGGCCGCTGGGCCTATCTCGCCTATGGCATCGGTCTCGCTTTCGCGCTGTTCCAGCTCTACGTCGCCGCCTTCAACTATCTGCCGAGCCAGGTCGTGCGCGGCGTCCATGTCGGCTTCCTGCTGCTGCTCACCTTCGGCCTGATCGGCAATTTCACCGCCAAGACGGATGCCGGCCGCATCGCCGGCTGGACCATCGGGGCGATCGGCTTCCTGTGCGGCCTGTATCAGTGGATCTTCTATGCCGACCTGATCGCCCGTGACGGCGATCCCACCCGCACCGACCTCGTCGTCGGAACCTTGCTCGCCGTCCTGATCTTCGAAGGCACGCGCCGCCTGATGGGCCTGGCGCTGCCGCTGATGTGCGGCGCCTGCCTGCTGTACTGGTTCTTCGGCCAGTATCTGCCGGCGCCTCTCAACCATCGCGGCTATGATTTCGACCAGGTGATCACGCATCTGTCGTTCGGCACCGAGGGCTTCTACGGCGTGCCGATCTATGTCTCCGCGACCTACATCTTCCTGTTTATCCTGTTCGGCTCGTTCCTCGAACATGCCGGCATGATCCAGCTCTTCACTGACGTCTCGCTCGGCCTGTTCGGGCGCACCCGCGGCGGCCCGGCCAAGGTCGCGGTGTTCGCCTCGGGCATGATGGGCACGATCTCCGGCTCTGGCGTCGCCAATGTCGTCACCGTCGGCCAGTTCACGATTCCCTTGATGATCCGGTTCGGCTACCGCCGCGCCTTCGCCGCTGGTGTCGAGGCCACGGCCTCGATGGGCGGGCAGATCATGCCGCCGGTGATGGGCGCGGTCGCCTTCATCATGGCCGAGACGCTCGGCGTGGACTACTCGGTGATCGTCAAGGCCGCCGTCATCCCCGCCATTCTCTACTTCGCCTCCGCCTTCTGGATGGTGCACCTGGAAGCCGGCAAGCACGGCCTCACCGGCATGAAGCCGTCGGAGATCCCGAGCGCCTGGAAGGCGCTGGTCGCGCGCTGGTACCTCGTGCTGCCGCTCGCGGCTCTCGTCTACATGCTGTTCGAGGGCTTCACGCCGCTCTATGCCGGCTCGATGGGACTGGCGCTCACCGTGGCGCTGATCCTGGGCACCTCGATCACGATGGGCTTTTCCAACCAGGTGCTGCGCTACGTGTTCTGGATCGGGCTCGCGCTCGTGGTCGGCGCGTTGTCACGCAACGGGCTGCAGATCGTTCCCGTCGCTTCCGTCGTGGTCGCGTTGGTCATCATCACCGGCTTCGTCCGGGGCGGCATGGCGACGCTGCACGCCTGCCGCGACTCGCTGGCCGAAAGCGCCAAGTCGGCGCTCACCGTCGGCATGGCCTGCGCCATCGTCGGCGTCATCATCGGCATGATGACGCAGACCGGCGTCGGCTCGATCTTCGGCAGCTGGGTGATCGGTTTGGGTAAGACCAGCCTGTTCGCGGCGCTGATCATGACCATGCTGCTGTCGATCCTGCTCGGCACGGGCATTCCGACCATCCCGACCTACATCATCACGGCCGCGCTCGCCGCGCCCGCGCTCGCCAAGCTCGGCGTGCCCCTGATCGCGAGCCACATGTTCGCGTTTTACTACGGCATCATGGCCGACCTCTCGCCGCCGGTGGCTCTCGCCGCGCTCGCTGCCGCACCGATCGCCAAGGAGAACCCCGACAAGATCGGCTGGGAGGCAATGCGCATCGCGCTCGCCGGCTATGTCATTCCCTTCTTGTTCGTCTATTCGCCGGCGCTGATGCTGCAGGCGGGCGATCCGATGGAGGCGCAGATCGGCTTCTACGGGGCGGTGGCGTATGCCTTCGTCAAGGCCCTCGTCGCGATCGGCCTGTTCGGCATGGTCGCGATCGGCTTCCTCTATACCCGCATGACCTTGATCGAGCGGCTGCTGGCGTTCATCGCGTCGGTCTGCCTGCTCGGCGAATTCCCCTATAGCGACGTGCTGGGCTTCGCGCTGGCGGTGGTGATCGTCGGCTGGCAATGGCGGCAGCGGCCGCCTTCGCCTGTGGCGGCGTCCGCTTGAGCCTCTGTCTCGCGACGTCGGGTGTGGTGAAAGCGCTGGCGCTGGCCGGCTTCACTTTGGCCTGGACGCATTCGGTCGAGAAGACCGCCTGGCAGGAGGATTGGCGCGTCACGGCCGATGGCCTGCAACTGGTGCAGGCCCGTGTGAAGGGCTCCGGTGCCGGCATGGAGCCGCCGCCGGAGGCGCGGCTGGTCGATGGATGGTACCAATGGTCCGTCGATCGCGAGCCGCTGTCGCGCATCGTGCTCGCCAATTCCGGCGCCGCCGGCGAATGGCGGATCTGTCACGACGGACAATGCCAGACGATCTCGGAGATTGTCGGCCATGATATCGGCGCCACGATTACGATGAGCGCCTGCAACGAATAACAAACAACGGGAGAGCGCGATGAGACGTCTCGAGGGCAAGGTGGCGCTGGTGGTGGGCGCCGGCTCGATCGGGCCGGGCTGGGGCAACGGCAAGGCGACCGCAGTGACCTTCGCGCGGCAGGGCGCGAAGGTGTTCTGCGTCGACCGCAACAGGGAAGCGGCGGCCGAGACGGCCGCGATCATTTCAGGCGAAGGCGGGCAGGCCGAGGCCTACACCGCCGACGTGTCGAAGGCGGCCGAGGTCGAGGCGATGGTCAAGGCCTGCTTGGCTGCCTATGGCCGCATCGACGTGCTCGACAACAATGTCGGCATTGCCGAGATGGGCAGCGTCGTCGATGTCGAGGAGGCCGAATGGGACCGCGTGTTCGCGGTCAACCTCAAGAGCGCCTATCTCGCGATGAAGCACGTCATTCCGGTCATGGTCGGGCAGGGCGGCGGCTCGATCATCAACATCTCGTCGGTCGCCTCGATCCGGCAGGTCGGCATCTCCTATGTCAGCTACGGCGCCAGCAAGGCGGCCATGAACCAGATGACGCGCACGACAGCGGTCGAGTTCGCGCCCAAGCATGTCCGCGTTAACGCGATCCTGCCCGGGCTGATGAAGACGCCGATGGTTGAGCATTCCGCAGGCCTGGCTGCGAGCTACGCCAAGGGCGATGTCGAGGAGATGTGGAAGAAGCGAGATGCGCAGGTGCCGATGGGGCACATGGGCGACGCATTCGACGTCGCCAACGCGGCGCTGTTCCTCGCGTCGGACGAGTCGAAATACGTCACCGGCATCACGCTGGTGGTCGACGGCGGGCTGACCTGCCGGAGTTGAGTCGAGTCTGTGAGACTTTTCTCCGTCATTGCGAGCAAAGCGAAGCAATCCAGGGGCTCTGCAAGGACTCTGGATTGCTTCGTCGCCTTCGGCGCCTCGCAATGACGGCGGTGGGTGACTGAAGAGCAGTGGCTACTGCGCCATCGCCAGGATGCTGCCGCCGATCGCATGCCACGCCGGCGTGATGCTGATCGGCCAGTTCAGGAGCTTCACCGCGATCAGCGCAAGGCCGCCATAGACATAGACCGGATGGACCCGCCCGAACGTGCGGCGGTCGTAGATGATGGCGACGACGAGCAGCAGATAGGCGACGAAGGCCGGCGGGATGGTGACGAACACCGGCGGCGGGCCGAGCGGGCCGGGCGGTGCGAGGAAAGTAAGAAACCAGCGCGCCACGGCGGCGTCGAGCAGCGAGATGCCGGCGAGCAGCATCAGCCGCTTGTGCGTCTCCGGCCGCCGCGCGTACATGACGGCGAGGGCAAACACGACGGCGAAGAAGGCGATGCCGCTGAGCGGCACGATCGCGAACGCGATGCCTTCATTGGGCTGGCCGATCGCGGCGGAGCGTTTCATCGCTTCAACCGCCACCAGGAACCCGAAGATCGTCATCGCGGTGGCGAGCGAGACGCCGAAGATGCCGAGCGAGCGGTGCCAGGCGGTCCGGCCTGACGCGGCAAGCCACGTCTGGAGGGTGAAGTACAGCGTCCAGGTGAAGAACAGGAAGCCGTGGAAATGAACCACGGGCGCGCCGGAGAACGAGCCGCGCGCCAGCGGCATCCAGTAGGTCGGCGCAAAGCCGAGGAAGGCGGTGGCCATGCAGGCCAGGGCCATGTTGAAATAAAAATAGCGCGCCGGGGACGCAATGACGCCGCGTGCGCGCGAATGCTCTGTCAGGATCGTCATGGAGGTTGTGTCTGCCGCGACTGCCTGAGGTTCAATTCCCGTGCTATCGCCAAGGCCTCGCTGCATCCACGAGTTCGCGAGCCGGACGCGTCGGATGATCACGCGCATGTCAGTTGCCTGCGGGGACGACTCGGCACGGGCGGCGGCAGCATGTCGGCGCGGAAGGACTTCCGCGGCCGCGCCGCGGCTGTATAGTTGACGGAAAGCACTGCTTTGCCGCCGTTGTCCGGCTTGTCCACGCCTTGAGAGAACCAGCCGCTTGCTGATATCCGCTTTAGCGCAGGCCATGAACGTTCGCCGCGGGAATGCGCGGCTGGCCGCGCTCATCACCTCCGGATTGTTGTTCGCGACGGCGGCGCACGCCGTGGGCGCGGCCGAACCGGGCAAGGAGCCCTTGGTCGACGCCGCCGCTTGCATCGCGGCGTCCGAAGCGCGTGACGGCGACAAGGTCCTGACCGAATGCGGGGCGCTGATCGACAATGCCAAGGTTCCCAAGAGCGACCGCATCAATGCGCTGATCGCGCGCGCCTCGATCTACATCATCCGGGGTGAGGCCGATCGCGCGATCGCCGACTATGGCGTCGCCCTGCAGCTCGATCCGACGCTGGCCAACATCTTCAACGCGCGTGGCGAGCTGTATCGAAAGAAGGGCGACCGCCCGAAGGCCCTGGCCGATTTCGCCGCGGCGCTACGGCTCAACCCGGATCACGTCAGCGCGCGCAGCAACTATCATGACCTCGCCGTCGAGCTCGAGCGTCTCGGCGCGCAGATGGCGGTAGCCGGGCGTCCGAGCTTCAACTGTGCCGGCGCGCGCCGCGCGGTCGAGAAGGCGATCTGCGCCGATCCCGAACTGGCCAATCTCGATCGCGAGATCGACGGCTCGCATGCGCGGGTGATGCGCGAGGCCCAGGGGCCTGCGGCCGCGCGGGCCCTGCAGCGCGAGCAGGAGGCCTTCGTTTCGAAGCGAAACGCCTCGTATGGCCGGCCCGGCTACGATCTCAAGAAGGCGATGCAGGATCGGCTGCGGCGGTTGAACGGCGTCGACGGCTATTAACCATCGGCCAGCGGCTTGAACCCGGTTCCGGGCGCGGACGACAACGGGGGAGACCAGCATCTCCCAGTTGCACCCGTCGGATTCAGAGCCGAGACCACAGCTATGCACACCGTCCGTCATTCGCTTTCATCCCGATCCTCTTACCGCACGCTCCGCCTCGCGGCCGGTTTCGTTCTCGGTCTCGGAGCCCTCCCGGCCTTTGCCGCGGACACGGACTGCACATGGGGCAGCAAGGCGCCGCCGGCGGAGCTGATCACCGCCTGCACGGCCGTGATCGAGCAGGCCTCGAGCTCGCCGAAGGACCAGTCCATGGCGCTCGTCGTCCGTGCCGACATCCGCGCGCGGACGCCCGGTGGAATGACCCAGGCGCTCAAGGATTTTGACCGCGCCATCGCCCTCGACGGCAAGAACGCCCGCGCATACCGGCTGCGCGGCGACTACCTGCGGGTGGCCGGTGGCGATGCCAACAAGGCGGCGGCCGATCTCAGCATGGCGATCTCGCTCGATCCGAACGACGCCGAAGCCTATGAGGAGCGCGGCGTCGTCTATGTCACGCAGCGCCGGCTCGATCGCGCCTTGGCCGATTTCGACCAGGCCATCCGGCTGAAGCCGGATTTCGCGCAGGCCTATGCCGACCGCGGCGTCGCGTTCTATCTGCGCGGCGACAATGAGAAGGCGGTGCGCGACTATGACGAGGCCATCCGCCTCGATCCGGACCGTCCCCGCACCTTCACCAATCGCGGCGCGGCCTACAAGAAGCTCGGCCAGATGGACAAGGCGCTTGCCGATGACAGCGAGGCGATCCGCCGCGATCCGAAGGTGCCGGAATATTACGACAATCGCGGCCTCACCTACGCCGCCATGAAGGAGTACGACAAGGCGATCGCCGACTACGACCAGGCGATCAAGATGCAGCCGAAGGCGAATTTCCTGACCAACCGCGGCGACGCCTATCAGTACAAGAACGAGCTCGGCTCGGCCCTGAGCGACTACGATGCGGCGTTGCGCCTTGATCCGGATTTCGCGTCCACCTACAACAACCGCGCCGTTCTGTTCAAGAAGATGGGCGAACGCGCCAAAGCCCTCGCCGACTATGAAGCCGCGCTGCGCCTGAATCCGGGTAACGAAAACGCGGCGGAAGGCCGTCGCGCGATGCTCGCCGAGATCAAGAAGTTCGGTGCCGAGGCGCCGCGTCCGCTGAACGCGCCGTCGGAGCGCAGCGGGCCGTCGTTCGATTGCGCCACCGCCCGGCGCGAGGTCGAGAAGGTCATCTGTGCGGACCCGCAATTGTCGGTGCTCGACCTCGGCATTTCCCAGGGCTATGCGAAGCTCCTGAAATCGTCCCGTGGCCGCGCCGCCGCCGAGCTGCGCAGCACGCAGCGCGATTTCCTGAGTGAACGTAACGCCCGGTTCGGCAAGCCCGGCTACGACCTTCGTCTAGCCCTGCAGCGCCGCCTCGACACGCTTCGGGACGCCGCCGATTGATCCATCCGGGAAAATGACCGGGCCGCAAGGCCTCGCCTGATCCAGATCAATTCATGACGGCTTGAACTGTCGCTTTGTCCCGGACAATAGTCGGGAATAAACAGAGATCTTGGGGAAACGTCATGAGCGCTGCCAGCCGCTATCACGAGGTCCATGCCCGGTCGGTGCAGGACCCCGAAGGGTTCTGGGCCGAGGCCGCCCGCGCGATCGACTGGATCGAGCCGGCCAAGAAGGTGTTCGATCCCACGATGGGCGCCTATGGCCGCTGGTTTGCCGGCGCCGTCGTCAACACCTGCTACAACGCGCTCGACCGCCACGTCGCCGCCGGCCGTGGCGACCAGCTGGCGCTGATCCACGATTCGCCTCTCACCAATTCGGTCACCCGGCTCAGTTATGCCGAGATGCTGAAGGAGGTGCAGACGCTCGCCGCGATCATGCAGGATTTCGGCGTGGGCAAGGGCGACCGCGTCATCCTGTACATGCCGATGGTCCCGGAGGCGATGGTCGCGATGCTCGCCTGTGCGCGCATAGGCGCGGTGCATTCGGTGGTGTTCGGCGGCTTCGCGGCCAAGGAGCTCGCGACCCGCATCGACGACGCGACGCCGAAGCTGGTGCTGTCGGCGAGCTGCGGCATCGAGCCCGGCCGCATCGTGCAGTACAAGCAGCTGCTCGACCAGGCGATCGATCTCGCCGACAACCGGCCCAAGGCGTGCATCATTCTCCAACGTCCCGAGCATGTCTGCGAGCTGAAGCCCGGCCGCGACTATGATTGGGCGGCGCTGCGCAAATCGGCGCTGGCCAACGGCAAGCTCGCGCCTTGCGTGCCCGTGCTCGCGACCGATCCGCTCTACGTCCTCTACACCTCCGGGACGACGGGCAAGCCGAAGGGCGTGGTACGCGACAATGGCGGGCATCTGGTCGCGCTGAAATGGTCGATGGAGAATCTTTACGGCATCAAGCCCGGCGAAGTCTGGTGGTGCGGCTCGGATATCGGCTGGGTGGTCGGCCACAGCTACATCATCTACGGCCCGCTGATCCACGGCGCGACCTCGGTGATGTATGAGGGCAAGCCGGTCGGCACGCCCGATGCCGGTGCGTTCTGGCGCGTCATCGCCGATCACAAGGCGGTGGCGCTGTTCACCGCGCCGACCGCGTTCCGCGCCATCCGCAAGGAGGACCCTGAAGGGACGCTGCTGCGAAAATACGACCTGTCGCAGTTCCGCACGCTGTTCCTCGCCGGCGAGCGCGCCGATCCGCCGACGGTGGAATGGGCCGAGCAGCAGCTCAAGGTGCCGGTGATCGATCATTGGTGGCAGACCGAGACCGGCTGGTGCATCGCCGGCAATCCGGTCGGCCTCGGCCTGTTGCCGGTCAAGCACGGCTCGCCGACCGTGCCGATGCCTGGCTATCAGGTCGACATCGTCGACGAGGCGGCCAAGCCCGTGCCCGCCAACACCATGGGCTCTATCGTAATCAAGCTGCCGATGCCGCCGGGCTGCCTGCCGACCTTGTGGCAGCAGGAGGACCGCTTCAAGGAATCCTACCTCAGCGAATTCCCGGGCTACTACAAGACCTCCGACGCCGGCTTCAAGGACGAGGACGGCTACGTCTTCGTCATGGGCCGCACCGACGACATCATCAATGTCGCCGGCCACCGGCTGTCGACCGGCGGCATGGAGGAGATCCTGGCGTCGCATCCGGACGTGGCGGAGTGTGCTGTGCTCGGCATCAAGGATGCGATCAAGGGCGAGGTGCCCTGCGGCTTCATCGTGCTCAAGGCCGGCGTGTCGCGCAGCCCGTCCGAGATCGAGAAGGAAATCGTGGCGCTGGTGCGCGACAAGCTCGGCCCGGTCGCCGCCTTCAAGCTCGCCATCACCGTCGGCCGGCTGCCGAAGACGCGCTCCGGCAAGATCCTGCGCGGCACCATCAAGAAGATCGCCGACGGCGAGCAATGGAGCATGCCGGCCACGATCGAGGATCCCAAGGTGCTGGAAGAAATCGGCGAGGCGCTGAAGAGCCGGGTGTAGTGGTTACCTGCGTGAATACGCTGCTTAATGTGCAGCACCGGTGTCTACGCCAACCCTCATGGTGAGGAGCGTCGCCCTTGCGACGCGTCTCGAACCATGAGGCCCGCGCTGGGGCCTCGCCCTTCGAGACGCCCGCCTTCGGCGTGCTCCTCAGGGTGAGGGGTGGAAGACGTCTTCGTGACACGAGAGGCGATTGCCGCACCGGGCTTGACCCCGGCGTCCATTGCCGTCAAGCAACGGCTTCAAACCGCCGATTGACGAGAATGGACCGCCCGATGCGACAGACCTCCGCCCGCCTGGCCTTGGTGCTGATGGCCGCTCTTTCGCTGACGGCTTGTGCCTCTCGCAATCAGGGTCCTGCGGTCGCGCTCGGCAATGACGACGACGACGCGGTGTGCCAGGCCGGCGGCAAGGTCGCGCAGGGGTCCGCGGAATACGTCGCCTGCCGCAAGGATCGCGACGTGCAGCGGCAGCGCGCCGAGGCGCGGGCCGATCGGCGGCAGCGCGATCTCGGCGAATACATGATGAATCATCCCGATCGGCCCTGACGCGCGATTGCAAGTACGTCTCATCGCGCGTGACCGCGCTGCAACACTCGCGACCACATTGGCGTCGCTGACGGGCCGTTTGATCGAGATCAAATTCAACACGGTGTCGTCCCTGCCACAGGTGTGACTGCAAGGCGCGGTTTTGCTCGCGCAAATGTAGCTCAAGTGTGGCTATGGGGACCTCGATGAACAGAACATTCCAAATCTCGTCGTCGCTGCTGGTGCTGGCGGCGGTCTGCGGAGCGATGGGCTCCGCGCAAGCAGCCGATCTGCCTGCGGCGGCGCCGGTCTATACCAAGGCGCCGGTGGTCGAGGCCTGGAATCCCTGGATGCTGCGCGTCCGCGCGCTCGGCGTGCTGCCGGATGGCGGCAGCTCCAGCGTGAACGTCGCCGGCGTGCCGGCGCTGTCGTCGCCGAATTCCGGCCTGAAGATCTCCAACCAGGTCGTGCCAGAGCTCGACATCAGCTACTTCTTTACCAAGAACATCGCGGCCGAGCTGATCCTCGGCGTGACGCGGCACTCGATCAGCGGCACCGGCACGCTGGATGGCCTCAACATCGGCAAGGCCTGGCTGCTGCCGCCGACGCTCACGCTGCAATATCACTTCACCGATTTCGGCGCCTTCAAGCCCTATATCGGCGCCGGCGTGAACTACACGGTGTTCTTCAACCAGAGCGCCGCCAACCAGGTCGTGAACGGTCTTGCCGTCACCAACCTGCACATCTCCAACCAGTGGGGCGCGGCGGTTCAGTTCGGCTTCGACTACATGCTCGACAAGCATTGGGGCCTGAACGTCGACGTCAAGAAGCTCTGGCTGCAGCCGAACTACTCGGCGACCGTCAATGGCGCGATTCCGATCACCGGCCGCGCCAACATCGACCCCTGGCTGGTCGGCGCCGGCGTCACCTACAAGTTCTGATCGTCGCGTTCCTCCCAAGACTACCATGGCGCCGGTTTACCGGCGCCATTTTTTTGGAACTATGCGTGGGTCGCGAGCCGCGGGACTGTCAAACTGGTGTCGTCCCGGCCTTGAGCCGGGAGCCATACGCCGCAGCGGCTGTGAGGAATCAGGTGCTGAGTCACGACCATCTCGGGCCGTCACGCAAGCCGGTGGCTATGGGTCCCGGCGTTCGTCGGGACGACACCTTTGATGGGGACAGTCGCCTGCGAATCGATGCCTGAGAGATGGACCCTCGCGCGTCCTACTCTTCCTCTTCTTCCTCTTGCTTCTTGCCGCCGAGGGTCTTGAGCTTGGCGAACACGGCGTCGACGTTGAGGTCGTCCTCGTCGCGGCCGGCCGGCTCGTACTCGTCCTTGCGGGTGGTCTCCGAGGCCGGCAGCAGGGTGGCGCCGCTGTAATTGGCGTCGAGCGGCTTCTCCTTGGCGGCGCGCTGCACCTCGAAATCGAGCTCGATCTGCGAGCACAGGCCGAGCGTCACCGGGTCCATCGGCGTGAGCGTCTGGGCGTTCCAATGGGTGCGGTCGCGGACGCTGGCGATGGTGGTCTTGGTGGTGCCGACGAGGCGCATGATCTGCGCGTCCTTCAGCTCCGGATGGTTGCGCACCAGCCAGAGGATGGCGCTCGGGCGCTCGTGGCGGCGCGACACCGGGGTGTAGCGCGGGCCCTTGCGCTTCGGCTGCGGCGGCAGCACGACCTTGCTCTCCTGCAGCCTGAGCCGGTAATTCGGGTCACGCTCGGCCTTTTCGATCTCCTCGCGGGTCAACTGCCCGGTCGAGATCGGGTCCATGCCCTTGATGCCCTGGGCGGCGTCGCCGTCGGCGATCGCGCGCACCTCCAGCGGGTGCATCTTGGTAAAATCGGCGACCTGGTCGAAGGTCAGCGCGGTGTTGTCGACCAGCCACACGGCAGTTGCCTTCGGCATCAGCGGGGCGTTGCTCATGGCAAATCTCCTTTGTGCTCCGCCCCGGCCCGGGGGGCGAAACCTGCGGTCATCGGCGATGACGGGGAATTCGCCCTATATAAGCCGTCCCGGGGGCGGGGCGCAATGGCCTGACGAAAACGGCCTTGACAGGGCTCGAAAGCAGTCCCAAGTCGTACCCAAACGCAATCTAGCTCGAAGCCGTGCCGTCTCGACCGCCCCCGCTTGCCGGCCCGGGGTGCTCCGGTCGCCGCAACCAGCCCGCACAGATCAGGCCAATAGATCAGCCCATGTCAGATCACCCGATGGCAGCCAAACCAGACCTCAAAATCGTGCTTTGTTCGCCGCGCGGCTTCTGCGCCGGCGTGGTCCGCGCCATCGACACCGTGGAGCGGGCGCTCGCCATCTATGGCGCCCCGGTCTATGTCCGCCACGAGATCGTGCACAATAAATACGTCGTCGACAGCCTGAAGACCAAGGGCGCGATCTTCGTCGAGGAACTGGCCGAGATTCCTGACAGTACCAACGCACCGGTGGTGTTCTCGGCACATGGCGTGCCGAAATCGGTTCCCGCCGAGGCCCAGGCGCGCAATTTCTTCTCGCTGGACGCGACCTGTCCGTTGGTCACCAAGGTCCACCGCGAGGCGGCCATCCACTTCAAGCGCGGCCGCGAGATCCTGCTGATCGGTCATTCTCACCATCCGGAAGTGGTCGGCACCGTCGGCCAGCTCCCGCCGGGCGCCGTCACCCTGATCGAGACCGCCGAGGACGCGGCGACCTTCACGCCGAAGGACCCGAACAATCTCGCCTTTGTGACCCAGACCACGCTGTCGATCGACGACACCGCCGATATCGTTGCCGTGCTGAAGGGCCGCTTCCCGAACATCTCGGGCCCGCACAAGGAAGACATCTGCTACGCCACCACCAACCGTCAGCTGGCGGTCAAGAAGGTGGCGCCGGTGGTCGATGCCCTGATCGTGGTCGGCGCGCCGAACTCGTCGAATTCGCAGCGCCTGCGCGAGGTCGCCGAGCGCGAGGGTTGCCCGATCGCGGTGCTTGCGCAGCGCGCCTCGGACATCGACTGGAAGCGCTTCGAGGGCATCAAGAGCCTCGGCATCACCGCCGGCGCCTCGGCCCCCGAGGTGATCGTCGAGGAGATCATGGGCGCGTTCGCCGAGCGATACGTGCTGCATGTCGAGACCGTCTCGGCCGCGGAGGAAAATGAATTCTTCCCGCTGCCGCGCTCGCTGCGTCCGGAAGCGGCGGCCGAGTAATTCGGCCGCTTCTTTTCCGTCCGACGCGCCCGATCGGCCTTGAACGCGGCGCCTGCATGCGCGATGAAGGCGCAACGGGCCTCCCTGGTTTCGAAGTTCGCATCGGGGGAGGCGAGGGCAGGCGAACTTCGACCATCAGGATAGGGCATGGCGGTCTACACCGACGTCGCCGCCGACGAGCTCGCGGACTTTCTCAAGACCTACGACATCGGCGAGCTGCTCTCCTACAAGGGCATTGCCGAGGGCGTCGAGAACTCCAACTTCCTGCTCCACACCACCAAGGGCTCCTTCATCCTCACGCTCTATGAGAAGCGCGTGGCGGTGGACGATCTGCCGTACTTTCTGGGTTTGATGGCGCATCTCGCCGCGCGCGGCGTCAGCTGCCCGCAGCCCGCGCGCAACCGCGACGGCGCGGTGTATTCCAGCCTGTCGGGCCGCCCTGCGGCGATCATCAACTTTCTGGAAGGGATGTGGCCGCGCAAGCCGGCTGTGGTGCATTGCGCGGGGGTCGGCGAGGCGCTGGCGCGGATGCATCTCGCCGGCCGCGACTTCCCGCTGGTGCGCACGAATCCGCTGTCGGTGTCCGGCTGGCAATCATTGTTCGCCCAGGCCGCCGATCGCGCCGACTACGTGCAGGCCGGCCTCTCGGCGCTGCTGTCGACCGAGCTCGATCACCTCGCGCGCGCCTGGCCGACGCATCTGCCGGAAGGCGTCATCCATGCCGACCTGTTTCCGGACAACGTGTTCTTCCTCGGCGATCATCTGTCGGGCCTGATCGACTTCCCGTTCTCCTGCAACGACATCCTCGCCTATGACGTCGCGATCTGCCTGAACGCGTGGTGCTTCGAGGCCGATCATTCGCTCAACGTCACCAAGGCGCGCGCCTTCTTCAACGCCTATGGCCGGGCGCGACCGCTGTCGGAGGCGGAGCTGGAGGCGCTGCCGCTGCTCGCGCGCGGCGCGGCGATCCGCTTCCTGCTGACGCGGCTGGTCGACTGGCTAAATGTGCCCGCGGGCGCGCTGGTGAAGCCGAAGGACCCGCTCGAATATGTCCGCAAGCTGCGCTTCCATCAGGCGGTGACCAGCGCGCGCGACTACGGCCTTGGAGCTGCGGCATGAGCGAGCCTCCGGTCGTCAGCATCTTCACTGATGGCGCCTGCTCCGGGAATCCGGGCCCTGGCGGCTGGGGCGCGATCCTGCGCTTCGGCGACAAGGAAAAAGAGCTGAAGGGCGGCGAGCCGCACACCACCAACAACCGCATGGAGCTGATGGCGGCGATCTCGGCGCTGGAAGCGCTTAAGAAGTCGTGCCAGGTCGAGCTCTACACCGACAGCCAATATGTCCGTCAGGGCATCACCGGCTGGATCCATGGCTGGAAGCGCAACGGCTGGAAGACGGCGGACAAGAAGCCGGTCAAGAACGCCGAGCTGTGGCAGCGCCTGGATGCGGCGCTGAAGCCGCACAAGGTCAACTGGCACTGGGTCAAGGGCCACGCCGGCCACCCCGAGAACGAGCGCGCGGATCAGTTGGCGCGCGACGGCGTGGCGATGGCGCGGATGCAGAAGAACGTGCGGGGCTGACGAGTTAGTTAGCCGGGGTCCTTGCCTCACCTTCACCTGTCATCGCCCGGCTTGACCGGGTGATCCAGTACCCGCCGGCGGTCGTGCTCTGCCGAGAGGCCGCGGCGTACTGGATTCCCCGCTTGCGCGGGGAATGACACTATTTGTGGGGAGGCGGTGTGCCTCAAGTCTCGACAGGTCGAACGACTTACAGCTGCCCGAGCAGCGTGTCGCCGCCGGAGACCTCGACCTTGCCCGGGGCGGCTTCGAGGTTCAGCTTGGTGACCTTGCCGTCCTCGACCAGCATCGAATAGCGCTTGGAGCGGAGGCCGAGGCCGTGGGCGGTGGCGTCGAGCTCCATGCCGATCGCCTTGGTGAACTCGGCGCTGCCGTCCGCCAGGAACACGGCCTCGTCGCGCTGGTCGGTATCGCGCTTCCAGGCGTTCATCACGAAGGCGTCGTTGACGGAGACGATCGCGATGGTGTCGACGCCCTTGTCCTTCAGGGCATAAGCGTTGAGGAAGATGCTGGGCAGATGCATCTTGTGGCAGGTGCCGGTGTAGGCGCCGGGCACGGCGAACAGCGCGACCTTCTTGCCCTTGAAGATGTCGTCGGTGGTTTTGACCTGCGGGCCTTCCTCGCTCATCACGCGGAACTGGGCCTGCGGCAGCTTTTCGCCAACCTGGATCGTCATATCGAAACTCCTTCCCCTGGATCTGCCTTGCAAACGGGCGTTTGCGAACGGATCTCTGCGAATGTGTCTTGCGCGGTGCGCGCTACACTATTCGGCGGGCTGCAAACGGCAACGGCCCGCCGCGTTCACGACTCCGTCATCGCACAACGGTGCTGCGCTGCCAACGGATCAGGCCGCAGCCGCCGGCTTCTTCTTTTCATCACGCAGCTCGCGGCGCAGGATCTTGCCGACATTGGTCTTCGGCAGCTCGGTCCTGAACTCGATCTGCTTCGGCACCTTGTAGTTCGTCAGCTGCTCGTGGCAGTGCTTGACGATATCCTCGGGGGTGAGGTTCGGGTCCTTCTTCACCACGAAGGCCTTGACGACCTCGCCGGTTTTTTCGTCCGGAAGCCCGATGACGGCGGTCTCCAGCACGCCCGGATGGGCGGCGATGACCTCCTCGACCTCGTTGGGATAGACGTTGAAGCCGGACACCAGGATCATGTCCTTCTTCCGGTCTACGATCTTGATCGAGCCGTCCGCGGCCATCACACCGATGTCGCCGGTGCGGAAGAAGCCGTCCGAGGTCATGACTTTCGCGGTCTCGTCCGGCCTGTTCCAATAGCCGGCCATGACCTGCGGGCCCTTAGCGCAGATCTCGCCGGGCTGGCCGAGCGGCACCTCGTTGCCGTCGTCATCGCGGATCGAGAGCCAGGTCGAGGGCAGGGGCAGGCCGATCGTGCCGGTGAAATCGGTCGAGGTCGGCACGTTGCAGGTCAGGACCGGCGCGGTCTCCGACAGGCCATAGCCCTCGGCGATGCTGCAGCCGGTCACCTGTTTCCACTGGTCGGCCACCGGCTTCTGCACGGCCATGCCGCCGCCGTTCGAAACCTTCAGCTTGGAGAAGTCGATCTTCTTGAAATCGGGATGATGCAGCAGGCCGTTGTACAGCGTGTTGACGGCCGGGAACGTGTTGACCTGGTACTTCATCAGCTCCTTGATGAAGCCCGCGATGTCGCGCGGGTTGGGGATCAGCAGGTTGGCGCCGCCGGCGCGCACCGCGAGCAGGAAGCAGCAGGTCAGCGCGAAGATGTGGTAGAGCGGCAGCGCGCAGACGATCAGGAGCTGATCGACATGCGGCGGCTTGTCCATCACCGGCTGCAGCCAGGCGTCGTTCTGTAGCACGTTGGCGACAACGTTGCGGTGGAGCAGCGTGGCGCCCTTCGAGACGCCGGTGGTGCCGCCGGTATATTGCAGGAAGGCGACGTCGTCCGGACCGATCACCGGCTTCTGAAAGCGCTTGCCGCGGCCGGCGGCGAGCGCGTCGTTGAACGGCACCGCGCCCGGCAGCGAGAACGCCGGCACCATCTTCTTCAAACGGCGGACGACGAGGTTGACGATCACCCCCTTGAAGCCGAGCAGGTCGCCCATGCTGGCGATGACGATGTGCTTGACCTGGGTGTGGCCGACCACCTGCTGCACGGTGTGGGCAAAATTCTCCAGCACGATGATCGCCTCGGCGCCGGAATCCTTGAGCTGGTGCTCGAGCTCGCGCGGCGTGTACAGCGGATTGACGTTCACCACCGCATAGCCGGCGCGCAGCACCGCCGAGATCGCGACCGGATATTGCAGCACGTTCGGCATCATCAGCGCGACGCGCGCGCCTTTCGCCAGACCCAGGCCCTGCAGATAGGCGCCCATCGCGACCGACATCTCGTCGAGCTCGCGATAGCTGATCGCCTTGTCCATGCAGATGAAGGCGCGGCGGTCGGCAAACTTCTTGAAGCTCTCTTCCAGCAGCTCGACCAGCGATTGGTACTTGCTGGGCTCGATATCGGCGGGAACGCCGGCCGGATAGTGCTTGAGCCAGATGCGCTCCATGAACCTTCCCTCTCCTGATCGTCTTTTATGGTCGCTTGATGTGCCGGCGCGCCGGTCGTCCCGGGGGGCGGCATTCGGCGGCCAAAATCTCACCTCCGGCCGGGCAAGGCAAGCGGTCGGGGCGTAGACGAAAGAGGGACGGGGAGAACGCCGTGCCGGCGCCGTGGCCGGCTGCCAGCGCGGGTGTGCGACGCGGGATCAGCCGTCCTTCGGCGCGGGCTTGCCGTCGGTTTTCGGCTTGGCGGCCGCCTTGGGCTTGGCCGGCTTGGCGGCCGTGTCGGAAGCCGCTGATTTTGGGCTGGATTCGTGCTTGGCGGCGTGCCGGGCGGCGGCCGGCTTGGCGTCGGACGTTTTCGCCTCCGAGGGCTTGGAGCCTGGCTTGGCCGCGGGCTTTGCATCCGCCTCGGACTTGGCGGCGGTGCGGGTGGCTGGCTTCGCCTCTTTGCCGGCGGCGGTGGCATGCGCCTTCTTGCCGCGGCGCTTGGCCGGGGTCTGCGCATCGGCGTCGGCCGCGACCGCCGCGATCAGGGCCGCGCCGGTGCGGGTGGGACCGGTATAGACCAGCACGGGCTCGGAGGGGGCGGGGGCTGCGGCCAGCAGCTCGGACGGCTTCATCGTCGGCGCCTGCAGGCCGGCGAGCAGGGTGCCTCCGGTCGATTCGCCCTCGGCGCCGGCAATCGTCTCCTCGCCGTCATCGTCGCTGGCCGGCCGGTGTCGCCTGCCGTTGCACATGTCGTCGCGCAGGTTCGGCGGCGTCGCGTCGACGGGGGCAAGCTGCTCGACATTGCCGAGCGGCGATTTCAGCCAGCTCAGCTGGTTGCCGTTGAAGCCGCGGTCGAGCATCTGGATCGCGCGCACCGCCCGCATCTGGCCCGAGGAGGCGCCGAGCACGACCGCGATCAGGCGCTTGCCATTGCGCGTCGCCGAGGCCACGAGATTGTAGCCGGAGGCGCAGATGAAGCCGGTCTTGAAGCCGTCGGCGCCGGGATAGCGCCCGATCAACCGGTTGAAGTTCTGCACCACGCGGCGGCCGTAGCGGATCGAGGGGATGTGCACGAAATATTCGTATTCGGGCAGGTCGCGGATGATCGCCCGCGCCAGGATCGCGAGGTCGCGTGCCGATGTGATCTGTCCATCGGCGGGCAGGCCGTTCGGATTGACGTAGCTCGTCTGCGTCATGCCGAGCTTGCGCGCGGTGTCGTTCATCATCGCCGAGAAGCCGTCGATCGAGCCTCCGACACCTTCCGCCAGCACCACCGCCATGTCGTTGGCGGACTTCACCAGCATCATCTTCAGCGCGTTGTCGACGGTCAGCTGCGTGCCTGGCCGGTAACCCATCTTCGACGGCGACTGCGATGCCGCGGTCGGCGACACCGTGAACAGGGTGTCGAGCGAGATCTTGCCTTCCTTCACCGCCTTCAGCGTCACATAGGCCGTCATCAGCTTGGTGACGGAGGCGGGGTACCACGGATAGGTCGCGTTCTGTGCCTCCAGCACCTTGCCGGTATCGGCTTCGACGAGCAGCAGCGCTTCGGCCTGGGCCAGGCGCGGCGCGAGCAAGAGAGCGGCAGCGAGAGCGAGAACTTTCAGCGAGGAATAGCGGGACAACAGGCGAAGCGTCTGCACTGGTCTGGTCCGGTCCTTTGAGAACCCGCCTCGCATCGCGAGGTGGGCAAGAGGGCTTTCGGGTTTCAAGCGTGTCCGGCGCCGCGTCGGTTGCGGCAGGTCGCGAACCTATACCGGCTCGATCCTGGTTAACAGGGGCCAGCCATTCAATTCCACGATGAAAGCGTCCCGCGATCAGGCCTTGACGGTGTTGCCGTCGCCCTCCGGCGCGGTGAGCGACGCGCGCGCATTCTCCTGCACCATGAACTGGGCCTTTGCCAGTTCCGAGAAATGACCGCCTCTGGCAACGAGTTCATCGAACGTTCCGCTTTCGATCACGCGTCCGTTCGCAAACACCAGGATCCTGGTGGCGTTGCGGATGGTGGAGAGCCGATGCGCGATCACGAAGGTCGTGCGTCCCTTCATCACCTCGTCGAGCGCCGCATTGAGCTTGGCCTCGGTCACGGCATCGAGCGCCGAGGTCGCCTCGTCGAGAATCAGGATCGGCGGGTCCTTCAGCAGCGCGCGGGCGATCGACAGCCGCTGGCGCTCGCCGCCCGACAGCATGCGGCCGCGCTCGCCGGCATTGGTGTCGAAGCCCTGCTCGGCGCGGTCGATGAACTCCAGCGCCTGGGCGCGGGCTGCGGCTGTGCGCAGCTCCTCGTCGGTCGCATCGGGCTTGCCGACCAGCAGGTTCTCGCGGATCGAGCGGTTGAACAGCAGCGCCTCCTGGAACACGACGCCGATGTTCCGTCTGAGCGATGCGAGCTTCAATCCGCGCACGTCCATGCCGTCGATCTTGATGAAGCCGGATTGCGGATCGAAGGCGCGATGCAGCAGCGCGATCGCGGTCGACTTGCCGGCGCCGGTGGGGCCGACCAGCGCGATGGTCTGGCCTGGCAGCGCGGTGAAGCTGAGATCCTCCACCGCCGGCCGCTTGCCGTCATAGGAGAACGACACGTCGTTGAATTCGACGAGGCCGGACAGCCGGCTGACCTCGATCGCATCCGGGCGGTCGCGCACCGCGGGCACGGCGTCGAGCACGGTGAAGAATTCGGCGAGCCGCGGCGCCTCCATGAACACGTTGTTGATGAAGGACACGACCTGCTCGAGCTTCTGGATCAGCATGGTCGCGAACGACACGAACATCACGATCTCGCCGACCGAGGTCAGCCCGGCCTGGTGCAGGGCGATGCCGAGTGTGAAGATCGCGAGCACGGTGATCGTGGTGGAGGCGCGCGTGATCACCGTCACCAGCGCCCACCAGCCGAGCACCGGCATCTGCACCGAGAGCAACTGGCCCGCCACGCTGCGCAGGCCCTGCACCTCGGCATCGATGCGCACGAAGCTCTGCACCAGCGCGACATTGCCGAGCGCGTCGGAGGCCCGCGCCGAGAGATCGCTGTAATGCTCCTCGACCTCGCTCTGCATGCCGTAGGTCTTGCGCACCACGAGCGTGGTCAGCACCGTGAACACCACGCAGAGCACGAACAGCAGGATCGCGAGCCGCCAGTTGAGGTACAGCGACAGCGGCAGCAGCACGAGCACCGACATGATCGCGGCGAAGTGCTCGCGGAAGAACGACAGCCACAGCTTCCACAGCGCGTCGGTGCCGTTGATCATCACCTTCATCAGCCGTCCCGAATGCGTGCCGGAGTGGAACGTCAGCGGCAGCTGCAGGATGTGCTCGAAATAGCTGGTCAGCACCGCGTGGCGCTGGCGATGCGCGAGGCGGTCGGCCTGCAGGGCGACCCATGCGCTTGCGAGGATCGTGAACAGGCCAAACGCCGCCCAGGCCGCGAGCAGCGGCCAGGCCGTCGCTGTCGAGGCGTTGCCCGACAATGAGTCGACGATGCGTCCGAACAGCACCGGCTCGGCGAACTGCGCCACCGCCAGCGCCAGGTTGGCCACGGCGACGATCCAGCCCAGCCGCGCCTCCTTTCCAAGCAATTGAAGCACGCGGAGATAGATGCGGAGCAGGGACATGGCAGGGCGCTTCGTGAGCAGAGATGGAATCACCGCCGGCCGGCGGCTCACCCGATGTTAGCAAGGGATCGGCAATCGCGGCGAGCGCTCAATTGACGAGGCGACTGTCGGCCGGCGGCAGAAAGCCGTTGTCGAAGATATCGGCCGGAGCCGGGCGCTTGTGGGTGAATTTGCGATCCTCGGCGATCTGGTCGAGCGCGCGCTCGAACCGGGCGGGATCGATGCCCCCGAGGCCGTCGCGGCGGACGTCCGACGTCAGCACATTGTCGGCGAGCACGGCCTGCAGCCGCTCCAGTTCCAGCTCGCGCGATGGATCGTCCATCTTGCTCGCCACCTCGGTGATGGCCGCCGCCGGGTCCTTGATGGCGAGCAGCACGCCCGAGGTCAGCGCCCGCAGAAAGCCTTTCACGGCTCCCGGCTGCTTGGCGGCAAAGCCGGGGCTGACGATCACCGCGTGGCCATAGGCCTCGCAGCCATAGTCGGCGAAGCGCAGCACGGCGAGATCGGCGGCCGGCACGCCGCGGTCGCGCAGATTGATCGCCGAGAGGTAGGAGAAGCCGCTGACGGCGTCGACCTGTCCGGCGGACAGGATCGGCTCGCGCACCGCCGCGCCGACGCGCGACAGCTTGATCGTCTCCGCCTTGAGATGATTGTGCTTCACCACCGCCGGCCACAGCCGGATCGAGAGATCGCCCTCGGCGACGCCGACCGTCTTGCCCTCGATGTCGGCGAGCGCGTTGATGCCGCGACTCTTGCGTGCGATGATCGCATAGGGCGCCTTGTTGAACAGCACGAACACGGCCTTGATCGGCTGGCTGTTGGTGCCGTCGCGATAGCGGATCAGCTCGTTGATGTCGGCGAGCGCCATATCGGCCTCACCGGCCGCCACGCGGGCGATCGCCTCGGTCGAGCCCTTGGCCGTGGTCATCGTGACGGTGACGCCCTCGGCGCCGAACAGGCCGCGGCTGCCGGCGAGCACGAACGGCGCCAGGCTGCCATCGAGCGCGCGGTCCAGCGCGAACATCACCGCGACCGGGCGCTTCGGCTCCTCAGCGCTCGCGCGTCCTGAGGGCAACCATCCAGGCGCGACAGCCGCGAGCAGCGCCAGAGCAAGCAGGGTGATGGGTCGTCGCATACGCATCAGGTCACGCGCATCAGGTCACGCCGGTATTGACGAGGCCGCATGGTCTCGGCGCCGGTATTCTAATCAGTTCAGCGGCCGCGACGGCGATCTCGATGTGTCAATTTCGTGACAACGCCGCTCGGGGCCGGCGGTGCTTGATCATGTCCGATGGAATCTGAACGGTCCATGAGCAAGGCCTGCGGCGATTTGCGGCTTCGACTCGCGGTTTCGCCGGGGGAACTGTCACCCCAGTTGAGGAGTTGATTTGGCGAGTTTTGATCACACGGAGGATCCACATGATCGCACAGCGCGGAAGTTTTTCACGCTTTGGCCGTGCTACCGTCCTGGCGACGGTGGCCGCGGTGACGTTGACGACTGTTGCGCCGACCCTCGCCTTCGCCGGCTCCGCGCCGGCTGACAAGGGCACTGTCGCCAAGACGGCCAATGACGGCGGCCTGACCGACGTCAGCGCGCGCCGGCGCCACTATCGCGGCAATGGCGGTGCGGCGGCTGCCGCGGCCTTCGCCGGCATCGTCGGCACGGGTCTCGCCATCGCCGCGGCGCAGAACCGTCGCGCCTACTACGAGGACCACTATTACTACGGTCGTCCGGCCCATTACGGCTACGGCCCCGGCTATAACTATTATGGCGGCGGCGGTCCGTATTACGGCGGTGGCTACTACAATCGCTGGTGATCAACGATCACCCCTCAGAAAATCCGCCGGCCTCGCGCCGGCGGATTTTTTCATGTCTGCCGCACTCGTTAACACCACCGCCATTGATTTTAACTATTGTGGCCGAATGACTGATTCGATCGAGCGGCTCTATCGCGCAGTTCTCGCGGCGAGGGATCTGGATCCCGCGCGCTCGCGCACGGCCAAGCTGATGCAGCAGGGCACCGGCAAGATGGCCAAGAAGCTCGCCGAGGAGGCGATCGAGGTCGCCATCGATGCCGTCGGCGGCGATACGCAGGCGGTGGTGCGCGAAAGCGCCGACCTGATCTACAATCTCGCCGTGCTGTGGGCCGAGCTGGGCATCCAGCCGGAGGACGTCTGGCGCGAGATGGAGCGGCGCGAGCTGATGCTCGGCATCGCGGAGAAACTGCCGAAATCGCCGGTGAAGGTCGCCAAGGCGGCGTCTGCGCGTGTTCCGGGGCGACCGATCGTCGCGGCCGACAACCGGATCATCCGCAAGCGGCATTAGCGTCGCCGAATGGGCACATCGCCCAAAGACAAACGCATGGACAAATGCGGCCCGGTTTGCTTCATCCCCGGCCATGCTCAAACGGATCTACGATTGGTGTATCGACGCCGCCCACAAGCCGCATGCTCTCTGGATCATGGCGGCGATCGCCTTCGCTGAAAGCTCGTTCTTTCCGGTGCCGCCGGATGTGATGCTGATTCCGATGTCGCTGGCGAAGCCGCAACGCGCCTGGCTGTTCGCCGGCGTCTGCACCGCGGCCTCGGTCGCCGGCGGCGTGGTCGGCTATGCCATCGGCGCGCTGCTCTACGACTCGCTCGGCCAATGGCTGATCCATCTCTATGGTCTCGGCGACAAGGTCGACGCCTTCCGCGCCTCCTACGCCGAATGGGGCGCCATCATCATCCTCCTCAAGGGGCTGACGCCGATCCCGTACAAGCTCGTCACGATCACGTCGGGCTTTGCCGGCTACAACCTGTTCCTGTTCGTCATCTGCTCGATCGTAGCCCGTGGCGGCCGCTTCTTCATCGCCGCGATCCTGCTCAATCGCTACGGCGAATGGATCAGGGTGCACATCGAGAAGCATCTCGGCCTGTGGGTGGCGATCGGCGCGGCCGTGCTGGTGGCGGGCTTCGTCATCGCCGTGAAGCTCATCTGATGCGGACGCGGCGCGCCGGGCTGATCGCAGGTTCGGCCTTGATCGCGGCGATGCTGTTCACGGCCGCGGCATGGGCGCAATCGGCCCCTGGCGCTGGCCTGCGCGAGGCACCGCCGCCGCAGCCACCTGCCGCCACGCCGCCTCCGCCGCCCTCCAATCCCGGTCTGGTGGAAGAACTCGGCAAGCTGTTCGACAAGATGTCGATCATCCCGCTGAAGCGCCCCGAGCCCGCCGAGCCGCCTGCGACGGACGATGGCGCGCAGGCCGCGCCGTCGGAGCCGCCGCAGCCGCCACGGCAGGCCGTCCAGCCGCCCGCGCCCAAAGGCGGCGACAACCAGGGCGGCGTCCTGAAGGAGACCGGCGACACGCTCTCGCGGCTCGCCAAACCGTCCACGATGGTGTCCGGCCGCATCGTCTGCCCGATCGCCACCAACGGCACGCCGGACTGCAAGCTCGGCGCCGACAAATTGTGCCAAGGCAAGGGCTACAAGGAAGGCAAGAGCCTCAACACCGATTCCGCCGAGACCTGCTCGGCAAAGGTGCTGATCCCCGGTCGCCAGCGCAAGCCGGACGACTGCCGCACCGATACCTTCGTAACCTCGGCGCTCTGCCAGTAGACCGTCGCGTTCTGGCCAGCGCCTCAACGCAAGACCCTCCACGGGCTTTTCCGGTCCCTCTGCGAGCGAATTGCCATCACGGCATGATGTCGGGCATGCTCGGGATCACGAGCGACCGCATTTCACCAAGAGGAATTCCTGTCCATGTCCATGCCCGCCTTGTTCAAGGGACGCCTGTCGATCCCGGTGATCGGCTCGCCGCTGTTCATCATCTCCGTGCCCGACCTGGTGATCGCGCAATGCAAGGCCGGCATCGTCGGCTCGTTTCCCGCGCTGAACGCGCGCCCGGCCGCGCTGCTCGACGAATGGCTGGCGCGCATCACCGAGGAACTCGCCGCCTACGACCGCGCGCATCCCGAGCGTCCATCGGCGCCGTTCGCGGTCAACCAGATCGTGCACCGCTCCAACAACCGGCTCGAGCAGGATCTGGCGCTGTGCGAGAAGTACAAGGTGCCGATGATGATCACCTCGCTCGGCGCACGCGAGGAGCTGAACCAGGCGGCGCATGCCTGGGGCGGCATCGTCTTCCACGACGTCATCAATCAGTTCTTCGCCCACAAGGCGATCGAGAAGGGCGCTGACGGCCTGATCCTGGTCGCGGCCGGCGCCGGCGGCCATGCCGGCACGATCTCGCCGTTCGCCTTCGTTGCGGAGACGCGCAGCTGGTTCGACGGTCCGATCGCGCTGTCGGGCGCCATCGCCAACGGCCGCGCGATCCGCGCCGCCCGCATCCTCGGCGCCGACTTCGCCTATATCGGCTCGGCCTTCATCGCCACCAAGGAGGCCAATGCGGTCGAGAACTACAAGGACATGATCACCAAGTCCGGTGCCGACGACATCGTCTATTCGAACCTGTTCACCGGCGTGCATGGCAACTACCTGAAGCCGTCGATCGTCGCCGCCGGCCTCGATCCGGACAATCTGCCGACCTCCGACCCCTCGAAGATGAGCTTCGGCACCGATGCCTCCGGCGAGCGAGCCAAGCCGAAGGCGTGGAAGGAGATCTGGGGCTCCGGCCAGGGCATCGGCGCCATCAAGGAGGTGCTGCCCGCCGCCGAGCTGATCGCCCGCTTCAAGAAGGAATACGACGAGGCCATTGATCCGCCGCTGTGAGCTTGCGGCCTGCGGCCGTGCTCCCATCTCGGTGTCATTCCGGGGCGACGCGCGCCAGCGCGATGAGCCCGGAATCCATCGGGCTGCATGATCTGCCGTGAGATGGATTCCGGGCTCGTGCTGCGCACGCCCCGGAATGACGGAGCAGAGAGCTTCCGCTGCGATTGGAGCAGCCGCGAGCTGCGGGCCGTCGCAATGCTACCTACGCGAAAGCGATGAGCCACCGCATCACGTCAAACGGAAAAACGCGGCAGCCGGGGCTGCCGCGTTTCTGTCTCGGGGTCCCGCTGGGATCGACGGGGCTATTCGAGCTCGATCGCCTGGAACTTGCCGCGCTCGTCGAGCGCGGTGCCCCAGATCTTGTGCGATGCCTGGTGTTCGGCGCGGCCGAAGCCGAGCTTGGCGCCGAGGCCGAGATCGATGCTCTGCATGTTCTCCAGCGTGTCGATCAGCGCCTCGGTGTCGAGCTGCGGACCGACCTTGCGCAGCGCCTGGATCAGGACGTTGGCGGCGACATAGCCCTCGAACGAGACGTAGGACGGCGCCTCGCCCGGGAAGTACTTCTCCAGCGCGCCCTTGTATTCGAGGACCGCGCTGGAATAGCCGCCGACCGCCGGCACCACCTGGGTGACGATCACGCCCGAGGCATAGCGCGGGCCGAGCAGCATCAGCTCATCCGACAGCTCGGTCGAGCCGACGAAGGAGACGTTGGTGTAGATCATGCTCGGGTAGAGGTCGCGGGTCTTCTCGATGAACTTCGCGGCCGCCCGGTAGGTCGCCACCATGACGATCGCCTTGGGCGGGGTCTTCATCGCGCGGAGCTGATTCACCGCCTCGTCGACGTCGACCGTGTTGCGCTTGTAGTTGAAGCGCGTGATCGCGGTGTCGGCTAGGCCGAGCGAGCGGAATGCCTTCGCCACGCCGGAGAAGCCGGCATCGCCATAGGCATCCTGCTGCGCGAACACGGCGATGTCACGCGGCTGCAGGCGGCGCAGCTTCACGAGATAGCGCACGACCGTGTCGGTCTCTTCCGCATAGCTGGCGCGATAGTTGAAGACGTAGCGATCCGGCGGATCGTTGCGCAGGATGTTGGCCCCGGTGAACGCCCCGTAGAACAGGGTCCGGCGCTGCAGGGCGTAGGGCATGGCGACGGCCGACGTCGGCGTGCCGACATTGCCGATGAAGCCGAACACCTTGTCCTTTTCGTAGAGCTGCTTCATCGCATCGAGCGTGCGCGACGGCTCGTAACCGTCGTCGGCGGAATAGAGCCGCAGCGATCGGCCGGCGACGCCGCCGGAATCATTGGCGCGGTTGAAGGCGGCCTCGATGCCCATCTTCATCTGCCGTCCGAGCTCTTTCGACGCCCCGGAGAACGGAGCGGCGATGCCGAAGCGGATCTCGTTGGCGTTGACGCCCTGGACATTGCTGGCGGCGGGCGGCGGCAGGGTGGCTGTTGGCGCGGTGGCTGCGACGGCCGCGGACGGCGCGATCACCCCGGCAAGGCTGGTGGCCGTCTGGCTCGGCGCGCTCTGCCCCAATGAGCGCTCGAGTTCGGCCAATTGGCGTCCAGCCGTGTTGCAGTCGGTCTGCGCTGCGCCCACGCGGTTGCGCCCGTCCGCGACATAGCCGTTGAAGACGCGCGTGAGTTCGTCGCGATCCGAGCCGCCCGTGGATGCCTCCCGGATCACCTCGCGAAACTTGTCGACAATGGCCTGAACGCGGCCCTGGTCGATCGCCTGACACGCGGACGCTGCTCCCACGATCGGACCGACCCGGCTCGCGAGATTACGTACGACATCCGCATTGGTGCCCGCCGCGCTGGCGGGAGTTGCGAGCAATGCCGCAACCAGAAACACGCTAGAACGAAAGCTCATTGCCACTATCCCACTATCGACCCCAATCCAGGTCTTCCGCCTGGTGAATTGACGCTCTGTCCGCGACGGATAAGCCATAAGACCGTCACCATGCACAGACCAGCCTTTCCTAAGAGCATGACCATTTCGGTAACCCGGCACGGCTTTCTCGGATCATGCTTTAGAACCTGCTAACGGAGCGAATCCACCACCTCTTCCCCTTCGAAGCTAATTCTACTCAAGTTCGATCGCCTGGTACGTGCCGGTTTCATCGAGGGCAGTGCCCCAGATCTTGTGCGAAGCCTGATGCTCGGCGCGTCCAAACGCGAGCGTCGTGCCGAGGCCGAGATCGAGGCTGCGCATCGATTCGAGCGTGTCGACCAGACGCTCGGTGTCGAGCGGATTGGTCTGCTTCAGCGCCTGAATCAGGATGGTCGCCGCGATGTAGCCCTCCAGAGACGTGTAGTCCGGCGCTTCGCCGGGCGCGTATTTGGCAAGCGCATTCTTGTAGTCGAGCACGAGGCTCGAATAGCCCGAAACCGCCGGCACGCCCTGCGTCACGATGACGCCGTTGGTGAAGCGCGGCCCGAGCAGCTTCAATTCGGTCGCAAGCGACGTCGATCCGACGGCGGAGACGTTGGCGTAGATCAGGCCCGGTATCGCATCGCGTGTCTTCTCGATGAACTTCGCGGCGGCGCGGTCCGTCGCCACCATGATGATGGCCTTCAGCGCGGGCTTGTGCGCCTTGATCTTGTTGATCGCATCGTCGACCTCCATCGTGGCGCGCGGAAAGGTGAAGCGCGCCACGGCGTCGCTGATGTTCAGCTGGCGATAGGCCTTCGCCACGCCGGCGAAGGCATCGTCGCCATAGGCGTCATCCTGCTGGAAGACGCCGATCTGCTTGGGCGGAATGCGCTTCAGCTTGATGAGGTAGTTGACGATCGCGGCCGCCTCCTCGGAATAGCTGGCGCGATAGTTGAACACATAGCGGTCCGGCGGGTCACGGCGGACCACGGCGGCGCCCGAGTTTGGCGCGAAGAACAACGCGCGCCGCTCGAGCGCATAGGGAATGGCGACCTGGGCGTTGGCGGTGCCGATGTTGCCGATGAAGCCGAACACCTGCTCCTTGTCGTAGAGCTGCGTCATCGCCGCGAGGGTGCGGTTTGGGTCGTATCCATCATCCGCCGCGACCAGCCGCAGGGTGCGGCCGTTGATGCCGCCGGAATCATTGGCGCGGGCGAACGCGGCCTCGATCCCCTGCCGCATCTGGCGGCCCGTCTCCTTGCGGATGCCGGTGAAAGGCAACACCATGCCGAAGCGGATCTCGCGATCAGTGATGCCACGAACGGGCCCGGTGCTGACGGCCCCGATCGTCGCGTCCGCCTTGGCGGGCGGGGTAGCTGCGGCCGGCTGGCCGAGCGAGCGCTCGAGTTCGGTGAGCTGACGTTCGGCCGCCACGCAGGTGGCCTGCGAGGTCCCCGTCCGACTACGGCCCTCGGCGATGTAGCCGTTGAAGGTGCGCGTCAGCAGGTCGCGCTCGGTATCGTTCGTCGTGGCCTGGCGGATCGCTTCGCGGAATTTGTCGACGATGGTCTGCACGCGGCCCTGCGCGATGTCGGGGCAGGCCGAGGCCTGTCCCACGACCGGCCCGACACGGCCCGCAAGCTCCCGGACGACGTCGGGAGCCGCCGCCAGAGCGGGGCCGAAGGGAGCGGCGAGCAGGCCCCCCAGGATCAACGCGGACCAACGAATGGCCATCGAACTATCCACCTTCTCAGTTGCTTCCAACCCTCATTGTTCTGCTATTCGCGGCATTTCGAATTAATGTGGGGTTTCTCTGTCGTCGATTTGTCGTCGTCGTCGTCCGGACCGTGCTGCCTCCAGCGGTATCCTATTCAAGTTCGACAGGTTGGTAGGTCCCGCTTTCGTTGAGTGCGGTGCCCCAGATCTTGTGCGAGGCCTGGTGCTCGGCCCGCCCGAAGCCGAGTTGCGCGCCGAGGCCGAGATCGATGTTGCGCATGTTCTCGAGCGTCTCGACCAGCTGCTCGGTGTCGAAGCTCGGGCCGGCGCGCTTCAATCCCTCGATCAGGATGTTCGCGGAAATGTAGCCTTCGAGCGATGTGTAGTCCGGCGGCTCGCCCGGGAAGTACTTGGCGAGGGCGCTCTTGTAGTCCAGCACCAGGCTGGAATAGCCGGAGACGCCCGGCACCGCCTGGGTGACGATCACGCCGTCGGCGTAGCGCGGTCCGAGCAGCAGCAGCTCGCTGGCGAGCGCCGAGCCGCCGACCGCGGAGATGTTGGCGAAGATCGCGCCCGGAAACACGCCATGGGCCTTTTCGATGAACTTGGCGGCCGCGCGGGTGGTCGCCAGCATCACCACGGCCTTGACCGGCGTCTTCAGCAGCTTCAACTGATTGATCGCGTCGTCGACCTCGACGGTGTTGCGCGGATAGTTGACCCGCACGATCGAATTGTCGCTGGCGCCGAGCGCGCGGAACGCCTTGGCGACGCCGGCGAAGCCCGCATCGCCGAACGCGTCGTTCTGCGCGAACACGACGATCTGCCTGGGCTGCAGCCGGCGCATCTTGACGAGATAGCGCACCAGCGCGTCGGTTTCCTCGGCATAGCTCGGCCGATAGTTGAAGACGTAGCGGTCCGGCGGGTCGTGGCGCACTACGTTGGCGCCGGTATAGGGCGCGAAGAACAGCGCGCGGCGCTCGAGCGCGTAGGGGATCGCGACCGCCGCGGTGGCGGAGCCGAGATTGCCGATATAGCCGAACACCTGCTCATTGTCGTAGAGCTGCTTCATCGCATCGAGCGTGCGCGCCGGATCATAGCCGTCGTCGGCGGTGACCAGCTTCAGCACGCGGCCGTTGACGCCGCCGGCCTCGTTGACGCGGTTGAAGGCGGCCTCGATGCCGACCTTCAGCAGCCGCCCGGTCTCCTTCACCGGCCCGGCATAGGGGATCACCATGCCGAGCTTGATCTCGCTTTGCGTCACGCCGCGGACGTTGCCGGCGGGCGGCAGCATTTGGGCCGGCGTCGTCGCAGCCTGCGCCATGGCCGGCCCGAAGCTCACGATCGGCCTGTTCGTGGGCGGCGCCGCGATCGACTGTTCGAGATCGGCGAGCAGGCGCTCGGCGCCGGGGCAATCCATCCGGCCCGACGTGACGAGGCTGCGGCCCTCCGCCACGTAGTTGTCGAGCAGGCGCGTCAATTCGTCCCGATCGGCCTCGCTGCTTGCGGCCTCGCGAATGACGAGCTGGAATTTCTCAAGGATGGCCTGGATGCGCGGACGCGCAATGTCGCGGCAGGCCAGCGCGGCGCCGATGATCGGACCGACGCGGCCGCCGAGCTGGCGCGCCACGCTCACGTTTTCGCCGGGCGCAGCAACGGCTCCGCTCGGCGCGGCTCCGCTCGCGATCAGCGTCGCGAGCAGGGCGGCTGCGATACGGGCGTGAGCCTGCGTTCGGCGTGCTGCCGCTTTCTGCGGTAGGACGTCGGTCATCGTCGCCTGTAAGGTGTTGGAAACGGATCAGTCGTAGAGGGTTAGCGAACCCGCTCCATCTGACCCGTCTTCTGGTTCCACTGCATGAACTGCTGCAGCATCGGCTTTTCGGACGTATCGGCCTCTGCCGCCGGCGCCGGAGCGTCCGCGAGCAGCGACTTGAACTGCGTCAGGGCAGGGGCCGGCGGCTCGACCCGCTCGGGCAGCGCGCTGGTCTGGTCGGCTTTGACGTCCTGCACGTCGGCGGCGACCGGCGGCAGCGACTTCATCGACTGCACGGCGGCGACGAAGGACGAGCTCGCATCGGGCTGGCGCCACACCGGGACGATGTTGACGAAGAACAGCGCGACCACGGCGGCGACGCCGGTGGCGGCGGCGAAACGGCCGGCGATCTTGAACACGACCGAGCGGCGGTCGCGCTCACGCTCGAGATCCGGCGGCTCGCGCATGACCTGCGGATTCAGCGACTGGCGGAGGGATTCGAACACGGCGGTCTCCAGGCGAGCATCGAGTGGACCCTGCTGTCCCGGAGCGGGACGCTCGGCCGCCTCCGCTGCCTTGGCGGTGTCACCGACGAGAGATAGACGTGCTGCTTCCGGGCGTTCCCGCAGCCACCGCGGCGCATAGTGCAGCGGGTCTTGCGGGTTCATCGGATTCTGTTCACTCAACGAACTCATACGCTACTCCTCTGACGCTCGATTCCGGTAAACTGATGCGCTTCTGCCACGGTCGTGAGAGCAGTTTTCGAGCCAGGTGCGAGAGCGCGTCTGCCACGTCAGTTCAGCCGGAATCCTTTGCAGAATCGGGCGCTTCGCGTCGATCAGCGATCGCACGCCAAAGGCCTTGTCCTGCCTGGCGCCAGAGTACGGTGAACGTACCGTTAGCGCCTCCCTCGATCCCATGCCCCGCCCCCTGACGAGTGTCAATTGATCGGAACCGCCTAAAGCCATCGGCTCCGAATTATATGTACGTTAAAGTTATCATCATGATGTGATCGAAATGAGGCATGACAGGTCTTGACGCAGATGTTCGGAATTTGCGTCTCAATCGCGCCAAGATTCGGCCTCGATTCGATCATCATCGAAGCATGTCAGGCGTGCGTCTGTCGATTTTCGAGCGACTTAGCCGCGATTTAACCATCCGTTAACCATCTGGCGCCGACAGTTAACCAATCACTAAGAAGGGTTGGGTCGGATGGTCATGAGTGCCAGCGCTGAAGCGGTACGTCCTCTTATTCGTCTGCGCGGGCGCTCCTACGTCGCCTTCGTGTTCTCGCCGGTGGTGCCGATCGCCGACTGGCTCAACGAGCTCGACGCGACCCTGAAGGGCTCGCCCGGCTTCTTCGTCGGCAAGCCGATCGTGCTCGATCTCTCCGCGGTGGACCTGAGCCCGCTCGCGATCACGCATCTCGTCAAGAGCATCGAGGCGCGCAACATCCGCGTGCTCGGCCTCGAAGGCGTCGAGCCGGGCCGGCTGTCGCCCGGCATGCCGCCGCTCTTGTCCGGCGGCCGCCACTGCGCCGTGCAGGAGATCGAGCCGGAGAAGCCGGCGTTGCAGCCGCCGACCTCGCTGCTGCTCGATCAGCCCGTGCGCTCCGGCCAGTCGATCGTGTTTCCCGACGGCGACGTCACCGTGCTCGGCGCGGTGTCGTCGGGCGCCGAGATCGTCGCCGGCGGCTCCATCCACATCTACGGCGCGCTGCGCGGCCGCGCGATGGCCGGCATCAACGGCAACTCCGCGGCGCGCATCTACTGCCAGAAGATCGAGGCCGAGCTGGTCGCGATCGACGGCTACTACCAGACCGCCGAACAGATCGACGATGCATTGCGCGGCCGAGCCGCCCAGGCGCGGCTCGAAGGTCATTCCATGAAGATCGTTGCATTGAACTGAGTAGCAGGAGGATTCGAAAAATGGCGAAAGTACTTGTGGTGACGTCGGGCAAGGGTGGCGTCGGCAAGACCACCACCACGGCGGCGATGGGCGCGGCGCTGGCGCAGGCCGGCGAGAAGGTCGTGGTGGTCGATTTCGACGTCGGCCTGCGCAACCTCGATCTCGTGCTCGGCGCCGAGCGCCGCGTCGTGTTCGATCTCATCAACGTCGTGCATGGCGTCGCCAAGCTGCCGCAGGCGCTGATCCGCGACAAGCGGCTGGAGAATCTCTGGCTGCTGCCGGCCTCGCAGACCAAGGACAAGGACGCGCTGACCGAGGACGGCGTCGGCCGTGTCATCCACGAGCTGCGCAAGAGCTTCGACTGGGTGATCTGCGACAGTCCCGCCGGCATCGAGCGCGGCGCCATGCTCGCGATGCGCTATGCCGACGAGGCGCTGATCGTCACCAATCCGGAGGTGTCGTCGGTGCGCGATTCCGACCGCATCATCGGCATGCTCGATTCCAAGACCGTGCGCGCCGAGAATGGCGAGCGCGTCGAGAAGCACATCCTCATCACCCGTTACGATGCCGGCCGCGCCGCGCGCGGCGAGATGCTGTCGATCGAGGACGTGCTGGAAATCCTGGCGACGCCGCTGCTCGGCATCGTGCCGGAAAGCCAGGACGTGCTGCGCGCCTCCAATGTCGGCTGCCCGGTCACGCTCAACAGCCCGGCCAGTGCGCCGGCGCGCGCCTATCACGACGCGATGCGGCGCCTGCTGGGCGAGCAGGTCGAGATGCAGATCCCGACCGAGCGCAAGGGCCTGATGAACCTGCTGCTCGGACGGAGGGCTGCATGAGCGTATTGCGGCTCTTTACCGGACGTGCAGCCTCGGCGCCGGTCGCGCGCGAGCGGCTGCAGATCCTGCTCGCGCATGAGCGCAGCCTGCGCGGCCAGCCCGATCTGCTGATGCAGCTGCGCGAGGAAATCCTCGCCGTGGTTTCGCGCCATGTGCTACTCGATCCGGACAAGGTCATCGTCCGCATGGACCGGGGGAAACATGTCTCGACGCTCGAGGTCGACATCGAACTGCCGAACGGCGCCGATCGCGCCTTTGCCAGCGCCGGCTGAGACGTGGCGAGGCGTGCGCTGATGCGGCCGATCTTCCGCGTCGCGGACAACAGCGTCACCGTCAGCCCCGATGCCGCCGGACCCTGGGATCCGACCATGCAGCATGGGTCCGCGCCCTCGGCGCTGGCCGTCTGGGCGGCCGAACGCATCCCGACCAAGTCGCCGATGCGCATCGCCCGCGTCACCATCGATCTGATGCGCCCGGTGCCGCTCGCAGAACTGACGGTCGAGACGGAAGTACTGCGCGAGGGCCGCAAGATCCAGCTCTGTGCGGTGCGCCTGCGCGCCGGCGATACGGTGGTGGTCACGGCGACGGTGCTGAAGATCAGGCAGGATGCGGTGCCGCTGCCGGAGGATGTCCGCGAGCTGCCGGTCGATCTCGTCGGCCCTGATGACGCCCAGCCCGAGCCCGCCGATTTCTCCACCAGCCCCTTCGTCCGCGGCATGACCTTGCGCGCCGCGCGCGGCCGCTTCGGCGTGCGCGGTCCCGGCGCGATCTGGTATCGCGTCGACTGGCCGCTGGTCGAGGGACACGCGGTGTCGCAAGCGATGCGCGCGGTGGTCGCCAGCGATTTCTGCAACGGCACCTCGGCCGCGCTCGACTTCCACAGCTACACGTTCCTCAATGCCGACCTCACCGTCAACATGGCCCGCGAGCCGGTCGGCGAATGGATTTTGCTGGACGCCGAGAGCTGGATCGGCCCGGACGGCGCGGGGCTGGCAATGGCGCGGCTGGGGGATGTGAGGGGGTATTTCGGACGGGTGGTGCAGAGCCTGGTGATCGAGAAGCGGTGAGGGGAGTGCACCCGATCGCGTCTCGATCGTGATCTGGCGGCGCTTTGTCCCCGCAAACGGTGCGCTCCCCTCCCCCTTGCGGGGAGGGGTCGGGGGTGGGGGTCTCCGAGTTCCGCTATTAGTCGTAGGGCGCGGAGCGAAGCTCCCACGCGAGGCTACGCACAGTAAATCTAGCTACTCACGACGTTCATCGCCCGGGGACCCCCACCCCCAACCCCTCCCCGCAAGGGGGAGGGGAGCTCACCGCTGTCGCGGCGAGAGCGGGGCCACTTAGAATGATCTCTCCGTTACGCCGCCCGCACCGTGCTCAGGAACCGTCCCACCTCCAGCTTCAGCTTGTTGCTGTCCTGTGACAGCGACTGCGCCGCTGACAGCACCTGCGTGGAGGCCGAGCCGGTCTCGCTGGCGCCGCGCTGGACGTCGGTGATGTTGGACGACACCTCGTGCGTGCCTTGCGCGGCCTGCTGGATGTTGCGCGAGATCTCCTGCGTGGCGGCGCCCTGTTCCTCGACGGCCGCGGCGATGGTCGATGAGATTTCGGCGAGCTTCTCGATCGTGCCGCTGATCTCCCTGATGGCGCCGACCGACTCTTGCGTCGCCGCCTGAATGCCGGCGATCTGCTGGCCGATCTCGCCCGTCGCCTTCGCCGTCTGCTCGGCGAGCGCCTTGACCTCGGTCGCGACCACCGCGAAGCCGCGGCCGGCATCGCCGGCGCGCGCCGCCTCGATCGTGGCGTTCAGCGCCAGCAGGTTGGTCTGGCCGGCGATGGTGTTGATCAGTTCGACCACATCGCCGATGCGCGCCGCCGCCTTCGACAGCTCGCTGACGCGGTCATTGGTCTTGCGCGCCTGATCCACCGCCTCGTTGGCGATCCGCGCGGAGTCCTGCACCTGCCGGCTGATCTCGGTCACCGACGAGCTCAACTCTTCCGTCGCCGACGCCACCGACTGCACATTGGCGGTCGCCTGCTCGGAGGCCGCGGCCACCGTGGTGGTGCGCTGCTGCGTCCGCTCGGCGGTCGAGGTCAAGGTCGTGGCGGAGGCTTCGAGCTCGGTCGACGCCGAGGAGACCGTGTTGATGATCTCGCCGACGGCGCCCTCGAAGCGGTTGGCCAGCTCGTTCATGTCGCGCTTGCGCTGCGCTGCCGCGTGCTTCTCGGCCTCTGCCTGCTCGGCGCGCAGCTTCTCGGTCTCGATCGCGTTGGTCTTGAACACCTGCACGGCGCCGGCCATGTTGCCGATCTCGTCCTTGCGGCCCACGCCGGGGATGTCGGCCCGCATGTCGCCGCCGGCGAGACGGCGCATCGCCTCGGTCATCGCGGTGATCGGCCGCGCCACGCCGGCCACGATCAGATAGCCCATGGTGATGCAGAGCAGGGCGGCCAGCGCGATCACGCCGAAGATCCAGATCCGCGAGGACGTATAGACGGCTGCGCCCCTGTCGGCTTCCTTCTTGCCTTGCTCGACATTGAACGCGAGGTCCTGCTCCAGCGCCTTGCGCACGCCGGCGAAAGTGTCCCGCATGCGGCCGAGGAACAGCGCCCTGGCGGCCTCGATCTGGTTCTTGCCAATCAACTCCTGCAACTGCTTGCCATCGGTGAGATAGGCATCCCACGAGCTCTTGAAGGCCGCGACGATGGCCTTCTCTTCCGGCGTCGTCACCGTCGGCTCGTAGAGACGCCAGTTCTTCTCGAAGTACTGATGGGCGTCCGTCATGTACTTCTCGTATTGGCTTCGTTCCGCCGCCGTGGTCACCATCAGCATCTGGCCCTCGCGGCTGCGATATTGTTCCGTAGCCTTCGCCATGGCGCCGATCCATCCAGTGGCCGGCAGCCAGTTGTCGCGCACTTCCGCCGCCGAGCCGTTCACGCTCGACAGGCGATCGATCGAGAAGCCGCCGAGCCCCATCGCAGTGAGCAGCACCACGCCGAACGCCATGAGAACCTTGTTGCGAATGGACAGGTTGGAAAAGAACGACATGAGCAACTCCAAATCGGGTCGGTCCGGGAGGATCGATGGGGGGATAGGCCCGGGCAGAGCAGCGCGCGGCTCGTCTGCGGATGGTGGCTCGTCGTTGAGTCGCCGTATGGGGCTTGCGGTGATTAGCGCGCGAACAATTAAACTTTGCCCTAAAGTTGTGCAGAGTATGCTGGCCGTAGAACTACGGTTCAACGAGTGCAGGGAGGGGCAAGGATGATGAGAAAGCCGGGTGCGGCCGCGGAACCTCACGAGGCGTCGGCCTCGCAACTGATCGACGCAAGGATCAAGGAACTCGGCGACTGGCGCGGCGCGATGCTGGCGCGCGTCCGCGGCCTGATCAAACAGGCCGATCCCGACGTGGTCGAAGAATGGAAATGGCGCGGCGTTCCCGTGTGGTCGCATGCCGGCATCATCTGCACGGGCGAGAGCTACAAGGCCTATCTCAAGCTGACCTTCGCCAAGGGCGCCGTGCTGCCTGATCCGAACAACCTCTTCAACGCCAGCCTCGACGGCAACGTCCGCCGCGCCATCGACATTCACGAAGGCGACGAGATCGACGAGACCGCGTTCAAGGAATTGATCCGGGCCGCGGTGAAGCTGAATGCGACCAAGGGGAAGCGGTAGGCTCCGCGGAGGCATGAGCGTTCGGCTCCCTATGATGCAGCATGGCGTCGAGCGCGCTCTTCTGACTGGTAAGGTGCTCGCACGGCACCCGACCGCGTCCTGATCAATCCATTCATGTCAGATCAATCGATGTCGGACCACGCGACGATCGTCTCGCGGGCCGGCGATACGCCAAAGCGAGCCCGCTTGTATCGAGCACGCGCGCGGTCGGCTTTCAGGCGATCACCGATGGCAATCTTCAGCGCCTCATGTCGTTCCCGGTCGCCAGGCAGAGCAGGATGGGTGTGATGCGGGACCTCGCCTCGCTTGAACGCCGCGTCCCAGCGCAGCCAGATGTCCCAGTCTTCGACGATGAGAGCAAAGAGCTGCGGGTCGACCGGCGAGACGAAATACGTGTCGCCATAGTCCTCCGTGCTATGGTCGAATTCCGCCTCGTAAATGTGCGGAACGCCGTCGACGTCCGCCAAGCCGAGACGCGGGCCGTCGTAGTAGTCGTTGACAGTATAGACGCGATCCCAGGCCATCGGTCCCCTTCGCTCATGGTCGAGTGCCCACGCTCAGTTGCGTAGGAACGAGAAACAGGATAATGAACGCTCACTCAACTTCAACGCAGGAGGCGACGATGTCCAGACTCACGCGCTTCCCGGGCTCGCTGCGCGATCATTGACGCAGGCGCCGGGATGATTGTCCCGGCTACGATTTGACGATTTCACACTTCATCAAAAAGCCCGCGGCCGTCCTGGCCTGCGTTTGAACAGTCGTGTCATGACATCTCATCTATTGCTTGCTCCCCGCCGGGAGCTGGTGCGTTCGTCGCTGTGCGAACGCCGGCTGCGGCGTTATTCGTCTCGCTTTCAATCCCGCGTCCGCGCCTGCGCGATGCGGCACCCGCATCTCGCCGATCTTGCGGTGAGCTTTCCGGCGCTGCTGTTCGCGCTGGCGGTGCCGCGCCGGACGATCGATCCGCAGCCGGCGATCGCCAGCGTCATCGCCGGACGCTCACTCACCATCGCCGCTGCCCTGGCGGCGCTGCCGGTGTGGCTGCGCAAGCTGCCGCCGGAGGCGTTCATCCGTCCGATCGACCCGCGGCCGAACGGCGAACTGTTCCGGCGGCAGATCGGCAATCACTTGCCGCGATCGCCGAAGCTGATGCCGATCTGGCTGCAGCTCGTGGCCGAGATGGCCGCGCTCGCGCATGAGCCGGCCGCGGTGTGGATCGCGCGCGAACTGGTCCGCGTGCCGAAGATGGTGAGGCGGGAGCGCGCGCATCTGCTGGCGCTGTGGATCTGGTTCTCCGGACAGCCTGGCTGCTTCGCTCACGGACTGATCGAGCGGCCGTGGACGCCGGACATCAGGCTCGACGCCGCGCTGACGGCCGCCTTCGATTGGCGCAGGCACGTCGCTGCATCTCAACCTCGGTCAACGGCCGGTCAGCGACATGTGGCTCGATCCTGGCCGCATCGGCGACTACGAGTTCCGGCCGCTCTCGGATGTTTCCGATCTGATCGGGGAGGCGGTCGCCATGCGCAATTGTGTCCGCACCTATGGCGGCGACATTGCTCATGGTCGGGCGCGGCTGTGGAGCGTGCGCCGCCGGGGTGAACGTGTGGCGACGCTCGAGGTCGGCCGTCATTGGCGCGATCCTTTGTTGAACATCTTTCAGCTCACGGGGCCCGGCAATGCGGCCGTGTCTCGTGAGCTGTGGTGGGCGGCGCGACGCTGGCTGCACCTGCACGATCTCGCGCTGATCGACCCACCCATGATCAAACGGGGGGAGGCCCCGTTCGACCTCGCCACCTGGCGCGCGCTGTGGAGACCGTATTGGGTCGCCAAGCGGCGGATTCCGGATTGGCTGCCGCTCGCTCCGTCGCGTGATGCGTTCGGGGCCCTGTGAACTTGCGGATCGGCCCTCCGATGCGCTCGCGCGCATCGTAGCTCGTCCGGGACGACAGCGGCGGGTGAGGCGCGACCCCTGTCAAACAACTCAGTACCGTAGGGTGGGCAAAGGCGCGCCCAGCTACTTGCTTGCGACGCCGAGCTATCGCGCGCCGTGCCCACCATCGTCACCACCGATGCGGATGCGCGGTGGGCACGCGACCGCCCTGCGGGCGGCTGCTTTGCCCACCCTACGGCCTGCCATGTCTTGATTTGCCCGACGACCACATTTGGGCTCGAGCTCATCGCTGTTGAAGAACGATCGGGACAACGACAGGCCGTGCGCCGACACGTCGAATTCCCCAATTGGTTCAAGCTGATTTGGCCTGTCCAGACGCCGCGCGAAAAATAATTGTCTTTGTATTTTCCGAAATTCATGTTCTCCGCATCCCGCCTCATCCACGAGGGGCGCTTCGCGAACGTCACGACGCGTTGGGGTGGGAGGCGGTGGCCGCGATGAGGCGCAGCGTGCTCTGAGCATGCCGACGTACGTCTCGTCGCGGACGGTGAAGTCGCAGGGTCCTGGCCTCCCGACGCTGAGGTCTGCGCAACGCATGAAACGCGTTGTCGCTACGGTGGCAAACAAGCCCGGTCGCCGGGGAGACTGCGTATAATCCGTCAACCCATCGCGCAGGGAGGGCCGGGTCTGTCCGGCCGAACCTGTGGTTCTGCCGCGTGCTTTGTTTGCTGCACGCGGACCGCAGGCCTCGGTCGAGGCCTGGCCTTCCCTGCACCCTCCGTTCCGATGGAGGGGACGACTGCAGCAAGACTCGGACGCAGATGCGCCGCGAGGCTGCGATGCCGTGTTCGCAACTCGCCCGGCGCACTCCGCTGTCGTCCCGGCGAACGCCGGGACCCATAACCACAGGCCGACGCATGAGGCACGCTTGTCGATCCAGCTTCGCTCACCACATCCTGCTGTGGTTATGGATCCCGGGTCGCGCTGCGCTTGCCCGGGACGACAGGGGAGTGCGGCGCTGGCAGGTGGGGCTGATCAGACATCCGCGCCATCCCGCCGTCGTGACTCGGTCGTTCGTAAGACCCCCGTCATTGCGAGCGAAGCGAAGCAATCCAGGGCCATGCGTGCCGCCCCTGGATTGCTTCGCTTCGCTCGCAATGACGAAGGAATATAGCCGCGTCGCCGCGCCGCTACCCCACCATCCGCCCGCGCCCTTCCCAATACCGCGCGCGCAGCACCTTCTTGTCGATCTTTCCCACCCCCGTGACCGGCAGCTCCTTCACGAACTCGATCCGCTTCGGCGCATGCGCCGAGCCCTTGCGCGCTTTGACCAGCTCGATCAGCGCATTTGCGTCAGGCTGCGCCCCCGCGCGCGGCACCACGATCGCGGTGACGGCCTCGCCCCATTTGTCGTCGGGCACGCCGACCACCGCGCACATTGCGACGTCGGCGTGCTGAGTCAGCACGTCCTCGATCTCGCGCGGGAAGATGTTGAAGCCGCCGGAGACGATCATGTCCTTCTTGCGGTCGAGGATGTACATGTAGCCGCGCTCGTCGCGGCGGGCGATGTCGCCGGTGTGCAGCCAGCCGTTCTTCAACGTTTCGGCGGTGATGTCGGGCCGCTTCCAATACTCCGTCATGACATGCGGCGCGCGCACGCAGATCTCGCCGGCCTCGCCCTGCGCGACCTCCTGATCATTGTCATCGAGGATCTTGACCTCGCAGGCGGCGATCGGGAAGCCGCACGACAAAAACAGCTCCGGCTGCTTCGGATCGTGGTCGGCCTTGCGCAGCACCGAGACCGGATAGCATTCGGTCTGGCCATAGAGCTGCGAGAACACCGGGCCGATGCGCTCGATGCCTTCGACGAGGCGCGTCGGCGACATCGCCGAGGCGCCGTACAGCACGAGCTCGAGCGAGGAGAGATCGGTTTTAGCCAGCGCCGGATGATCGAGCAGCACGTAGATCATGGTCGGCACGAACAGGGTGAAGTTGATGCGCTCACGTTCGATCGTCTTCAGCACGGCTTCGGGATCGAAGCCCTTGAGCATGTGGACGGTGCCGCCGCGCATCAGGGTCGGCAGCACCTTGGTGCCGGCGACATGGCTGATCGGCGCCACCGTCAGATAGCGCGCGCGCTCGGGGATCTCGAAGTCGGCCAGGATCGCGGGGGCGAAGCCGCCATATTCGCGGTGGTGACGCAGCGCGCCCTTCGACTTGCCGGTGGTGCCACCGGTGTAGTTCAAGGTCGCGACATCGTCCGGCATGGCGAAATTGCGCGCCGTGGCATGGCCGGCCTGATCGAGGGCCGCCAGCAGGTCCGATCCATATCCGGCCGGTCCGAGCGTGAAGACGTGCCGGACTCCATCGGCGCGTGCGGCCAGCTCGCCGCCGCGGTCGCGGAACGCCGCCGCATCGATCACCAGCACCTGCGATTCGGAATCCGCGAGCTGGAACAGCTGATCCTCGAGCGAGCCCAGCGGATGCAGCCAGGTGATCGCGAGGCGCGACAATTGTGCGGCCATGCCGGCGCACCAGGTGTCGGCGCGGTTCGCGGTGAGGAACGCGACACATGTTCCCGGCCGCAGGCCGAGCCGCATGAACACGCCCTGCATCCGCCCGATCAGGTCGATCGCGCCCTGATAGGACAACGATCCATCCGGCCAGCTGAAGGCGGTGCGCGTCGGATGCCGCGACAGCGTCAGCAAGGTCTGCTCGCAGACGACCGGAAACGAATGAAGCTGATGGCTCATGGAACGTCCTCCCGAATGCCGCGATCGTTGTTGCGTCGCATGGCTTGTGACGAAAGCTATCAGAATGCGGGTCGCGCTCAAGCGCGTCACGATGCCGTCCGGAACATCGTCGCGCGCGCCGCGTTGCCCGCCCGAACAATCAGGGAGTACGGCCATGCGCAGCTCGACAGCTTTCTTTGCAGGCGCGGGAACGGTTGCGATCGCCGTCGCAGTCGGTCTCGGTGGCGGGCTCGTCATCGCCGAGAAGATGAATCCAAAGACGCCTGTGCTCGAAGCCCGCGCCGAGCGTCCGGCGCCGGAAGCCTCACCGAGCCCGACCGCGTCGTCCTATCTCGTAGCCACCCAGGCGGCTGCGATCACGCCGGTCAAGGTTGCGCCGGCCGCCGCAGAACCGGCTCCGGTCACGCCGGTGTCGACCGAGCCCGCGGCGCAGCCGTCGGCCTCCCCGGTTACGGCGGCCGCGGCTCAAGCCGCGCCCGGTGCGCAAGACACATCGCAGAGCAGCGGCCCGGAGAAAGTTGCGGACAAGGCGCCGGATGCGGATCAGAAATCGCGCGAGGCCGACCGAAAGCGTACGGCCGAGCAGCGTCGCGCCGAGCGGCACCGGCAATATGTCGAACGCCGCCGTCTGCGTCGCGAGCAGGATCTGCGCGCGGTCGAGCAGGCCGTGCGCGACGATTCCACGCCGCGGACTTATGCGGCGCAGCCGGTCGGCATGGACGGGCCGCGCTTCAGCTTCTTCGGCGACGATTGATCGCGCGACGCCGCCTCGCTATCCCTTGGTCAAACACGGACCAGGGAGGAGACGCGGTGCAGCAGACGAGATGGGCCAGCCTGCGCGCGCGGCTGCGATTGCCGCTGATCGCGGCGCCGATGTTTCTGGTCTCGGGCGTCGAGCTGGTGAGCGCGGCCTGCCTGAACGGCGTCATCGGCGCGTTCCCCACCGTCAACTGCCGCACGTCAGACGAACTCGACGCGTGGCTGCGCGAGATTCGCGCTCGGCTTGCGCGCGCGGGCGAGGTCGGCGGCGCCGCGGCCGCGCCGCCGTGCCCCAACCTGATCGTGCACCGGTCGAATGCGCGGCTGGCGGACGATCTCGCGGTGCTGCTGCGGCACAAGCCCGAGCTCGTCATCACTTCGGTCGGCTCGCCGACGCCGGTCATCGCGCCGCTGCATGATGCCGGTGCGCTTGTGTTTGCCGACGTCGCCTCGATCCGTCATGCCGAGCGCGCGGTCCAGGCCGGCGCCGACGGGCTCGTGCTGCTGACGGCGGGGGCGGGCGGCCAGACCGGCTGGCTCAATCCGTTCGCCTTCGTGCGCGCGGTCCGCGGCTTCTTCGACGGCCCGCTGGTGCTCGCCGGCGGCATCAGCGACGGCGTCGCGCTGCGTGCGGCGCAAGTGCTCGGCTGCGAGCTCGCCTACATGGGCACCAAGTTCATCGCGACGCAGGAGAGCATGGCCGATCCGCGCTACAAGGCGATGCTGGTCGAGAGCTCCGCCGATGACGTGCTGCTGACCTCGGCCTTCACCGGCCTGCCGACCAGCATGCTCAGGCCCTCGATCGTCGCCGCCGGGCTCGATCCTGACGATCTGCCGGCGCGCGGAGCGATCGAGATCGGCAAGGACATCGACATCGGCGCGCGCGAGCGGCGGCCGACGCGCTGGCGCGACATCTGGAGCGCCGGCCATGCGACGTCGGGCGTCACCGACATTCCCGCCGTGGCCGAGCTCGTCGCGCGCACGGCAGATGAATACCGTCATGCCGGCTTGCCGGGATAGAACACCGTGTAGTTCAGTCAGCGAGGGCGGCAACTTAAGTCAGCATTAACCATCCGGTCTCACAATCCACCGAGTTGAATGAGGTGGAAATGCGCAATGGGACTGGCGTGGGTGGATAAGAAGGAGCGGGCGACGCTCGAAGAGATCCGGATCCGGGTCGGACACGCCCTGCAGCGGCATCCGCTCTGCCGAAACGTTCAGTTCGACATCATGAGTGTTGCGCGCACCGCCCGTGGCGGGAACTGGACCATCAGCCTGCATTCGGTGGAACCCGAAGCGCTGTGGGAAGCCTCCGACATCGTCGCCGACATCCAGGCGGCCTATGACCTGGACATGCCTGCCGAGCTGTCTTCGGCGGCCTGAGAAAAAAATATCCGCCATGTTCACAGGGCGGAATGGTGGCCCGGGTGTTTCTGTGGCATCGTAAAGCCTTAATTAACTCCCACTTTACGGCAAAGTGCGGCCTGTCGGCCGGGATACGGAGATGTGCGTGACGAAGTCGATCGCTTTTGTCGCTTTGCTGGGCGTGCTGATCGCCGGCGCCGCCGTGACGAGCGTCCTGATGCGGGACAGCGTGCCTTCGGCCGGTGCGATGATGCCGGCCGTGGTGGCCAAGAGCCCGACCTCCAACCGTGAAGCCAAGGGCGATCGCCTCGCGATGGTCACACTTGCGGCCCCCGAGGAGAAGCAGCAGGCGGCCGCCTCGAAGGCGTCGCTCCGCCAGGCCTATGCCTATGCGCCGGCCGAGCCGGAGATGCCGAAGGCGCCGGCGGCTGCCGCCGTCACCGCCGAGCCGATCGTGCCGAAGTCCAAGATCCTCGCCAAGAGCGAGCCGGCGCCGGCGCCGCTGAAGCCGGAGGTGCAGAAGGCCTATTCGCTGCTGTCGGACACGCAGATCGCCGGCATCAAGGAGCGGCTGCGGCTGTCCTCGAGCCAGGAATATTATTGGCCGGCGGTGGAGACCGCTTTGCGTGCGGTCGCCAGGAAGATTCACACCGCGCGGCAGGGCGCCGCCAAGCCGGGCGCGGTGGCGATCGATCCGGATTCGGACGAGGTGCAGCAGCTCAAGTCCGCGGCGATGCCGCTGCTGTGGCAGCTGCGCGAGGACCAGAAGGACGAAGTCCGCCGGCTCGCCCGCACCATCGGCCTCGACAAGGTGGCCTCCGCGATCTGAGGCCGGCGTGACGTCACGCGGCCAGCGTTGCCACATGAAACAAATGAAAAAGGCCGCGCCAAGCGCGGCCTTCATGCGTTTCGGGTGTTTTTCAGCGGGCCGGCGGATTGGCCTCCGGATGACCGCCGCTTTCCGGACCAGCGCCGGTCGGCGACGAGGCGGGAGCGGTGCGCAGGTCCGGATCGGGCCGGGCGGGCTGGGTCATGGTCGGGGCCTGCGGCGGGGTGATCGCCGCGCCGGCGCCCACGGTGGTGCCGCGGTCGGTGTTGGTCGGCGCGGTCGGAACCGCGGTCGGCTTGTCGCCGCCGGCAAAGCGGGTCGCGCCGCCGCTCTGGTAGCCGGCGACCAGCAGGCCGGCGACGACGAGCCCGAGCACGACCATGCCGCCGATCTCGGGCAGTGCGCCTGAGGGCGCTATGCCGCGGCCGCGGCCATCGCCTTCGAGTGCGACCGCCGCGATCTCGCGGTTCTGGCGCGAACGCAGGAACGCGAGGAATGCGCCGGCGGCAATGACGATGCCGGCGGCGAGGGTGAAGAACATCAGCCAACTGATGGGTTGATCGCCTTGCATGTCGAACATCCTTCGTGTGAGGGGGATGCGACGTCCAGTCGCGTCAGCCCCGCATGACAATCTCTGTTCGTGGCAATCGCCGATGGTGCGAAAGGTTTCGTGGGGTTTCTCAAAAACTCAGCCGCTGCCGCCGTCCGAACTCAGCGCCGCGCCGGTCGTGTAGGTCAGTTCGGGGGAAGCCATGGCGACGGCGAACTCGGCGATTTCCTCGGGCGAGGCCATGCGCTTGAGGCCGGGCATCTTGGCGCGAGCCCATTGCGTCGCGGCGATCTGCCACGCCGCATCCGGCATGCCTTCCGTGCCGGCCACGCGGCGGACCAGCGCGGTGTCGGTGGTCCCCGGCAGGATCGCGTTGATGCGGATGTTGTCGTCGGCGTAGTCGAGCGCCGCCGACCTGATCAGCCCGATCAGTCCCGCCTTGGTTGCCGTGTAGATGCTCCGGCGCGGCCCCGTGCGATGCGCCACCGAGGACGAGGTGACGAGGATCGTGCCGCCGCCGCGTGCCAGCATCTCGGCGATCTCGTATTTCATGGCGAAGAACACGCCGCGCAGATTGGTGTCGACGATGTCGTTCCAGTCACCGGCCTCGTATTCGTGCAGCGGCTTTTCGATCGTGATGCCGGCGTTGTTGAGAGCGATGTCGAGGCTGCCGAAGCTCGCGATGGTCTGCGCCACGAGGTCGCGCATCTCCGCTTCGACACGGACGTCGGCCCGGATATAGCGCGCGCGGCCGCCCTGGGTCTTGATCTCGGCTTCGAGCTCGCGGCCCAGTTCCTCACGCCGTCCGCAGAACACGACGGCCGCACCCTGGCGGGCGAAAGCGATCGCGGCGGCGCGGCCGATCCCTGACGTGGCGCCGGTGATCAGCACGGTCTTGCCGGCAAACCGCTTCGGCGCTGCGATGATGGTCGGAGCGGGACGTTGGCTTGCCTGCGCCACCGCCGCGGCGCCCGCAATCGCACCCAGCGCGAGCCCTCCGGCGGCGCCGGCCAGGGCGCTCCGCCGGGAGGTCATGGACGACGCCGGCGGAGAGATGTTCGCTTTGGTCATGGATCGGCTCCCGGTCTGGTTTCATCTGGATATGAGCAGTGTTAACATCATCAGACCGAATATGATCACTGTCAACATTGATTTGCGATGACCAAGCCGCCTGCCAAAACGCCGTCCACGACACCGCCCTCCCAGGCCCAGGGCAGGCCCTATCACCACGGCGACTTGAAACGTGCGCTGATCGGGGCGGCGACCGGCCTGCTCGAGCAGGAGGGGGCGGAGGCGCTGTCGTTCCGGGCGGTCGCACGCGCGGCCGGAGTGTCGCAATCCGCGCCCTACAATCATTTCGCCGGCAAGGCGGACCTGCTCGCGACCATCGCGGAGGCCGGCTTCGTTGCCCTGGCCGCCGCGCAGACCGAGGCCGCGGCGCGCTGGCCGGCCGGGGAGGATCGGCTCACCGGCCTCGGCCTCGACTACATCCGTTTCGCAGTGAGGCAGCCGCAGCTCTACCGCCTGATGTTCGGCGTCGGGGTGAACGATTGGCACGCTCACCCCGACGTCTCCGCCGCGAAGCGGGCGACGTTTGCGCCTTTGCGCCAGGCTCTCGCGGAATTTCTCGGTTCAACTGCTCCGGCGGCAGCGCTCGAACAGGCCGCGGTGGCGGCCTGGGGGCTCGCGCATGGGCTGGCCATGCTCCGGATCGACGGCTCGCTCGCCGGCCATGACGGCGAGGCCGGGCCGGAAGAGGGGGCTTTGCGGCTGTTCGGGCGCGGGCTGCGCGCGGCCTGCGCAGCCGTCTCCTGAGCCGTGTTTGCTCAGCTCCGCCCTTCGCCTGCCGCCCACAGCGCGTCCAGCCCGGCGCGATAGGTCGGATAGGCGAACACCAGGCCAAGGTCCTGCTTGGCCCTGCTGTTCCGGATGCGGCGGTTGCTGGCGTAGAAGCTCTTCGCCATCGGCGACAGGTCGACGCTGTCGAACGGCAGCTCCGGCGGTGGCGCGATGCCCATCAGCTTTGCGGCGTAGGCGATGACGTCCTGCGGCGGCGCCGGCTCGTCGTCGACGATGTTCCAGGCGCCGCCGGTCTCGCGCCGGATCGCGCCCCAAATCGCGCCGGCGATGTCGTCGACGTGGATGCGGTTGAACACCTGGCCCGGCTTGACGATGCGCCGCGCGCGGCCGGCGCGCAGCTCGACCAGCGCGTTGCGGCCGGGACCGTAGATGCCGCCGAGCCGGAGCACCGCCAGCCGGTCGCCGATCCGGCTTTTCCACTCCTGCTCGACGCGGACGCGCGCCTGCACCCGGTCCTGCTCCGGCGCCAGCGGCGTGTCCTCGTCGATCCAGGCGCCCTGGTGGTCGCCATAAACGCCGACGGTGGAGAGATAGACGACGCGTGCGCGGCCCGACGTGATCGCATCCCCGAAATGCGTCAGCGCCGGATCATCGCCTGCGCCGGGCGGCGCCGAGATCAGCACGACATCCGCTTCGGCCGCCTTGGTCAGCGTCGCCGCGGCCGGCACCGTGCCGTCGAACAGATCGATGTCATGGGGCGCCAGTTGCGCGCGTGTCTCGGCGCTGCGCACCGTGCCGCCGATCCGTGCCAAGGCGCTGCCATGCATGGCGACGAAGCGCTGGACGCTATAGCCGAAGCCGATGACGAAGAGATTCATGCCTGCGCTGGACCGGAGCTGCTCGAATGGACTCGGACCCGAGTTAGCCGTCCCTGGGCGGCCAGTGCAAATCAAATGACGTGCCGTCTGCGACTGCGGCGGTGCTGACCTGCCGCCCTTGTCATGGCTCCCGTCATGGAACATGTCTTATGATCAGGCGACAGGAGATGGACTGCCCGATGAACTTCCATTCGATCTACCGCCATGGCTTTGCCCGCGTCGCCGCCTGCGTCACCGCATCCAGCGTCGCCAATCCGACCGCCAACGCGGCGGCGATCCTGGCGGCCGCACGCGCCTGCCACGACAACGGCGCGGCGGTCGCGGTCTTCCCCGAGTTGTGCCTGTCCGGCTACGCCATCGAGGACCTGGTCAAGCAGGATCCGCTGCTCGACGCCGTGCAACGTGGCCTGCTCACCCTGGTCGAGGCCTCGCACGATCTGATGCCGGTGCTGATCGTTGGCGCGCCGCTGCGCTTTGCGCACCGCGTCTACAATTGTGCCGTCGTGATCCATCGCGGCGAGGTGCTCGGCGTCATTCCGAAGAGCTATCTGCCGACCTATCGCGAGTTCTACGAAGCCCGCCACTTCGCCTCCGGCGCCGGCATCCGCGGCGAGATGATCGAGGTCGCCGAAACCATGGCGCCGTTCGGCACCGACCTGCTGTTCGCCGCCGCCGATGTCGCCGGCCTCGTGATCGGCGTCGAGATCTGCGAGGACATGTGGGTCCCGGTCACGCCCGCCTCCGAGCTCGCGCTCGCCGGTGCCACCGTGCTCGCCAATCTCTCCGGCAGTCCGATCACTGTCGGCCGCGCCGAGTCACGCTCGCTGCTGTGCCGCTCCACCTCCGCGCGCTGCCTCGCCGCCTACATCTACGCCGCCGCCGGTGTCGGTGAGTCCACCACCGATCTCGCCTGGGACGGCCAGACCTCGATCTTCGAGAACGGCGCGCTGCTCGCCGAGAGCGCGCGCTTCCGCCAGACCGGCCAGACCATCTTCGCTGACGTCGATCTCGACCTGCTGCGGCAGGAGCGCGCGCTGATGGGCACGTTTGACGACAATGCGCGCGCGCAAGACCAGGGCGTGCATTGGCGCCGCATCGGCTTCGAGCTGCAGCCGACGGAGGCCGACATCGGCTTCCGGCGCAGCATCGAGCGCTTTCCGTTCGTGCCGAGCGATCCCGCGCGGCTCGATCAGGACTGCTACGAGGCCTACAACATCCAGGTCGCCGGCCTGACGCAGCGGCTGCGCGCCACCGGCACCAAGCGCATCGTGATCGGCGTCTCCGGCGGCCTCGATTCCACGCATGCGCTGATCGTCGCCGCCAAGGCGATGGACCTGCTCGGCCTGCCGCGCACCAACATCCTCGCTTATACGATGCCGGGCTTCGCCACGGGCGCGCAGAGCAAGTCCTACGCGCATGCGCTGATGACGTCGCTCGAGGTCAGCGCCGCCGAGCTCGACATTCGCCCCGCGGCGACGCAGATGCTGAAGGACATCGGCCATCCCTTCGGCCGCGGCGAGGAGGTCTACGACGTCACCTTCGAGAACGTGCAGGCAGGCCTGCGCACCGATTATCTGTTCCGCCTGGCCAACGACCGCGGCGGGATCGTGCTCGGCACTGGCGATCTCTCCGAGCTGGCGCTCGGATGGTGTACCTATGGCGTCGGCGATCAGATGGCGCATTACAACGTCAATGCCGGCGTGCCGAAGACACTGATCCAGCATCTCATCCGCTGGGTCATCGCCTCGCATCAGTTCTCGGCCGATGTCGACCGCACCTTGGAAGCCGTGCTCTCCGCCGAGATCTCGCCGGAGCTTGTGCCGGTGAAGGAGGGCGAGACGCCGCAGAGCACGCAGGCCGCGATCGGCCCCTATGAGCTGCAGGACTTCAACCTGTTCTACACGCTGCGCTACGGCCTGCGCCCGTCGAAGATCGCCTTCATGGCGCATCACGCCTGGAAGAACGCGCGCGAGGGCGCCTGGCCGCCGCATTTCCCGGATGACAAGCGCAACGCCTATGCGCTCGGCGACATCAGGAAGTGGCTCGAGGTGTTCCTCAAGCGCTTCTTCGCCTTCAGCCAGTTCAAGCGCTCGGCGATGCCCAACGGCCCGAAGGTGGTGGCGGGCGGAGCGCTGTCCCCCCGCGGCGACTGGCGCGCGCCGTCCGACGGCAATGCCGCAGCGTGGCTGGAGGACCTGGAGAGCGTGCCGAAGTAGGGGCTGCGGTTTGGACGACGAGGCGCGATGTCTCAGCACGGGCAGTGCGCTCCCTCTCCCCGTTCTTACGGGGAGAGGGTCGGGGTGAGGGGCAGCCCCACGAGCAGACTTAGTTATGAGACCGGAGTCTCCTTCTGCAGCAAGAAATCTGCGATGTAGTCGACCTTCCGAAGCGTTTTCATCGCAATCGTGCCCCATGAACACCGCCGATGCCGCTGCCCCTCACCCCAACCCTCTCCCCGTGAAGAACGGGGAGAGGGAGCGCAGCGGCGCTCGCCGCGATGACGTCGCATCCCTCTGCCTTGCCCCGCGGCCCCGCTTGCCATACCGATAAGACGTCGCAGCGCGTCGTCTCGGAGCGCTGCAATTCTCTCGTCCAACGGAGTCTCCCATGAGCGTCACCGCCGCCGGCATTTCCTCGATGGCGACCCGGCAGATCCTCGCCGAGCTCGCGGCCGCCTATGAGGAGGCGACCGGGGAGGTGATCACCATCGAATCCGTCGGCGGCGTCGATGCCGCCAAGCGCATCCGCGCCGGCGAAGCGTTCGACTTCGCGGTGCTGGCCTCCGACGCGCTGCAGAAGCTCGAGGCCGACGGCCATCTGGTCGCCGGCAGCATCATCGAGATCGCGGAATCGCCGATGGCGATGGCGGTGCGCGCGGGCGCTGCAAAACCCGATCCGCTCGACGAGGCCGCCGTGCGCAAGGCGATGGAGACCGCCAAGGCGATCGGCATCTCCACCGGCCCGAGCGGCACCCATGTCCAGAAGCTCGCCCGCGACTGGGGCCTGGAGGGCGACGGCGCCTCGCGGCTGGTGCAGGCCAAGCCCGGAATTCCCGTGGCAAAACTCCTCGCCGATGGCGAGGTCGATGTCGGCTTCCAGCAGCTCAGCGAGATGCTCGGCGCCCCCGGCATCGACATCGTAGGCCTGCTGCCCGAAGCGCTGCAGCCGGGCACGGTGTTCGCAGCCGCGCTCTGCAAGGCCGGCGCGCACGCGGACGCCGCGCGCGCCTTCATCGAATACCTCGTCTCGGACGAGACCGCCGAGACAAAGCGCCAGCACGGCATGACCCCCGTGTGAGCCAGAGAGGACTGCCATGGTCTCCAGCGCGCCGCTGACTGCCAAGGCCCTGGAGCAGCTCGGGGCGCAGCGCCTCGCCGAGCTGCTGCTGGAGGTCGCCGAGCGCGATGCGGCGATCAAGCGGCGCCTGAAGCTCGAGGTCGCGACCCCGGCCAAGGTCGCAACCGAGCTGCGCAAGCGGATGACGCAGATCGCCCGCGCCACGACCTTCCTCGAGCGCAACAAGCTGCGCCCGCTGGCCGGCGATCTCGAGGCGCTGCGCGGCAGCATCACCAAGCAGGTCGCGGAACACGACGCATCGGCGGCGCTGGAGCTGATGTGGCAGTTCATGGATCTGGCGAACGGCGTCCTCAGCCGCTGTGACGACAGCGACGGCGTGCTTCACGACATCTTCTGCGCGGCCTGCGCCGATCTCGGCCCGCTGGCTGAGGCCGCCAAGGCCGATCCCATCGCCCTGGCCGACCGCGTCTTCATCGCTCTCGACCGCAATGCCTATGCACAATATGGCGATCTGATCGAGACGGTGGCCCCGGCGCTCGGCGAGCGCGGGCTTGCGCATCTCAAACAGCGCTTCGTCGAATTCGCCAAGACACCGGTCGAACGCCCCTCGCTAACCCAACGCAGGGCCGCGGGTTGGGGCAGCAGCGATGCCCGTTATGAGCAGGAGGCGGAGCAGCACCGCCGCAGCAGCAATTGCCGCGCAGCGTTGCTGGCCATCGCGGATGCGACCCATGACGTCGACCTCTACATCGCGCAATTCGACGAGGAGGAGAGCAGGCGGTCGGAGATCGCGGCCTATATCGCCCTGCGGCTGCTCTCGGCCGGGCGGGCCACGGAGGCGCTGCAGGTCCTCGACGCCGCCGAGCTTCGCAATCCGAGCCGTCCCGATCCGGATTGGGAGGATGCGCGCATCGAGGTGCTCGACGGCCTCGGACGTGGCGAGGAGGCGCAGGCCGCGCGCTGGGCCTGCTTTGCGCGCAGCCTCGACGCACGGCAGTTGCGCGCTCATCTCAAGCGCCTGCCGGACTTCGACGACGTCGAGGCCGAGCGGCGCGCGCTCGATCACGTCGAACAGTTCCCGCGATTGATATGGGCGCTCGACTTCCTGATCCGCTGGCCGGCGCTGGATCGCGCCGCGAAGCTCGTGCTGGCGCGCAGCCGCGAGCTGAACGGCGAGGCCTATCACGTGCTCGCCCCGGCCGCTGATGCGCTCGCCGGCAAGCATCCGCTTGCCGCCACGCTGCTGCTGCGCGCGATGATCGACGACACGCTGCAGGGCAGCCGCACCAGCCGCTATCGTCATGCCGCCCGCGATCTGCTCGAATGCAGCAGCCTCGCTGCGGTCATCGCGGATTTCGGCCCTGTCGAGCCGCACGCGGCCTATCTCGCGCGCCTGAAGTTCGAGCATGGCCGCAAGGCGAGCTTCTGGGACCTGATGAGTTGACGCGGAACGTTCGATCGCGTGATGTCGCAGCGATTGACCGCGATATCCTGCGGTTCCGCACGGTCGCCCAGAAAAAATGCGGTTCCGTGTCGTCTCGGCGCTAATCCACACGTCTTCCCGAAAGAGCCGGGTAGAACGGAGACGACCGATGAACGCATCTCGCTATCGCTGGGTGATCGTGGCGGCGGGAGGCGTGCTCGGCTGCGTCGCCGTCGGCGGCCTGTTCTCGCTGCCGGTGTTCCTCAAGCCGATGGCCGCCGCGACCGGCTGGTCGGTCGCGGGCATCTCCAGCGCGCTGACGATCGGCTTCCTGGCGATGGCCTGCACCAGCATGGCCTGGGGCACGCTGTCCGACCGCATCGGTCCGCGGCCCGTGCTGCTGATCGGCTCGACCCTGCTCGCGTTGAGTCTTCTGCTGGCCAGCCTGACATCATCGCTGCTGATGTTCCAACTGCTGTTCGGCCTGATCGCGGGCGTCGCGACCGCGGCGATCTTTCCGCCGGTCATGGCGACCGTCACCGGCTGGTTCGACACCCATCGCAGCCTCGCGGTCTCCCTGGTGTCGGCCGGCATGGGTGTGGCGCCGATGACGATGTCGCCGCTCGCGGCCTGGCTCGTCTCGACCTATGACTGGCGCACCGCAATGCAGTGCATCGCGGCCATCGTCGCCGCCATCATGATCCCGACCTCGCTGCTGGTCGGCCGCCCGCCTCTGTCCGCGCCCGGCGCCGTCCTCGCGGCTGGGCCTGACGCCGCGCCGGCCGAGATGACACGATCGGCGGCGCTGCGCTCGCCGCAGTTCCTCATCCTGCTCGCCACCAACTTCTTCTGCTGCGCAACGCATTCCGGCCCGATCATCCACACCGTCAGCTACGCCGTCACCTGCGGCATCCCGCTGATGGCGGCGGTGACGATCTACAGCATCGAGGGCCTTGCCGGCCTCGGCGGCCGCATCGCCTTCGGCCTGCTCGGCGACCGCTTCGGCGCCAAGCGCGTGCTCGTCCTCGGCCTGCTGGCGCAGGCGTTTGGCGCGCTCGCCTATGTCGCCGTGCGCGATCTCGCCGCGTTCTACGCGGTCGCCGCGGCCTTCGGCTTCCTCTATGCCGGCACCATGCCGCTCTACGCATCGATCGCGCGCGACAACTTTCCGCAGAGCATCATGGGCACGGTGATCGGCGGCACCGCGATGGCCGGCAGCCTGGGCATGGCGACCGGCCCGCTCGCCGGCGGCCTGATCTATGACAGCTTTGCCAGCTACACGTGGCTCTATGTCGGCTCCTGGGTGATGGGCCTCGGCGCCGTCCTGATGATGATGACGTTCAGGCCGTTCCCGAAAACGCAGCCGGCGGCGGCGCCGGTGCAGGCCACGGCGTGAGCCTGTTGCGAAGCAGCAATCGCCCGCTGCGCCACGACTAACAGCATTCCGTTCCTCATCAGGCAGATCCAGCGCACACCGACGCTTGATCGGTGATCCGGAACGCGGTCGTCAGCAGCGGGTTGGGCGAGCGTGTCGTTTCAACCCGATGGAGATCGGATCCATGAAGAAGACTCAGCTCGCCCTCGCCACGCTCGTCGCCCTCAGCTTCGCCGCCGCGCCGTTCGCCGCCGAAGCCAAGCACCACAAGAAGCATCAGTCGTCGATGTCGACGAACTCGTCGCAGACCACCGGCGCCAACATGCAGCCCGGCGGCGGCAACATGAAGTCCGGTCGCGATTCCACCTCGTCGAGCCAGGGCAATGTCGGCCCGGGCACGAACCAGGCGGGGAGCATGGGGAAGTAGTTGGCGCGATTGCGAGGCTCCCGTCGGATGGCTCTTTGCAGGAGCTGTCCGATCGGAGCTATCGTCCCAGTTCGTCTTCGACGATCGAGAGCACGACACGGTCGGCATCCTCAGTCTTGACGGCCCAGCGGTGGATCGGGCGTGGCGCGCCGGGAATGCGTTCCAGCCTTACGCTGCGCGCTTTGCCGCTGTCAGATAGAGGTCGATCACCTCGCCCGGAATGATCTCGTCCTCCGCACCGATGATGAGGGTGAAGCGGCCCTCGTATCTGCTGATCGCCGCGTAGGCCGGCGAGTCGCGATAGGAGCCCGGTCGTCTGAGCGCGTCGGTGAATGCAGGGCTGAAGGTGTTCGCCTCGGTGGCGGCGCCGTACGCCGCCGGACAGAACAGGACGAGATGTGACGGCTTCAGCTCTTCGCTGAGGCGCGACGCCAGATGCTCTCCCATGCTGGTCCCGATCAGGACCGGTGCTGTGGTCTAATCGAGCTCGACCGCCACGACCGACTCCTCGTGCATTCGCTTCGCGAAGCCCGACCCGCTCATCTTGCCCGAGCTGTCGCGATGTCCGGAGAAGTCGAACGGACGGTCCCCAGCCTAGCTTGACGAGATGCGCGGCGAGGTAGTCCATCCGTGTGAAGTTCTAGAGGCCAGCGCCGTGCAGCGACGGCACACGCGGCAGCGTTTCCTTCGCCGGAAGATCGATCGTCACGCGCAGGCGTTCCGAATCGGAGTGCAGGTCGAAGTCACGTGACAGTGCGGGCATCGGAGGAATCCTGATCGCGATGGCCAAAGCGGCTCGCAGAGGCCGGGTGGATCCGGGTCGAAGTTCGGCCCTCGTCGGCGCTGCCCGGTCAAGCTTCTGGAGCTGCCATCCCTCGCCCCGGTGTCGCACAGTACTCTACTTTTGATTGTTCCGCTATATCTTATCATCTAAAGTTTTCTTTGCCTGTGCCCGGCCGTTCGGACGCCGCCGTTCGAATCGAACAAGACAACGTTGTTCAGCGGGAGGAGCGACCCATGAAGGATCTCAGTCGATTGCGGCAGCAGGTGAGAGCAGCCTGGGCCAAGGTGCCACCGGAAAAAAAGCCGAAGCTGCAGCTGAAGATGCTCGACGCTCACAACCATGCTCTGGCGGCGCGGAGCAAGGCAGTCGCGGCCGTCTTGCGTCCGGCTCCTCGCGAACTCGCGGCATTGCACCGTCTGCTCAATGACGACCTCGACGGCGAAATGCTCGCGCCGGGCGCTGCGGCTCCGGCCGACTTCTTCACCAATGTTGGGCCGGATGGCCAGGTCTATTTCGGCGGCGTCGATTTTGACTCCACGGATCCCGGGTGGGCCTATTGCTTCCCGGCGATGGTGTTGACCGAAGGCTCGACGCCACCGTTCGCGGTCGGCAAAACAATTCAGATTCCGGACAGCGCCACGCTGGCCCTTCTCGGCGATTGGGGCGGAGCGAACCCGCCAGCCTTGGCGGTCGGTGCTGCCGCAAAGCTTTCCGATTACTTGATTCACCTCGGCGACGTCTACTATGCGGGCACCAACGGCGGCGACATTCTGGACCCCTACGAGTCGACGAACCTCGTCGACGTTTGGCCAGGCGCCGTCGGGAGATCGTTTACGCTCAACTCCAATCACGAAATGTATGCTCACGCCACCGGCTACGCCTCGGCTCTGGCTCAGGCACCGTTCTCGGCACAGGGCGGCAATTGCTTCGCGCTCTACAACAACTCGTTCCGCATCGTCGGTCTCGATTCCGCTTATTATGCACCGGACAACCAGCTCGAAGACTTCCCTGGTTACATGATCGGCAGCTTGGGCCCGGACGGCGGCCAGTTGCAGTTTCTGCAGCAGCAGATCTCTCAGCTCACGGCCGGGCAACGCCTGATCCTGCTCACGCACCACAACGGCTTGAACCTGGACGGGTCGATCCCGACGGCGGCTGACGATCCCTATTTGCTATGGCAGCAGGTGACACGGTGCTTGCAACAGCTCCCGGCTGCCGCCAGCCAAAGCGTCTTGTGGTACTGGGGCCATGTGCATGCGGGCGCGGTGTACAGACCTCAATCGATCAATGGGATCACCATCTATCCGCGGTGCTGTGGGCATGGTTGCATCCCTTGGGGTGTCGCCTCCGATCTGAGCCAATCCAACAACGTGCTCTGGTTCGAAAGCCAGGTTGTGGGACCGGGCGAAAGCTATTTCGTTACCAATGGCTACGCCACCTTGAAGCTCAACGGCGCGTCACTGACGGAGTCGTTCTGGAATCAGAAAGGCGAGCTGTCCTGGTCGACACCGCCAGCGGCGTGAGGCTCTGCGAAAGGAGCTTGGTCCCCATAGAAGCAGCCTGCAAGGCAGCAGGTGAGTGAACTGCGCCGGACGGCCAATTTCGCTCGCTGCGGCAATCGCTCGCCTCCGTTCAAGAGCTTCCTGCAAAAATATTCCACTACTATTTTTCCGAAAATCATGTTCTACTCCCTGCATTCCGCCTCGATGCAGAGGGCGTACGCGTCGTCACGATACGTGGAGGTGGGCTGCGATGGACGTGGATGCGGCGCCGGACGAGCGCTCGTGTCGCGGACGGAGAAGTCGTGTGGTCCCGGCCTCCCGGTGCTGAGGTCAAGTCCGTGTCGTTGCTCGACGGCAGGCGCGGGCGATGGGGGCAAAAAGCCGGTCCCCAAGGAGAGCACGAAGGACACCGTTAAAACCAGCGCGCAGGGAGGGTCGGGTCTGTCCGGCTGGACCTGTGGTACCTGCCGCCTGCATTTTTTCCGCAGGCGGGCCACGGGCCTCAGTCGAGGTCCGGCTCTCCCTGCGCCTCTGATGTGTTTCGAGGCGTGCGACGGATGCATCGCTCGGGCTGAACAAGCCGCGAGAGTGCGTGCGCATGTGTGGAGCGACCGTGTGGTTGACGGCGCGTGGCTGTTTGACAGTGTTGATCCGAGATGCGAGAGCGCGGCTCAAGCGAGACTTGGGGGGCTCAAACGTCCGGCTTCGCCAAGAGGCTTCGCCGGACACGCTTCGCCCTGCGGGCTCCTGCGCGGCTGCGCCACGCGTAGCCCGCAGGGCGAAGCGTGGTGCCCCTGGCCGGAATCGAACCAGCACTCCTTGCGGAACTCGATTTTGAGTCGAGCGCGTCTACCAGTTCCGCCACAGGGGCATTCGCGATGGACCCTGTGCAGGAACCAGCGAAGCGGGCCGGACTATAGCGGGCGGCGGGGCGGGGTCAACCCGCACGGACGTGATGGCGTCTCATCTCGACAGCTTTCGCGGGCCGGAGTAGGAGCCGGAACGGCGCCGGCGCGAGGCCGGCGACATGTGCGAGGGACCGATGACCCAGACCTCCGTGATGGCCCACCCGGCGGCCGGGCGCATCAGCCCCGCCGTGACCGCCGCCCTGCTCGCGGCCGGCATCTCCGCGGCCGCGCTGGCCGGCGCCTGGTACATGCAGCTGGTCTGGGGCCTGCAGCCCTGCGAGCTCTGCCTCAAGCAGCGCTGGGCCTATTACGCGATCGTGCCGCTCGGGCTGGTCATTGCGCTGGCCGCGAGAGGCGGCGCGCCACGCGTGCTCGTGCTCGCCGGCCTCGGCCTGATCGCGCTGGCGGCGCTCGGCAATGCCGGGCTCGGCGTCTACCATTCCGGCGTCGAATGGGGCTTCTGGCCGGGGCCGACCGAATGCACCGGGCCGATCGGCAATCTCGGCAGCGCCGGCACGCTGCTGGATCGGCTGGACAGCGTCCATGTCGTGCGCTGCGACGAGGTGCAATTCCGCTTCCTCGGCCTCTCGCTGGCCGGCTACAGCGTGCTGATCTCGCTCTTCATCGCCGCGATCGCGGGCTGGGGCCTCACCCGCAAGACGGCTGCCGCCTAATCGTCGACGTCCTCCTGCGGCCGTCCGAACAGATGGACGATACCGGGGGTGGCGATGGTGACGAAGACGAAGCGCGAGAGGTGATGCGCGCCGACGAAGATCGGGTCGATGTGCAGGGTCAGCGCCAGCGCCATCATGGCGTCCATCGCGCCGGGCGCGAAGGCGACGATGGTGTCGGAAAAGCGCACATGCGTCGTCAGCACGATCACGGTCACGAAGGCGGCGGAGATCGCCACCGCGATCGCGAACGAGCCGAGCGCGGCCCTGAGATGTCCGACCAGGGTCTTGACCCGCATCCGCGCGAAGCGGCTGCCGATCAGGGCGCCGATGCCGATCAGCGCCACGCCTCGCATCCAGTCCGGCAGGCCGCCTTCGACGAGGCCAGTGCCGTGCAGGACGCCGCTGGCAACCATCGCGCCGAACAGCCAGCTCGCCGGAAACTTGATCAGCTGCATCAGCATGGCGGCGACCAGCGAGGCCACCAGCAGCACGAGCAGGCCGAGCGGCGAGGCGACGCTCTGGTCGAGCGAGACCGGCGCCGCCGGCGCAACGCCGGCGATGGCCAGAACCAGCGGCAGCGCTGCGGTCAGGATGATGACGCGCAGCGTCTGCACCACCGCGATCGCCGGCAGATCGGCGCCGCGTTCGACCGCGAGCAGCGTGATCTGCGACAGCGCGCCGGGGCTGCCGGCGAGCAGCGCCGAGGTGCGGTCCCAGCCGTGGACGTGCTGCAGATACAGGCTGGAGCCGAAGGTCGAGCAGAACGTCGCGAGCGCCAGCAGGCCGATCGTCACCGGATAGGCGCTGACATGGGTGATCAGTTCGCGCGAGACGATCGCGCCGATGGAGATGCCGAGCAGCAGCAGGATCGTCTGGGTCAGGATCGGCGGCATCGCCAGCGGGCGGCCGGCGATGGCGGCAATCCCGGTCGCGATCATCGCGCCCGAGATCAGGCCGCCCGGCAGATGGGCGAACAGGAAGATCAGGCCGCCGGCGGTGCCGAGCGCGAGCGTCTCGAGCGCGCTCAAGGTCTTGGCGCGGTCCGGCAGCTCGAAGGGGAGGGAGGAGATGATCTGGCGCACGCTGGGCTATATGCCAAAGCCTGCGTTGCGGAACAATGAACGCGGCCGCCGAGGGGCCATGCGCGCGCGGCCGCCGTCCCGATCATTTCGGCTTGTCGGGCGCTGCCGGAGCCGCGGGAGCCGAAGCCGGCGCTGTGAGTGCCGCCGCCTTCTCCTGCTTGCAGGCGGAGCGGAATTTGCCGCGGGCCTTGCCGCGGAAGATGCCCTGTTCGTCGGCTTCCTTCGAGCAGGCCATCGAGATCGTCCGGCGCGTGGTCTTGTCGAGGGTCGAGAACTTGTCGGTGGCGGCGTCGGGACGGTTTGGCAGCGTCAATCCAGGTTGCGACCAGGCGGGACCCGCGGCCAACAGGGTGGCGATGGCGGCGGCTGCGAGCGCCGCGCGGGCAGTGAATTTCATGCAGAAGTCCTCGATTGAAACGGTCCGGCGCGATGTCCGGCGATGCTGAACCCGGTGTGAATGGAATGATCCGGATCGTCGCGCGAGGCAAATTATATTTTCGCGACGCCACGCTCCCGCCTGCTTTGTCGTGCGCGGGCGGCTCGCTAGTATCATAGTCCCATTCAACATGCTCCACAGGGAGATCTGGGATGAGTTTTCACGCAAAATCGTTGGTTGCTCCGTCGCTCGCTGCACTGGCCGCGATCGGCCTCGCGACGTTCGCCGCCGCGCCGGCGCAGGCGCTGACGGCGCAGGAATGCAGCGCCAAGTACAAGCAGGCGAAGGACGCCGGCACGCTGAACGGCCAGAAGTGGAACGACTTCCGCAAGGCCCAGTGCGGCAGCGACGCCACCGCCGCGGCACCGGCCGCTGCTCCGGCGGCACCCGCTGCCGAGGCGAAGCCCGCCAAGGAGGCCAAGTCGGCCGCCAAGGAGGAAGCGGCTCCGGCGCCGAGCGGCCCGGCCGTGTTCCCGACTGCGGTCGATCAGAAATACGCCAAGGAAAAACCGGGCACGGCCCGCATGCATACGTGCGTCGATCAGTACAACGCCAACAAGGCCACCAACGCCAATGGCGGCTTGAAGTGGATCCAGAAGGGCGGCGGCTACTTCAGCGAATGCACCAAGAAGCTGAAGGGCGCGGCCTGAGCCGACGCAGCGCAGCATCTTCACTGGCCGGAGGCGTGACGCCTCCGGCCGCTTCTCCGAATCGCAACGGCATTGCTGCTCCGGTGAATTTGGGGCTTGCCTTGATGGCCGGGACATGAATCTGCTCCGGCCATGATCTCTGCTCTTCAAGGCGTGCTCGGTCTGTTGTGCGGCGCGATGGTCGGGTTTTCGCTCGGCCTCGTCGGCGGCGGCGGCTCGGTGCTGGCGGTGCCGCTGATGGTCTATGTCGTCGGCGTGCCGGAGCCGCACATCGCGATCGGATCCAGCGCCATCGCGGTCGCCACCAATGCCGCGATCAACCTCGCCAATCACGCGCGCGGGGGCACCGTGATCTGGCCGATCGCGGCGCTGTTCGCGGCGGCCGGCATCGTCGGCGCCTTCACCGGCTCGCTGCTCGGCAAGATGGTCGACGGTCAGAAGCTGCTGGCGCTGTTCGCGCTGGTGATGATGGTGATCGCGCTCCTGATGCTGAAGACGCGCGCGCGCATCGGCATCCCCGACGTCAAGATGAGCATGGCCAATGTGCCGGCGATCCTCGGCTTCGGTCTCGCCACCGGCACGCTGTCCGGCTTCTTCGGCATCGGCGGCGGCTTCCTGATCGTGCCGGCGCTGATGGCGGCGACGGGCATGCCGATCATGAATGCAGTGAGTTCGTCGCTGGTCGCGGTGACCACGTTCGGTCTCACCACGGCGGCGAGCTATGCGTGGTCCGGCCTGGTCGCCTGGGATCTTGCCGGACTGTTCATCGCTGGCGGTATCGCCGGGGGCCTTGCCGGCACCCGGCTGGCGCGCCATCTCTCGGAGCGGCGCGGCGCGCTGAACATCGTGTTTTCGGTCGTGATCGCAGCGGTGGCGCTGTATATGCTGACCCGCAGCCTGCTGCACATCTGGAGCTGATTTGATGACACGCCGCATGTCGGACGACACTTCGCTGACCGCCAGCCGGCGCGGCGTCCTCCAACTCCTTGGTGCGGCCGCCGCGCTGGCGTCGTGGCCGGGCATGGCCCGCGCCCAGGGAGCCGACGAGCCTGACGAAGCCTCGGTGCTGCGCGATCCCGATGCGCCGGTGCTCGGCAATGCCGCCGGCGACATCGCGATCGTCGAATGGTTCGACTACAATTGCCCGTATTGCCGCAAGCTCGACCCCGAGCTGCAGCAGGTCGTGCACGACGACGGCAAGGTGCGCTGGGTGCTGAAGGAATGGCCGATCCTGGGCCCGGCCTCGGTCGCTGCGGCGCGGATGGCGCTGGCCTGCAAATATCAGGACAAATACGCGAAGGCGCATGAGGCGCTGATCGGCACCAGCTCGAAGCTGACGGAGTCGCGCATCGATGAGCTGCTCGCGGAGGGCGGCATCGACGTCGATCGCGCCAAGCGCGACCTCTCCGCCAATAGCAAGGCGATCGACGCGATGCTCGCCCGCAACGACAGCCAGGCGCGTGGCCTGCGTTTCCGTGGCACGCCGTCCTTCATCGTCGGCAAGTTCAGGGTCCCCGGCGTGCTGACGATGGCGCAGTTCGAGCAGGTCATCGCCGACGCACGCAAGGCCAAGGCGGCGAACTGATTGGACACGCAAAAGGCGCCCCGACCGGAGTCGAGGCGCCTGTCAGATAAGGATCGGTCGTGCTGATTACTTCGACGAGATGCGCACCCAGTCGTCATGCGCGCGGGTCTTCAGCGAATTCCAGCTGTCCGAGGCGACGTCCCAGTTCACGATCGTCCGGCGCGTCTGCGCCGAGGCGCCGTTGGCGACTTCAGACGTCTGCATCGAATCATGGATATAGACGCCGAACCCGAGAAGGAGCGCGCCAAGGATCATTCCCACGAACGTCCGCATAGTCATGTTCTCCAGTGTGACGGCCGATAACGCCGCCGTCCAGGCTTGGTTCCGCCGTCGCGGCGGAAGGTTCAAGCCGGACCTGACAAACTAACTGCGAGGTTTTTCGGGACGGGAATCCGGCATCGCCGTGACGAGATTGAGTGCTTTCAACTCGTCCGGCTTGAATGTGAACAGCTGGTCATGTGGCGTCTCCATCGCGTGCACCCAGACCTTGAGATCGATCCCCATGTCGGCGAGATGACGCTGGCAGCGCGCGGAGACGTTCTGGGCCACGCTCATGTCGTCGCCGGACCGCACTGTTGCGGCGGAAGGGACCGCGGCAATCTGATGCACGCCGATGACCGCCTTCTCGCCGGCGCGGCGCTCGACGCCGCCGGCGAACATGAGCGGACAGGACGAGGCGCAGTATTTCCCTGCCTCCACCTCGGTCGCGAACTTCTTCGTTCGGATCAGGCGCCCCATCGCGAGCGCGTCGGCGACCGAGCCGCCCGGCGAGTTCAGCACCACCGTCTTGATATACTCGCCGTAGCGCTCGACCGTGTCGGCAAAGGCGCGCGCGCTGCCCGGCGTGATCGTGCCGGTCGCGTAGAGGCGGCCCGCACCACGCAGCTCGAATGTGATCGGTTGCTGCAGGGCGCGATCGCCTTGCGGCAGCGGCATCAGCCGCTTCATCAGCGGCGCCAGAACGGAAGGGGTATCCGTCGGCGTGTCCGCCGGCTCGCGCTGAACGTCGAGCTGAGGCGGGGCCGCATCGGGGAGTGCGTGCGGCGCATTCATCTCGAGCAGGTCCGCGGCCAGCACTGCGACGGTCACGACGACAATGCTGCGGAACACCCAGCGCAGGATGCTCTCGTCCGGATTGCCGGCGAGCCAGGCGTGAACGCGCTGGTTCAGGGCGGAGGCCACGCAACTACTTCCCGATCCGTGCCGACGACAAAGTGGTGACGTTCTCGTCGGCCGCGTTGGCTGTCGCGGGCTGCGGCTCGGCAGGCGGCGCAACCGCCGGCTCGCCCGGCCCGACGACCGGCCGCGCCTCCGCTGCGCGCCGCGCGTCTTCGACTTCGCGCGCGATCTGCAGCGCCGTGACGAGATCGCTCGCCGTCAGGCTCGACGCGCTCACGGCCGGCAGGCCCTCGCGGCGGATGGCGGCATGGACGACGCACAGGATCAGCACGAGGACCGCCGGCATCAGGTCGATCGAGATCGCGCCGGCCCAGCTCGGGATGAAGTCGCCGGCGTAGCGCAGCACGGCCTCGGCGGGGGACAGCGACTGGAACCTCGTCGGCTCGATGCGGGGCAGGGCCAGGATCTTGTCGGCGGCATCCGCGAGCGAGGCGGCCTGCGTCGCGATCGCGCCCTCCACCTTGCCGACCACGGCGGTCTGCCGCTCCGCGAGATCGCCGCTGCGTCCCCCTGCGGCAGGCGCGATGAAGCCGGCCGTGAGCGAGGTCGCGGCGCGCTTGACCGCGGGCGCCACCGACGTCTGCTGCAGATTGGCGATCACGCCCATCAAGGTCAGCGACTCCGTGGCGAAGGCGTCGCTGCGTGTCGCGATCGGGCCGCGGTCGGAGATCAGCTCGCGCATCTTGGCGAGGCTCTTGCTGCCCTGCTCGTACAGCGCGGAGACGCGCTTGCCGGAGTCCTGCACCTGCTGCCCCAGGCCATCGAGCTGCGTCGACATCTGCGTCAGCAGCTGGACCACGGTGCCGGAGCCCGAGGTGCCGGTGAGCGAGCCGGCGCGCTCGGCGTCGGCAAGCTTGGCGAAGCGCGAGGAGGCGAGCTGGATGTCCGGCAGCAGGCTCTGTGCCGCGATCGCCTGGCTGTTGGCACGATCGAGATCGCGCGTGTAGTTCTGCACCGTGATGGCGAGATGCTGCTGGATGGCGGCGGCGCCGGCCAGCGCCGAAGCATTCAGCCAGGACGACATTGCGACGATCATCAGCGAGCCCAGCAGCATGCAGCCGCCCATCAGCAGCCGGCCCATCAGGCTGGTCACATGCGGCATGAACTGCATCATGAACACCCAGAAGGCGTAGATGCCGACGGAGACCGCGACCGAATAGATCACTGCGGCGAAGAACACCGTCGTGGGACTGCCGTTGAGCAGCTCGCGGACGCCGAGATAGGTGTAGACGCCGGCAGCCAGCGCCAGGATCGCGGTCGTGAGCTTGAGCGTGACCTCGAGGCGGTTCACGCCGTCGGCGAGCACGACGGACGTGGCGGAGCGGGCAGACGAGACTTGCGCAACGGACGCGGCAGGCGAGGGCATAAGCGGACCTTTGGCGGCCTCATGACCGCCCCTGTGCAGCGCCCCCGCTGTATGGCTAGGCTGCTATCAATGAGAACAAAATCCGCCGAGATTGTGTCCCCGGCATTACCGATCGGCCATGTCGGGCGCAGCGCGCCTCAGCGCATCAGCCAGCGCAGCAGCTCGACATTGGCTTCGCGCGGGTAGCAATGGCTGAGATCGTCGATCTCGCGATAGATCAACTCAGCGCCCGATTTGGCCAGCGCATCGCGCGTGTGCCGCGCGATCTCGACCGGGAACATCCAGTCGAGCCGGCCGTGCACGATCTGGATCGGCAGGCCGCGCAGGCGATCGCGATCGGCGATCTGCGCCATCAGAGGATGGAACGTCGCGGCCACCGGCGCGAGGTGGGTGAAGGGCGAGCCGGCCTGCAGTCCGCTGACATAGCAGAAGGTGCCGCCGTCACTCATTCCGGTCAGCAACATGCGGGCGGGATCGACGGCGACGCGGCTGCGTACGAGATCGAGGATGCGGATCAGGTTCGGCGTATCGGCGTCCTCGCCCATCAGAGCCCAGGTCGGCCCCGTCGCGGTCGGCGCCACCAGGATGGCGCCGAGGCTGCGCGCAGCACGCATCCAGGCCCAGAGAAAATCACGGCCGTTGGCGCTGCCGCCATGCAGCGCCATCACCAGCGGCCAGGCGCGATCAGCCGTGTAGTACTCCGGCACATACAGCGAAAAGCCGCCGCGATTGCCGATCTCGTTGTGATCGTGAAACACGGCGTCCTTGCCGGCGGAGGTCGCCAGCAGCTGCCGTAGCGCGTCGTTCGCGCCGATAGCCGGTTCGAGGAAGAATTCGCTCAGGGGCGGCAGTGTCGCCGCAAGCGGGAACAGCGCCTCGAGGGCGCGCGGCAGCTGGCGAAGGGCCCTGAACACGTCGACGAGATCGCCTTGTCCGCCCTGCACCGCGCGCAGGCCCGCGAACGACATCAGCGCCGCATCGGCTGCGGTATCGAAGGCGATCCGGATGTGGGAAAAGTCCGCCGGCCATGACGTCAGATGCGCGCGCGCGACCTGCAGCGCGTGGTCGGGATCACCGATCTCTGACATCACGCGGTCGAAGTCCGGCGGGTTCAGGTAGCGGGCGACGTAGGACAGGGCTTCGAGCGACTGCAGCAGTGGCGGCAACACGATGAGAATGTCATCCACCACGGCATCCGTCATGCAGGTCTCCTGGATCCAGCGGGGCAGGTCGTCTCACCCACGGGCAATCATCATCTCGGCACGCCGCTCGTCGCGCGATGCGGCAATGTCGTGACGCGGCTCGCCCAAGTCAACACGCGCGCGAAGGCTGTCAGCGTTTGCTGATGAATTGAGCCGACGCAGGAGGCTTCATGTCGAAGTTGTGGCCGAACTGCGGCGGGATGTGCCGCGCGACGCGCCTGCCCGCTCAGTGCAGCCGCGGCGCCTTCAAGAGCTTGGCGCGATCGGTCGAGGCGATGGTGACGTCGAAGGTGACGCCCTCATGATGCACCGTCAGCGGCACATCGACCCCGGCTGCGCCGAGCGCCCAGAGCTTGCGATAGAATTCGCTCTGGCTCGTGACCTTGTCGCCGTTGATGCCGAGGATCACGTCCCCGGCCTTGAGCTCGGCGCGCGCCGCCGGTCCGTTGTCGGAGACGCCGATCACGACGACGCGGTCCTCGACCTCGGTCGCGTACATGCCAAGCCAGGGACGGGCCGGCTTGTTGACGCGGCCGAAGCGGCGCAGGTCATCGATGATCGGCTTCAGCAGATCGATCGGCACCACCATGTTGACGTGCTCGGCCTTGGCATCGCGCTCGCGCTCGAGCTGCAGTGAGCCGATCCCGATCAATTCACCCTTCGCCGAGATCAGTCCGGTGCCGCCCCAGTTCGGATGCGCGGGATGGGTGAAGATCGCCTCGTCCAGCAGATACTCCCAATAGCCCGCGAATTCCTGCTTGGCGATGATCTGGCTTGCCACCGAGCGCGTCCGGCCGCCGGCGCCGCCGAGCACGACATGGTCGCCGATCTTCGTCTCGGCCGACGATCCGAGCGGCAGCGCCGGCAGATCCAGCTGTCCCAGCGCCTGCACCAGGCCGAAGCCGGTCGTGAAGTCGAAGCCGAGCACATGACCTTGCACTACCCGGCCATCATTGAGGTGCAGCCAGACCGACTCCGCTTCGGTGATCAGATAGCCGATGGTCAGCACCAGCCCGTCGTCGATGACGACGGCGTTGCCGGCGCGCTCGGTGCCCAGCGTTTCCGCGCTGAAGGCATCCGGCGGGATGATGGCATGCAGGCCCACGATCGAGGACAAGACGTGGTCGAGGTCGTACTGATAGTCTTCGGCACGAGGCTGGAAGGCAAACGGCACTTTCCATTCGGTCAAAGAAGGCATTTCGTTCTCCTGCCAGTCGACCCTCCCCGGAGGGAGCGTCGACCAGGCGTCTGTTCTGTGTCGCGTGACCGCCTCAGCGTGACCGCGAGCTTAACATCTTTGCGCGGCGGCGCCAGTTCCAGGGGCGTCCGCCCGAGTGTCGGAAAACCCAGCGCCCGCCACGCGGTGACTAGAGGCGTCCGCAGCGCTTGCCCATGATCGGCCAGACCAGCCAGGCGCCGGCAGCGTAGAGGCTGCCGATCGTCGTGGCCCCCGGCCGTGCCGAGACGTGGAAACGCCCGGCATCGAGCAAGGCTCCATCGGAGGCGACGATTGCGGGAATCATGCGGTCCGACGGGCCGAAGACGACGACGGCCTCGGGCTTGATCAGCAGCGTCATGGCGGCCATGCCGGCAAACCACGCCACGGCGACCGCCGCCGCGCCCATGACGGGGACGGAGCGGGCCGGCTGGGACCGATCAATAGTCGTAGGCATGCTCGAACGTATATCCGGCGGCGTCGAAACGGGCGATGTCCTGAACCAGCGACCGGACCGGCACGTCGACGCCGATGCGGCGCGCGCCGGGACGGGACTGGACCGGGACACTGAATATAGGCAGCCCGTCGAAAGCTGCCAGCCGGCCGTCGCCGGGCGGAATGACGATGGTCACCAGGATGCGGTGGTTGCCGGCGACCTCGCCGAACGCGGCGCCGGGATGCCGTCCGAGCTCCCGCGCGAAGGCGTCGAACTTGGCGTAGCGCTCGGTCTCGACCAGCACGCCCTTGCCGCCCTTGCTGTCGGTGACCTCGCGGATCACCTTCACGCCGGGGATGGCGGCCAGCTCGGCCGCAGGCAGGCCGGTAACGACGCTCCGGATCGTCAGGACGGCCGGATCGTATCCCGCAGCATAGCCGATGATCGCGGCGTAGGCGGCCCGTCCCGCATATTGCAGGCTGAGGGAGAACCGGCGCTCGACCGAGCGCAGCGATGGCACGAAGGGTGTCTCGCGCCAGAACTGATGGAGCTTGGCGGCGAAGGGATAGCGATACCACGGCGTCTGATAGAGAAACGCCGCGTAGTCCTTCAGCAAAGCGAGGTTGAACGCGTCCTCCGCTGTCTTGACGCCTTCGGTGGTCTCCGCGCTGAGCGCGCCGATGGTCTTCTCATAGCCGCCCTGCAGCGCCATCTCGGCGGTGAAGCTGAAGCCAATGACGTAGTTGGTGAGCTTCTGGTCCGATGTCGCGGGACCGGATCCCGCCGCCTGGCGTGTCGCCCGGCACAGGCTGCGCCAGAAACCGCTGATGCTCGTCAGGTAATGGAATTGCGACTCGGAGCTCTGGCCGGTGACATCGGCGAGATCGCGATAGGCGTGGACGATGTACCATTCGGGGAAGGTCAGGAAGCTGTCGCCCTGCGAACGGGCGTAGCCGGGATCGGTGATTCCGTAGTCCGAAGTCACGGCGGGGGTCGGCACGTCCGCCGTGCACACCGTCTCCACGGTGGCCACGGTGGTCGCGATGCCGATCGCGGCGGCCGCGGCGAGGGCACCGAAAAGAACCAGGGCTTTGCGACGCAGGCTCATGCGATGGCGGCCTGCCTGCGCCAGGGCGACCAGCCGACAGCTATACCGATCGCGCCCAGCGCGAGATGCGGCAGGCTGGAGAGCAGCTTCACCAGCCAGGACGTGTTGCGGATGCCGTCGATGATGATGGACAGATCGAGATAGCCGGAGCCGGTGAACACACCCATCACGCCGTCGAGGAAATACAGCGAGCCGAAGACGCGCAGGAAGAAGATGGCGCTGCGGCGGGACAGCATCGCGCCGAGCGCCCACAGGCCGGAGGCGACATGCAGCGCGTCCTTGTAGATGTCGAGCTGAAACAGGCCGAAGACGCGGCCCTGCGCATCGATGAAGGCGGGGATGTAGTCGGTCGCCGCGGCGAACAGCAGCGCCACGGCGAGCGCGAGGGCTGCGATGCGATAGCGGTCCAGGGAGAATCCGTCGGCTGAGGTCGTCATGCGAAATAGGCGTCCCACATCGCGTTGCGGAACAGAAGGTTCGGATCATAGTGCCGCTTGGCGGCGACGAAGCGCGCAACGGCCGGATAGGCCTTCTCGACCTGGTCGCGGCGCGCATGCAGACGATACGGCAGATAGAACGCGCCGCCAATCGCGGTGATGCGGTCGATGAGGGCTTCCGTCGTGCGCAGCATGTCGACCTCGCCCTCCGGCGAGGTGACTTGCGAGAACGACATCACCGCCGCGATGCGGCGCACCGGCGCGATGGTCAGCGCCGGCGTCTTGTCCTCGGCGACGTAACGCAGGGTGACGTTGAGGAATTCCGCGCGCGCCTTCGGGATGATCTCGCGGCAGGCGGTGAGGAACTCGCCGAACCGCTCGGGCGCGACGAAGTATTCATGCAGAATGTCGGTGCGGTGCATGTCCTTCTGCGCGAGGTTCGCGACCGGCTCGGCCATCAGCGAGTTGCGCGTGTAGTGGCTGTCGGAGATGGCGGGGCCGAGCCGCGTCTCCATGAACCAGCGCAGACCCTTGGCGACCTCCCAGCCGGTCTGCGCGCGATAGATCGTGTTCGCGACGCCGGTCAGCTTGCCCGAGCTCGCCACCGGCGGCAGCGTCGCGGGCGCATCCGGCGCGGGGCGGAAGCTGACGAGCAGCGCGTCATCGAAGAATGCCTTGCGCGACACCGACATCCGGCCATAGGCCATCTTCACGTTGGGATCGCCATCGATGCTGCGCGTGAACGCCTCCGCGAACGTCTCCGGCGCCATGCGCTCGAAGCGCGGCTCCAGCAGCACGTTCGGCACCATCTCGACCTCGAGGTCGACGATGATCCCGAACAGGCCATAGCCGCCCATGGCAAGGCCGAACAGCTCGGCATTCTCGGTGCGCGAGCACTGCACCAGCGTGCCGTCGGCGAGCAGCATGCGGATCGATTTCACCGTCGACCCGAACGGGCCGTACGGCACCGGCCATCCATGGGCGTTGACGCTGAACGTGCTGCCGACGCCGAAATCGCTGTTGGACTGCATCACGGCGGGCGAGAAGCCCTTGGCGTCGAGCGTGGCGATGACGTCCCACCAGCGGTTGCCGGCGGCGGTACGATAGGTCCGTGCCGCCGTGTCGAGCTCGATGGCGCCGCCGTCGAGCGTGATGGCGGTGCCGTCGCGTGGCAGGCTCTGGCCGCCCATCGAATGCCGGGCGACGGCGGCGGTCACCGGCCGCTTCGCGGCGGCAGCCTCCTTCAGCTCCGCGCGCAGCCGCGCGATGAGATCGTCGGTTGCTGGCTTCGAAATCACGACATGCTTGGCGACGGGCGTCGGGTTAAGCCGGCTGGCGTCGTTGAGGATTGTGCGCGGCTCGGCGCGCGCCCCCGGCATCCGCGCCAGGGGCAGCGCCGCAGCCGTGGCTGCGGTGCCGAGAAACCGTCGTCGTGAGATCATGGCGTGCGCACTCCTGACTGATTGGGAGTCTACGCCAGCATCGTAAACGTTCGAAAAATTGGCGGCCGATCAGTCCGCCGAGGGACGCAAGCGGGCGGGAACCAGCCGGAAGTCGCGGCCATCCTTCAGCCACGCCGCGCGCTCGTCGCGCAGCAGCGTTCGCCGCACCTTCCCGGAATCGTCGCGCAGCATCACATCGACCAGCTCATAGCTTTCGGGATGCTTGTAGCGCGACAGCCGGTCCGCCAGGAACGCGCCCATGCCGTCGACGATCGCCTGCGCGTCCTTGGCGCGATCGATCTCGACGATCGCATGCACGCGCTGGCCGAGTTCGGGATCGGGCAGGCCGACGACGACGCAGGAGCGGATGTCGGGATGCGCCATCAGCGCCGCCTCGACCTCGGCCGGATAGATGTTGGCGCCGCCGCGCAGCACCATGTCGGCGAGCCGGTCGCCGAGATAGAGATAGCCGTCGGCATCGAGCCGGCCGATGTCGCCGAGCGATTCCCAGCCGTCGGCGCGCCGCTTTGGCTCGGCGCCGAGATAGTGATAGGTGCTGCCGGGACCATCCGCCGGAAGGAAGTAGATCTCGCCGCTCTCGCCGGGCGCGACGTCATGGCCGTCGGGGCCGAGGATGCGCAAGCCGCAGGTGTCGTCGATCTTGCCGACCGAGCCCTTGTGCTGCAGCCATTCGGTTCCGGAAATGATGGTGCGTCCCTGCCGCTCGGTGCCGCCATAGAGCTCGTAGACGCGCTCGGGGCCGAGCCACTCGATCCATTTCTCCTTCAGCCATGCCGGCATCGGCGCGGCCATGTGGAACACCATCTTCAGGCTCGACACATCGTAGCTGTTGCGCACCGCCTCCGGCAGCGCCCAGATCCGGTGCATCATGGTCGGGACGAAATTGACCCACTGAATGCGCTGCGCCTGGATCAGCCGCAGCGTTTCCTCGGCGTCGAACTTGACCATGCCGGTCAAGGTGCCGCCGGCGAACAGCGCGTAGTGCGATACGATGAAGGGGGCGTTGTGATACAGCGGCCCGGGATTGAGCAGCGACGCACCCTTCGGTATCCCGAGCGGAGGCTCGGCCGCGGTGTCGGTCACCGCGGGCTGATGATCGAGGATCACCTTGGGGCGCCCTGTCGAACCGCCCGATGTCATCGCCTTCCAATAGCGCGACACCGGCGCGGTCAGCGGCTCGTCTGAGAATCCCTGGGGTGTGAAATCGGCGGGCAGCGTATTCGGCGCATTCCAATCGGCCTCGCCGCCGACCACCAGCGACGGCTTGAGGATCTCCAGCACGGCCGCGGCTTCGCCGCGCGGCAATCGCCACGACAGCGAGGTCGGCGTGGCGCCGCATTTCCACACCGCAAAACTGGTCTCGAACAGCGCATTGCCGTTGGGCAGGCCGATCGCGACGAAGTCGCCGGGCTTGACGCCCTTGGCGGCGAAGGCGCGGGCGCGCGCATTGGCGCGGCGTTCGAGCTGCTCCCAGGTGAGGCGATCGGCTCCGTGCTGAACAGCGATGCTGTCTTTGGGTTTGCGCTCGGCGTACCAGCGCGGCACATCCGCCATCGGGATCAGCATCTCGTCCTCCGCACCATCGGCGCGTTGCTTGTGCGCCGTTCTTGGTCGGCAGCTCGCGCGGCCGACGTCAATGATGCGAGACGTTGTGCCTCATCTCGGAAGACGCGTCCATACGCGCACGCCGTAGGGTTTCGGATGGCAGTTCTGCGAAATGGCGCTTGTAGTCGAGCGAGAACTGGCTGAAGTGCCAGAAGCCGTGGCGCACGGCGACATCGTAAATTCCGTCACGTGGATCCCGCGACGATTTGAGGTCGCGCCGCACGCGATTGAGGCGCACCGCGCGCCAATAGGCCAGGGGACTGGTGCCGAGCACGTCCCGGAAGCAGTAGCTCAGCTTGCGGTGGCTGACGCCGACCGCCTTGCAGACATCCAGCAATGAAATGGATCGCTCCGATGAGGCGAGCATCAGGTCGCAGGCCCGATCGACGATGCGCTTGCGCGCGGCGCCGCTGCGGCTGTCATCGCAAGGCCGTGCGTCCGGCAACAGGTCGGTGATCGCCAGCAGCAGGCCGTCCTGCAACGTAGCGGCGGACGCTGCGTCCTGCGGCAGTTCCGTGTGCGCGCAAGGCGGTGTGTCGAGTATCGCCAGCGCGGCCCGGAAGCGAGCCAGCGTCGCGGCCGGCGCCGAGATCGCGCGCATCCGATGGCGCAGGCCACGCGGCAATTCGATCGCCAATTGGCTGGCGATCTCGTCGATGAGTTGGGCCGACAGGGTTACGCCGCGCAGAGCGAAGCCCCGCGGCGTGCAGATGTCGACCTCGGCATCGAAGGACACGATCAGTGCGTCATGCGTGATGCTGGCGCCGTTGACCTTCACCGGGCCTTCGCCGCCGCAGGGCACGGCCAGGCCGCAGCAGTCGCGGCCGAGTTCGCCATGCTGCCGCACCTGCTGGCTCGTCACCTCGTGGAAGACGTCGAGGCGCGGCATCGACAACTGCGTAAAGTTGCCACGGAAGGCGCCGGCGCTGATCTGGTCATAGCGCAGCCGCCAGCCGCCGAGCTTGGCGCAATGCTCGTCGACATCGGCGCTTGTCGTCTGCACGAAGCCAGGGCGCGCCACGCTGCTATGGGTCGGGTTCAAGCTCATGACATCACGGCGAAATTGAATGCGCAGTTGCAAGACGCGCGCCAGCGTGACCCGCCGGCCGGTCCGGCGTGCGATCTTGCCCGATTTCGATAACGCTGTCCTGCGTCTGATTGGCAGTCTCGCACGCCATGACCGGCCCTATCAGGAGATCGTCGTGCAGGACATCGCCGCAATCGCCATCAGCCATCCGCTCGATCCGCTGACGTCGCACGAGATCGCCGCGGCCTGCCGTCTGGTGCGTGCGAGCGCGGCATCCGCCGAGAATTGCCGCTTCCCCATCGTGCGGCTCGAGGAGCCAACCAAGGCGGAACTCGTGGCCGCCGACGGCGGGCAGGCGCTGCCGCGCAAGGCCTTCGTGGTCTCGCTCGACATCCAGAGCGGCGAGTCGATCGAGCATGTCGTTGATCTCGGCGCCGAGGCCGTCGTCGCGCGCAAGGTGGTGCCGAACCGCGAGGCACCCTACGGCCAGCCCCCGGTCATGCTGGAGGAGTTCTTCCGCTGCGAGGCCGCGGTGAAGGCCGATGCCGGCTGGCGCAGGGCGATGCATCGTCGCGGACTGACAGACAAGGACATCGAGCTGGTGCAGGTCGATCCGTTCTCGTCGGGCTTCTTCGACCTGTCGTTCGAGCGTGGCGCCCGCATCGTGCGCGCCGTGAGCTATTTCCGCGAGCATCCGCAGGACAACGGCTATGCGCATCCGATCGAAGGCGTGGTCGCCGTCGTCGACCTGATCGCCGGGAGGGTCCTCGATCTGACAGATGAAGACCCGGTCGTTCCGATCCCGCGCAAGAAGCGCAACTACGGCGCCCATGAGGTGACGGCGCCGCGCACCGACATCAAGCCGCTGAACATCGAGCAGCCGCAGGGGCCGAGCTTCACGGTCGATGGCTGGAAGGTCGAGTGGCAGAAATGGAGCTTCCGCGTCGGCTTCACGCCGCGCGAGGGTCTCGTGCTGCATCGGCTGTGCTATCAGGACGGCGAGCGCACGCGCCCTATCATTCATCGCGCCAGCGTCACTGAGATGGTCGTGCCTTACGCCGATCCGACCGCCAATCATTTCTGGAAGTCGGCGTTCGATGCCGGCGAATATGGTCTCGGCATGCTCGCCAACGCGCTGGAGCTCGGCTGCGACTGTCTCGGCAACATTCATTATTTCGACGTGCCCGCCGCCGACAGCAAGGGCGAGCCGTTCGTGATGCAGAACGCGATCTGCATGCATGAGGAGGACTACGGCATCCTCTGGAAGCACTACGAGTTCCGCAACGGCCTGTTCGAGGTGCGGCGCTCGCGCCGGCTCGTCATCAGCTTCTTCGCCACCGTCGGCAATTACGACTACGGCTTCTACTGGTACCTGTACCAGGACGGCACCATCCAGCTCGAATGCAAGCTGACCGGCATCATCCAGACCGCGGCGGTGGCGCCCGGCGCGACCTATCCCTGGGGCGGCATGGTCGACGACAATCTCGGCGGCCCGACGCACCAGCATTTCTTCAACGCGCGCCTGCACATGGACATCGACGGCGGCGGCAACACCGTCACCGAGCACGAATTCGTGCCGCGGCCGTGGGGCCGCGACAATCCGCATGGCAACGTGTTCGACACCACCAGCCGCGTGCTGGCGCGCGAGCGCGACGCGGCGCGCCTCGCCAATGGCGAGACCGGGCGCTACTGGAAGATCTCCAATCCCAACGAGAGTAATTCGGTCGGCGCGGCGCCCGGCTACAAGCTGGTGGTCAATCCGAGCCCGGTGATGCTGGCGCAGGAGGGCAGCTTCGTGCGCAGCCGCGGCGGCTTTGCCACCAAGCATGTCTGGGTCACGGCCTACGATCCGGCGGAGAAATACGCGAGCGGCGACTATCCGAACGTGCACGCCGGCGGCGACGGCCTGCCGCGCTACATCGCGCACAACCGCAATATCGAGAACACCGACATCGTCGTCTGGCATTCGTTCGGGCACACGCATGTGTGCAAGCCGGAGGACTTTCCGATCATGCCGGTGGAGTATGCGGGCTTCATGCTCAAGCCAGTCGGCTTCTTCGCCGCCAATGCCGGGTTCGACATCCCCGCGGAGCGGAATGCGAAGAGTGTGCTGAGTGCAGAGGGGGCGGCAGGCACGGATGGCGGCAGTTGCTGTCACTGAGCAGTGCTGTCGGTGACAAAGCTGCTGACACGCGGCGGAGCAGAGGTGCATATCGGTTGTCTCCCGGCATCCGCACCGCTCTGTCCACTCCCCTCCCCCTTGCGGGGAGGGGTCGGGGGTGGGGGTCCCCGCGGGTGGTCTCACCTCCGGATTCCCTTAGGGTCGACGTCCAAACGAAGCTCATCGCCCGGGGACCCCCACCCCCAACCCCTCCCCGCAAGGGGGAGGGGAGCGCACCGCCTTCGTCGCGTGATGGTGGGCTTCAGTGAAATCGCATCATGCTTCTAGAACCTTTTCCGTGCGCGATCATTGACGCGAGGCGGAGGCTGACTGATGGGAGGTCCCATGCACGCCCAACAAATGATCGAAACCCATCCGCATGTCCGCGGGCAGGTCGATGACGCGCTGATCCGCTGCATCGAGGAGTGCTATTCCTGCGCCCAGATCTGCACATCCTGCGCGGATGCATGTCTTGGCGAGGAGAGCGTCGCCGAACTGACCCAGTGCATCCGGCTCAACCTCGATTGCGCCGATGTCTGCAACATCACGGGCCGCCTCGCCACGCGGCGCACCGGCTCGGACCAGGAGATGATCCGCCGCATGCTCGATGCCTGTGCCGCCGCGTGCCGGCTATGCGCGGAGGAATGCGAGCAGCACGCCGGCACGCATGCGCATTGCCGGATCTGCGCCGAATCCTGCCGCCGCTGCATGAGCGCCTGCGAGGACGCTGGCCGCAACATGGCGCATTGAGGCGCCGCGCAGTGTGTAAAAAGAAGTGTGTCAAAAGATAAGGCCGGGCACGAGGCCCGGCCTGTCCGACCATGGCAACCGGATTGCTCCGGCCCTGAGAACGCCATTACAGACGGCAAGTATCAGCCACCGTTCAGCTTGGTCGTGAGCGTCGTGAAGATGCCTTCGAGCGTGAGCCCGAGCTTGTTGAGAATGGTAATGATGGCGAGGGCGATGCCGGCGGCAATGAGGCCGTATTCGATGGCAGTCGCGCCCGATTCATCTTCATAAAATTTGAGTAGCAATGTCGTCATCGATCCCCTTCGCCTTCAGGCGAAGTCCCTCATGGAGCAGTGACCGCGAAACTACGGGATGGAACCTAAGGTAGTGTGAATGGCTTGTCGCCAAGTTTCCTCACTCGGATCGAAATGGCAGAAATTCCAGTTGTAGCCGGTGTCGTTGCACGCAGCGGCCTCAGGCCGGCACGCCGGCCGCGCGCAGAGAGTCCGCGTAGGTTGTGGCCATGCGGCCGACGGGGAAGGGAATTCGCGCCAGGAATCCGGAGACCGTGAGCTGTGGTTCGAGCGTCAGCAACTGACGCGCGGCCTCCGTCGCGCGAGCGAGATCGCCGGCGCCGACGCGCGCGACGATCAGGACGCGCAGCGCAACGGCGAAGCGGCGGTTCTGGGCGAGCGCACGTTCGGCCCAGTGGATCGCGCTGGCGAAATCCTCGTCGGCGACGGCGCACACGGCCATGGCGCCGGCGGCGAGCCAGCTGCGCGGATCGCGCGGATTGAGGCGCTGCGCCCGTTCGATCTGCGCCCGGCCTTCGGCGGCATGTCCGGCCATGGCTTCGATCCAGCCGCTCAGCGTCAGCGCCACGGCGGAGTTCGGATTGATGTCGAGCGATCGCTTGAACATGTCGCGCGCGGGCGCGATGTCGTCGGCCATGTTCCAGATCGCGAACGCCGCCATCCACAGCACCTGGGCATCGTTCGGCGCGCGTTCGCTGGCCTGCCAGGCGCGCGCGACGGCGGCTTCGCAATAGTTCTCGTCGGCTTCGCTCCAGCCTTGAAAGTGGCGCAGCGCCTGGCAATAGGCCGACGCGGCCATCGCCGGCGCGTAGGCGGGATCGATGGCCAGCGCCTCGTCGAGACACGCGATCGCTGCGGCGAGGCTGTCGGGCGTGAACGCGTCGCGCAGGCTCGCGGCGCGCAGCAGCAGATCATAGGCCGCGGGATGCGGCGAGGGCATGGTCCGGCGCCGCTCGCCTTCCGCCTGTTCGAGCGTCGGCTCGATCGCGGCGACGATGCTGCCGGTGATGCGATCCTGCAGCGCGAAGACATCGTCCAGCTGGCCGTCGAACCGCTCGGCCCACAGATGCGCGCCGGACCTGGCATCGATCAGCTGCCCGTTGATGCGCAGCTGCGCGCCTGCGCGACGCACGCTGCCTTCGAGCACGTAGCCGACGCCGAGCTCGCGTCCGACCTCGCGCAGGTCGACGGCCCGCCCCTTGTAGGTGAAGGAGGAGTTGCGCGCGATCACCACGAGGCCGCTGCAACGCGACAGCGCGGTGATGATGTCCTCGGCGATCCCGTCGGCGAAATAGTCCTGGTCCGGATCGCCGCTCATATTGGTGAACGGCAGCACCGCGATCGCGGGGCCATCGAACGCGCTCGCGGCAGCCGGCATGCTGGGTGTCGGTTCACGGACCTCGCCCGTGAAGCGGATGCCCTTGCGCGGGATGGTGCGGATCAGGCGCTGGGTCTCGCCGCTGTCGCCGATCGCGCTGCGCGCCGCGCTGATGCGGCTCGCCAGCGTCGCCTCGGAGACGATGCGCCCGCCCCACACTTCGGCGAGGATCTCGTCGCGGCTGACGACCCGTTCGCGCGTCCTGATCAGGAAGGCGAGCAGGTCGAACACCTGCGGTTCCAGCGCGACCAGCACGTCGCCACGGCGCAGCTCGCGGCGGCCGGGATCCAGCACGAAGTCGTCGAAGCAAAACACCACATGCGCCGCCATGTCTGGTCCCGCGGAAACGGCTCACCTTCGGACCTCGGGAGCCGCAGAATCAAGCTGCTCTCCAGGAAAAATCAATGCCGTCTCCAAGCGCATCCGGACAGCAGGGGGCACAAGGGATGACAGACCCCAATCCGGAGACCCGTCATGCCCTTCGTCCCTCACGACCGTCGCCGGTTCCTCACGCTTGCGGGAACCGCCATCGCCGCGCTTCAGCTCGGTTCCGGCGCCGTCCGCGCGCAGGGCTTCAAGAGCGGGGCGAAGCTGCCTGAGATCCGTCCGGGAACCTCAACCACGCTGGGCCCGATCAAGCAGGTCACGGCCGGTGAACTCAGTATCGGCTATGCCGAGATCGGTCCTGGCGATGGATCCGTGGTGATCCTGCTGCACGGCTGGCCCTATGACATGCACAGCTTCGCGGACGTCGCGCCGGCTCTGGCCGCGGCCGGCCATCGCGTGATCATTCCGCATCTGCGCGGCTACGGCACGACGCGGCTGCTGTCGCCGACGGCCTTGCGCAGCGGCCAGCCGGTCGCGGTGGCCGCCGACATCGTCGCGCTGATGGATGCGCTCGGGATCAAGGCGGCGACGCTCGCCGGCTATGATTGGGGCGCGCGCACCGCCAACATCATCGCCGCGCTGTGGCCGGAGCGCTGCAAGGCGATGGTCTCCGTCAGCGGCTATCTGATCGGCAGCCAGCAGGCCGGACGCATGCCGTTGCCGCCAGCCGCCGAGCTGCAATGGTGGTATCAGTTCTACTTCGCGACCGAGCGCGGCCGCGAGGGCTACGACAAGAACCGGCGCGACTTCGCCAGATTGATCTGGCGGACGGCGTCGCCGCAATGGGCGTTCGACGATGCGACCTTCGCGCGCAGCGCGGCAGCCTTCGACAATCCCGATCACGTCGACATCGTCGTGCACAATTATCGCTGGCGGCTCGGTCTTGTCGCGGGCGAGGCGAAGTATGATGCGCTCGAAGCGAAGCTCGCGACGTTTCCCGCGATCAACGTGCCCACGATCACGATGGAAGGCGACGCCAATGGCGCGCTACATCCCGCGCCGGAAACCTATGCCAAGAAATTCACCGGCCGCTATGAGCACCGCCTGATCACCGGCGGCATCGGCCACAATCTGCCGCAGGAGGCGCCGCGGGCCTTTGCGCAGGCGGTGATCGACGTGACGGCCGGCGTCTAGCGGTCTCCGGCGGGAGGCGGCTGCGAACCTCGGTAACGCAGCCACGCCTTCCGCCGCACGATCCATCGCTCGGTTCGCGTCTCGCCATTGTGGTGCGGGAGTGCGATATGACCGATGAACTCCGCGCCGGTCTTCTGCTTGACGCGGCGCGAGGCGGCGTTGCTCGCGACATTGCAGACATAGAAATGATCGAGCCCGAGCGGGCCGAAGGCGAAGTCGTTCACGGCGGCGATCGCCTCGCTCATCAGTCCCTGATGCCAATAGGGCTCTGCGAGCCAGAAGCCGCGGTGGCCCTTGCGTGACTCGACGCGTGGCCGGAAGTGGATGTTGCCGATCGCCGTGCCATCGCCGTCCCGCAGCACCAGCACCCATTGATAGATCTCCTCGCCGGCCGCGATCTTGTCGAGTTGCAGCTTCACGAAGGTCGCGGCGCCATCGTCCGGATAGGGCCAGGGCACGACGGCGGCGAGGGTGCGGATGATGTTCCAGTTGTTGAAGTGGCGCTGGATCGCGGGCGCGTCTGCGACCGCCAGCGGGCGCAGCAAAAGGCGGGCGGTATGCAACGTGGGCGTGAGCATGCGACATCCTGTCGTTAACCAATACGGACGGCTAGCCCTTGCCGCGACCGCCCATCAAAAAGCTATCCATTTGATTCATAATGTGTTTCAGCCGAATTAAGGTTACGGGGAACTTTCGTTCCCGTGATGGAACCCGACGCTTCCACAACGCTGCATTGCGGTGCATTAATCGAACACACGCAATTGCAAGGATGCAGCGTGTGTACAACCGCCGGAGGTATCATAGGCGGGGCGGGCTCAGGGTTGCGCCCATGAGGTGTTGGAAATGAAACGCGGGACGGCGGGACATCAGTCGCGTAGGTCGCAGGCGCAGCGCGCGTTCGATCCATGCATGTGGCGTACGCGGCAACTCAGCCGGCCGATTCCCTTCTACGGCTCGGAGCTGTTTCAACTCGGCTGTCCGCCGCTGGCCTCCTTCATCGCCGCCTTCCTCGGCTGCCTCATGACCTTGCACATGAGTGCATCCGGCGTGTCGCCGTCGATCGCCTCGTCCACCGCCACGCTGCTGTTGAGCGCGTCGTTGATCCTGACGCGGACGGCGACGCTGGTGCCCGGCACGTTCTTCTCCTCGGCCTATGGCGGGAGCTTCATCGGCATGACACCGGTGGCACTGCTCAACGCCAGCGTCATCCGCGCCGGGCTGCCACTCGACGCTGCCTTCGTGTTGTTGTCACTATTCGGCGGATTGGTGTTCAGCCTCGGCTGTGCGCTCGACATGTGGGTGCAGGGCGGACTGGCGCGCGGCTATGGCGGACGATTGGGCGCGCTCGCAGCGGTCGCATCGTTCCTGTTCGTCGGCCTGGCGCCGCTGGCTGGGCCGGGCGGCGAGCTGTTTCCGATCTCGCGCAGGGGCGTGCTGGAGTTCGGTCTCCTCGATGCCGCCATCACGCTGGCGCTGTGCAGCGCCGGCATGCTGGCGACGATGGGCGCATTGCGCTGGGCGCCGGTCGCCGGCTCGGGCCGCGCTGTGCGCATCTTCGTCGCCGCGACCTTGGCGTTCGCAGGTCTCGTGATCCTGCATCTGCTCGGCCGCGATCCCGCTGACCTCGAGGCCTTCTATGCCGGGTGCTTTCTCGGTATGTCGACGCAGCGGCGCCTGCGCAGCCTCGCCCAGGCCGCGGCCGCGGCGATGCTGCTGACGGGGCTGCTGATCCTGACCTTCCCGATCCTTCCGGCGGTGGGCGGCAGCCTCGGCTATGTCGCCTTCGTCTCGGTCGTTTTCGTCGATGCATCGGTCCGGCTGTTCGTCGAGGCCGGGGAATCGCCGCGGCAGACGATGGTGGCCTTCGGGCGAGGGCTGCTCGCCGCAGCCGCGATTCTTGCCGTGCTGCTGTCGAGTGAAATGCTGTGGCAACGGCCGCTGCTGCCGGCCGGTCCAATCGTCCGAGCGGATAGCGCCGTCGAACCGCAGGTCCGGCCCGTCACCCCGCCGGTGGACATCAGCGGCGAGACCTCGTCGCCCCGCCGACCGTTTGCGCCGCCCGCGATTCCGCCCGATCTGCCGACGCAGATCCTGCGCCCCGAGGCCGGTGCGCCGCTCGCCGCAGAAGACTCGCGCGAGCCCGCGAGCACGATCACCGAAGAGCCGTCCCGGCGAATCCGCCCTGGCCCGGTCGTTGCCACGCCGGCGGCGCCGGTAAGGCGTCCGCAGATCCGCGCCGTTCCGCCGGCGATTGCGCGGACCCGCATCATGGCCCGGCACGAGGTGCAGCCCGCTCCGGAATGGCAACCCGATCCGTCGACCTTGGCAGGTCCGTGACAATGGACCCCGAGGAGATGGAGCGGTCGTCCGAGCCCGGCGCTTCCGGCAAGCCCCGTCCTTCACTCCACGCCGCACCGCTCGCGTCCTTCGCCGGGGCCTTCCTCGGCTGTCTCGCGACGCTGCACCTGAGCACGCTCGGCCTGACCCCTGCGATTGCATCGGCGGTTGCCACGCTGCTGCTCTGCGCCAGCATCGTTGCGGCGCCGACCCGAAGTCTGCTGCCGGCGACATTCTCCTCCTCGGTCTTCGGCGGCAGCTTCAGCGGGATGACTCCGGTCGCGCTGTTGAGCGAAAGCGTCGCCCGTGCCGGCTTGCCGGTCGAGAGCTCCTTCGTCCTGCTGTCGCTGTTCTGCGGTCTCGTCTTCGGCTGCGTCTGCGCCGGCGAGGTGCGGCTGCGCGTCGTGCTGCTCAAGGGCTATGGCGGCCGCTTCGGCGCGCTTGCCGCGCTCGGCTCGTGCGCTTTCCTCACGCTCATTCCGATGCTCGGCCCCGCGCGGACGCCGCTGCGCATCGCGGGGCTGCCGGGCTACCACGAGGGCCCCGGCCACGCGCTGCTGATGCTGGCGGCTTGCAGCGTCGGGATGTTCGCGACCCTGTTCGCGCTGAAATGGCCGCGCGTGACCGATGCGGGACGTGCGTCGCGGGTGTTCGTCTCGGCTGCCGTGGCCTGCGCGGGACTCGTCATCCTGCAGCGGCTCACCGGGGCCGATGCCTGTTTCTCCGACGCGTACTACGCCGGGTGTTTCGTCGGCATGTCGTCGCCGCAGCGCTTGCGCGGGACGATGCAGCCGCTGCTGGCGGCCGTTACGCTGACGATGCTGCTGCTGCTGGCGGCGCCGGTCCTGCCGAGCGTCGGCGGCAGCCTCGGTTTGGCGGCCTTCGTGGCGGTCGCAAGCGTCGACGCCGGGCGTCGCGTCATCGACGCCGCCACGCGGTCGCTGAGCCGCCCTGCGCTGATCGGGATCGGCAGGTCTCTTGCCACAGCGGTCGCGATTGCCGCGGTGCTGCTGCCGAATGATCTGCTCCTATGGCAGCACCGCGCGGACCCGCAATCGATTCTGCTGCCGCCGGCCGACGAGGACGAGCTGTCAGGCATTGCGATGGAGGCTGAGGTCCCGGTCGATGAGCCCTTGTCCTTTGCGGAGCCGGCGCCCGAACCGCCGTTCCTGACCCTTCCGCCATCGCTGCCCAACGAGCCGCGTGAGCGTCACGCGGCGCCTCAACCGGTGCGTCAGGCCGATCCCCGTCCGTTGGACACGAGCCGCCGCAAACAGCGCGAGCGCACCAAGGCTGCCACGGCGCCGCGCCACCCCGCTGCTGCCGCGCGCAGTCAGTCGCGCGTGTCCCCGCCTGCGCCGCGGCCGCCGCGACGGATTCCGCAGGATGCGTCACCGCGGCGACGCTGAGCACGCTCAACAAGGTGCCATCGGGCGGGCGTGGTGCCGCTGCGGCCGCGCAACATGGCACGGCAGGACGCGTAACCCGTGCCGAGAGGACGCCCGATCCGGTCCACATCAGCGGGGCCGTGACGGCGGACCGTCAGCCTTTTTACGGCGATAACCTGCCATCGCCACAGGTTTGCGCGTGTTTCGCCATGTTTCGACATCATCGTGCACAACGCGGTGCTTAGCGGGTCTCGTCTGGCGGTGGGGGCCGCGGGGGGACCCGGCCGATCCACAGGGGGGTGGTTCGCCAATGCAGCAGGCCTCTGATTGCACGGCATGGCGACCAGGCCTGCCGGTCGTGTACGAGCCGCGTCCTCGGCCGCGGCGTTTCGATCTCCCGGTCGCACTTCTGGTCTCGTTCGTGGGCGCCGGTCTCGGCTGCCTCGCGACCTTGCAGCTGAGCGCGTTGGGCCTGTCACCCGCGCTGGCCTCGGCGGCGGTGACGGTCGTGCTGTGCGCAGGTCTGGTCATTGCGTCCCCGGACAATCTGGCGGCGACCGCCTTTTCGTCTTCGGTCTACGGCGGCAGCTTCAGCGGCATGACGCCGATCGGACAGCTCAGCGACAGTGTCGCGCGCACGGGACTGCCTCACGAGGCGTCGCTCTATCTGCTGTCGATCTTCTGCGGCCTGCTGTTCTGCCTTCTGACGGCTGTCGAGGTGCAGCGGCGCATCGTGCTGTTGCAGGGCTATGGCGGTCGACTGGGCGTGCTGGCAGCGATCGGATCGCTGCTGTTCGTCACGCTCGGGCCATGGCTCGCCGGACATGGCGAATCCCTGCGTCTTGCGCATCTCAATCAGTTCGACCAGGAGTTCGTCGGCGCGCTCGCCATTCTTGCGGCCTGTGTCGCCGGGACGTTCCTGACCATCTTCGTCCAGCGGCTTCCGCAGGTGGCAAGAGCGGGGCGGGCCGACCGCACCTTCGCCTCGGCCACCCTGGCGTTCGCCGGAATGGCGATCATGCAGGCGCTCTGGCCCGACCAGCGCTGTCTCGTCGATGCCTACTATGCCGGGTGCTTTCTCGGCATGTCGTCACCGCAGCGACTGTCCGGACCGCTGCAGCCGATGGTGGCCGCGCTGACCCTCACATTGGTGCTGGTTCAGGCCTCGACGGTTCTGCCGATGGTCGGCGGCAGCCTCGGTCTTGCGGCGTTCATTGCGGCGGCCGGTGTCGACCTGGTCTGGCGCGCCGCTGCCACGCTGCCGGCTCCGATACGATCCATGAAGGTCGGGCTTGGCCCGAGCATGGCCGCCGCCTTGACGGTCGCGGGGTGTCTGGTGCCGGGCCAGATGTTTCACAAGCTGGTCGACGAGACGACCGGCGTCCTGAGCGAGGCCACTCCGGTCTTGGCTCCGGTTGTTGCCGCCCTGCCTGACGAGCAGGTCGTGGACGCGCCCCCGCCGGACGCCGCATCGCCTGCGCCGCTCGCTGCTGCGGCCGAACCTGCTCCGCTTCTCGCCATTGCTGCGCAGGCCGAGCCCGTCGCGCCTGACGTCACGTCGCGTGTGGAGGCGCCTGCCGACGCCGCCCTCATGCCGGTCCCGGCACCACGTGCCGAGCCGCCGCGGGCGCAGCGCGCGAGGCGGACCGGCTCGGGGTCTTCGCCTTCGGCCAATCCGGGGCCCTGGGGTATCATCCTGACCGCTGAGCCCGCGCGGACCGGCACGACCGGTGCGCGATCTGGTCGTGCCAGGACAGCGCCGGTCCGTGTCGTCGACACGGCGCCGGCCGTATCGCAGCCCGCAACGCGCTCGCAGAGCGCGTCGCGGAGGCCGGCGCGGTCGGCCGCGACCGCCTCCAGCGAATGAGCCGCGCGGTCAGCCGAACTTGCGCCGGGCGTCGAGCGCAAGTCCGATGCCGACGCTGCCGAGCAGGTCGGTCTCGGCGACGCGTGCTGCCGGAAACAGCGCGAGGATCGCCTCACGCAGCGCCGGCACCATGCTCGAACCGCCGGTGAGGAAGATCGTGTTGATCGCCGTGGCCTCTACCGCGGCATCATCCAGCAGCGTCGTGACGGTGCGGACAACGCGCGCGACGGAATCGGCGATGGCGCGGTCGAAATCGCGGCGCGTGAACTTGATGCGCGCCCACTCGTCCTTCTCCGACAGCACCGAGGTCAGCGACTTCGCCGCGGTGAGCGCGATCTTGGCCTGTTCGACGCCGATCGCCAGCGTATGGCCGCGATGCTCCTCGACCACCTTGATGAAGCGATCGACGAGATCGCGCCGCTCGGCCTCGTAGCGGATCTGGCGCAGCTCGTGAACGACGCCCTTCTTGTAGAGCTGGTTGATGCGGTGCCAGGTGGCGAGCTCGTGATAATAGGCGGTCGGCAGCTCGCGCTTGCCGTCGGCGGTCAGGCTGCCATAGCCGAGATGCGGCATGACGCTCTTCAAGCTCAGCAGCCGGTCGAAATCGGTGCCGCCGATGTGAATGCCGCCATTGGCAAGGATGTCGTCCTCGCGATGCGCCTTGGCGCGCCGCTCCGGCGAGACGCGCACGATCGAGAAGTCAGAGGTACCGCCGCCGATGTCGACGATCAGCACCAGCTCCTCGCGATTCACCTGCTGCTCGTAATCGAGCGCGGCCGCGATCGGCTCGTATTGGAAGGCAATGTGCTTGAAGCCCTGCTCGCGCGCGATCTGCTCGAGTGCGTTTTGCGCCTCGGCATCGGCCGCGTCGTCCTTGTCGACGAAGCGCACGGGGCGGCCGAGCACGACCTGGCTGATCTCGTGGCCCAGCCGCGTCTCGATCTGCGTCTTCAAATGCGCGAAGAAGAAGCCGAGAATGCCGGAGAACGGCACCGCCTTCTGCCGGATGTAGGTCTTCTCGTGGATCAGCGCGGTGCCGAGAATGCTCTTCAGCGCGCGCATGAAGCGGCCGTCATGGCCGGTCAGATAGCGCTCGATCGCCGCGCGCCCGAACTGCACGCCGTGATCCTCGAAATCGAAGAACATCGCGCTCGGCAACGTCCGCTGCTCGCCCTCCAGCGCGATGAGCTGTGCGCAGGCGGGATCGCTGAGGCCGACCGTGGTGTTCGAAGTGCCGAAGTCGATGCCGCAATGGGCCGCTGCCATGCTCGTCTCGTTTTCCGTCCGGGGAGGGCGGACCGCTTAGCCGTTTCGCGGTGCAATGTCATGTGCGAATGTGAGGCATGAGGGGATGGGAAATCCGCAGATGGTGCATGGCTTACCCGCGCAGCGACCTCCGACCGGCGTTCACCGCAATCGATGTGGGAATGGGCCGTACCGACGACGAATCCTGCCAATTAGTTACTCCGTCATGCCCGGGCTTGTCCCGTGCATCCACGTCGTCCTCAGGATGCCGAACGGCGTGGATGGCCGGGACAAGTGTTTAGCCCGGGGAGATAGCCGACACCTGTTCGGGGACATCACCGACACTTTTGCCATTCGTCAAGTTGATCGTCGCGACTTGATGGGCAGCGAAGAAGACTCCGTATTGGCCATCGACGGAGAGGGGCCTGATGGCCAGACGTTCGCCTCCAAAGGCTTGTGGGACCTTCCACAGACGGCCTTTGAAGTGGACATAGGACTTTGTGGTGGACACGGAACGAACAGTCTCGGTGCTGTCGTATTCTGGCGAAGGCAGGCGATCCGGCATCATTCGCGGGCTCGGCCGGTAGCGGCTCGCCGGTACCTGCTGATTGAGTGCCTCATGGGGGCGCTCGAAGTTGTAGACCTCCCGCCAGGCATCGAAGGCGTCTTGTGCTGCTGTCAGATTGCGGAAGCAGCGCAAGGCAAACACTTCTGCATTGAGCGTGCGATGGAAGCGTTCGTCCTTGCCCCGGCTCTGTGGATGGTAGGGACGGCTGCGGATCACCGAGACACCGAGCTTGAGCAGCCAGACAGAGAATCTCGTCCAATGTTCGCCGGACGAATCCGACCACGGCGAGCCGTTGTCGACGAAGACGGCGTCCGGCAAGCCATAATGACGGAACGTCGTCCGCAGCCTGTCGCGCACGGTCTCATCGCGTTGATCGGCGCAGGCCTGCAGGCACAGATCGAAGCGCGAGTAGTCGTCCAGCACGGTCAAGGGATGGCATTGCACGTTGTTGCCGACCCGAACCCAACCTTTGAAATCCATCTGCCACAGCAGGTTTGGAGCCGACATCTCGAAGCGCTCCGTGGCCGGCGGGCCACCTGGCGCGGGCACGATCCGACCGGTCCGGCGCAGGATTTCGTGAATGGTCGACAGCGCTGGCGAACTGTGACCGGCCCGTTCCAGACAGCTCGCGATCTTGCGTGCCCCCCACGCAGGATGAGCATCCCTGACGGCAAGGATGCGCTCCTCGAGCTCGGCAGCAGTGCGCGCCGGGCTCGTACGCGGCCGGCGCGATCGTTCGATCAGCTCCTGACTGGCCTGCTTACGCTGGATCCACTTGTAACCCGTGGAGGGATGAATGCCGAAGCGCCGGCACAGATCGCGCCGGTTGGCCCCTTCCTGCAGTGCAAGCCGCACGAACTCCCGCCTCTGTTCCATTACCGACACCTCGCGCCAGGGCATGGACTTGGCCTCCCAAACCGCCAAATCCTTGCATTATGACGTGTCGGCTATGTCTCCGAACACCTGTCGGTGATGTATCCGGGCTGAACAACAAGCCCGGCCATGACGACGTGGAGACACGCGGGCGCAAAAGTCGGAACGTCATGCGACCACCCCGCTCGCGAGCGGGGTGGTTTTCGCGGGGCGCGGGTCTAGCGGCGAGGAAAGTTTCATTCCCCCGCCGCACCTCGCTCACCCCGCCGGCCTGAACGCCGGGCCCTCGAAGCGCAGGCCGGGGGCGCCGCGTTCGACGCCATCATGCGCGGCCTGCACCAGGCGGGCCTCACCCGCCTCGGCGACGCGCGCGCGGCCGTCGAGCAGCGCGGCGAGGCGCGCGAGCGCCAGCGCCTTGTTGCGGTGCTGGGAGCGGCCGTCGCGGGCGATGGCGGCGAGGCCGCTCGGCAAATGGACGGCGCGCACCGCGCTCTCGGTCGTGTTCTGGTGCTGGCCGCCGGGACCGCCGGCGCGGAAGCTCTCGAACCTGACGTCGCCGGTCGCCAGCGCCGGGATCTGCGCGGGCAGCGGCAGGTCGACGACGCCGACGAACCAGTTCTTGCGCCCGTGATGCGGTCGCAGCGGACTGCGGCACACCCAGAGCAGCGAGCCCCGCGTCCAGCGTTGCGCGAGCGCGTCGGCGCTCGGCCCGTCCAGCACGGCGATCGCGCTGGCCGGTCCGTTCCGATCCGTGTCGCCTTGCGCGATGGCGTAGTCGCACGCCGCGGTCTCGGCTTCACTGGCGAGCCGCGCGAGCGCATGGGCGACCGCGATCCGGCATTCCGCCGGACCGCGTCCCGATGTGAGGAGCAGCCGTCTCATCGGCGGTCCTCCTTCGGCCGCCGCTCGGTGGCGATCTTCTTCACCGTCACCAGCGGCCGGAAGGAGGCGACGACGCGCGCGAGTCCGAACGCTTCGAGATCGGCGATCACGCCTGCGATCGGCTTGTAGGCCTCCGGCGCCTCCTCGGCGAGCAGCGCGCGGTCCTCGCAGATCACGCGGCCGCCGAACGGATTGCGCGCCAGCCGCTCGCGATCCGATTTGGTGGCACCGACCCGGCCGATCATCGACGACCGGTCGAACTTGCGTCCGGCGCCATGCGCGATCGACCACAGCGCCTCCTTCGGCGCCGTGGCGAGCGGCGCGACCAGATAGGACAGCGCGCCGCGCGAGCCCGGCACGACGACGAGGCCATGGTCGGACGGCGCTGCCCCCTTCCGGTGCAGCACGCCCTCGCGGCGATGGACCACGCAATTGTGCGAGCATTCGCAGACGGGATCGGCCTCGCAGCGCAACGCCGAGGCCGCACGCCGCGCGATGAGGCCGCGGTTGAGCCGGGCCCAGCGCAACGCGTGGTCATGCGCCGCGAGATAGGCCTGGCCATCCGCGCTGTCAGGCGCGAGCGGCTTCAAGCCATCAGTGACCTGCCGTTCGAGCAGCGCATGGCCAAGGCCGCGCGAGCCCGAATGCACCAGCAGAAAGGCGCGATCGCGATCGATGCCGCAGGTCGCATCGAACACCTGCTCGACCGCCTGCAACTCGCAGAAGTGATTGCCGCCGCCGATCGTACCGAGCGACGTGTCGAAGTCGGACGATGCCAGCCCATGCGAGGCCAACTCGCCTGCGATGTCGCCGACATAAGGCTTGGCGATGTCGCGCAGCCGGTCGGCCGCCTTGTCGATGCGGATGCGGCGCGAGGCGAGATCGAGCTGATACAAAGCCATGCCGCAGCCGGCGTCGGCGCCGACGAAGGCCGGATGGATGCGGTCGGCGAGGATGGCGCAGCCGACAGGGCCGAACTTGCCGGGATGCAGATCCGGCAGGCCGGCGACCGCGCGCACGCCGTCGATGTCAGCCACCGTTTCGAGCTGGCGCACGGCGGCGCCCTCGATCCAGGAGCTGGACGAGTAGAAGCCGTGGACCGGCGCACGGCCGTCCACGCGATGGGAATTGCCCATGTGGGTACCTTGGAGAGATCAGGAGATATGGCAGGGGACTAACAGCGCGCGCGAACGCACGCATGCCTGGCCACACCTCGCCTCACGCGAGGATCAGGCCCGGCGGCTCCTGGCGGAGCAACGGATGATCGCAGTCATCGCTCTCTCCTCGTTCGGCGGAGCGGAATGCTCGACGCCGGCCGCGTACTAATCACATCACGATCGCATTGGCAATGTGCGGAATTCAATCGCTGTCGCGCTGTGACGCCCAGGACACGGATGCCTCATTTGATCCGGGTCGCTCGCAATGACGTGGTGAGGTTGCGCGGCGACAACGGCGCATCCGCCCGCGGCCGGCAAGCCACGCGCATCCCGCGATCAGAACAGCGCCAGAAAATCGCCGACGAAATAGATGATCGCCATCACGATCAGAACGCCCATCAGCACGAAGGAGAGCTGCACGGCGATCGCGCAGCCGCCCAACGTCGTCGCCATCGCCGCGATGTGACGCTCCTCGCGACGGAGCTGGCCGATCACGCCGAGGATGATCGCGAGCAGGCCGAACGACACCGCGGCCAAGGGCAGTTGCTGGTGCAGCCGGTCGGTCCACGATCTCTCGCGCGCCGGCGCCTGGTCGTCGACGCCCTTGATGTGCGCCACCAGCCGGTCCTTGACGCGGTGTCCGACGTCGACGATGACCTTGTCGATGGGCGGCGGCGGATCGATCATCGGCAGCACCCAGTGCGGCAGGATCGCTGCAACGAGAGCGAGCAGTCCCACCAGGCTGCCGATCGAGCCGAGGCGGCGTGAACGCGCGATCGTCTCCGTCATTGACGTCCGTCTCCCAGGCCGTCACATGCGCAACCCGGCGACGCCGTCGCGACGGGAGCCACACCTGCTGGACCAAATGCCGGATCATCTGTCGGCCGTCGGCGAGATCTGGTTCAAATCGCCCCGCACAGGGGGCGATCGATCAGCACAGCTCGGGCGCTGTGTGCCGCGAGAGCGCAAAGGCATGTCTGGATCAGCGCTTCGCGATGAAGCGCTGGGCGGCCGAATGCCGCAGCCGCCGGGAGCGGGGCGCATACTCCGATTGACCGGGATCAAGAGCGCTCGCGTTCGGTCATCTAAGCCCCTACAACCTCTGTTGCCGTCGTGACGAAGAATGGACCTCGTGGTGCCGCAAACTGAAATCGTGCCTTCGCCCGGCTTGCGGCGGCGGCTCGGGCTTGCCTTGCTCGTCCTCTACGGCACCGGCGTGACCGTCGGGGCCGGGATCTACGTCCTGATCGGCGCGGTCGCGGGGCATGCCGGCAGCTATTCGTCCTGGGCGTTTGCGCTGGCGGCGTTCGTGATGGCGTTCACCGCCGCGTCCTATGCCGAGCTCGCGACGCGCTATCCCGTCAGTGCCGGCGAGGCTGCCTATGTAAGGGCGGCGTTCAAGTCACGGCTGCTGTCCACTGCGACAGGCTCGCTGCGGCTCGCCACCGGCATCATCGCCGCGGCCGCGGTGACGCTCGGCGGCGCCGGCTACATCCGGCAACTGATCGATATGCCGACGCCGGTGATCGCGATGGCGATCGTGATCGCGCTCGGCGTGGTCGCGTCCTGGGGCATCCTGGAATCGGTGATGCTGGCCGGCCTGCTGACCTTGATCGAGACCGGCGGACTGATGTGGATCGTCGTCTCGGCCGTCTCTTCCGGCGTCTCGTTCGCCCCAGCCTTGCTGGCGCCGCCGCCGCTCGAACTCGGCGTCCTCTCCGGCATCACCTTCGCGGGCCTGCTCGCGTTCTTCGCCTTCGTCGGCTTCGAGGACCTCGCCAATGTCGTCGAGGAAGCCAAGGACCCGCAGCGGAACATTCCACGCGCGATGGCGCTCACCTTGCTGATCACATCGGTGCTCTATGTCCTGATCGCGGCGATCGCGGTCAGCGCCGTCCCGCCGGGCGTGCTGGCGGCCTCGCCGGCGCCGCTCAGCCTGGTGTTCAATGCCGTGGCGGGCATCAGTCCTGCGACCTTCACCGCGATCGCGATCGTGTCGACGCTCAACACGGTGCTCGCGCAAATGACGATGACGGCCCGCGTCGTCTACGGCATGGCGGAGCAGGGCGACCTGCCGCGCATCGCCGGCCGCGTCGATCCGCGCACCGGCACGCCGCTGATCGCGACCGGCCTCGTGGTGCTGGCCGTGATCCTGCTCGCTCTGGCCTTTCCGCTCGAGCATCTGGCGGAAGGGACCTCGCTCGCGACGCTGACGATCTTCGCCATCGTCAATCTGTGCCTGCTGCGGATTCGCGTCATGCACCTCGGCTCCGATCGCGCCCTCGTGCGCGTGCCGCTCTGGGTCCCCGTGCTCGGCCTCGTCACCTGCCTGCTGATGATCATCAGCGCCTTCGTGGCGCCGTGAGCGGGAAGGGCCCTTCAGGACCATGCCGATGCCGGAGCTCATGAGCGTCCATCCCGAGATCGTCGCGATCGGCGTCGCGCTCGGCATCGGACTGCTGATCGGGCTCGAGCGCGAGCGCCGCAAGGGCGAGGGACCGGGGCGTTCGGCGGCGGGCCTGCGTACCTTCGCCGCGGCCTCGCTTGCGGGGGCGATCGGCATGCTGACCGGCGGCAAGCTGCTGCTGGCAGTCGTCGCGGCCGGCATCATGGTTTTGACCGCGATCGCCTATCTGCGCGCGCGCAGCGACGATCCCGGACTGACGTCGGAGACGGCGCTGATCCTCACCGTGCTGCTCGGCGGCCTCGCCGTGGAGCGTCCGGCCCTGGCCGCGGGTGTCGCCGTCGTGCTGGCCGTGCTGCTGGCGGCGCGGCCGGCGCTGCACGGCTTCGTCCGCTCGGTGCTCAGCGAGAGCGAGCTCAAGGACGGGCTGATCTTCGCGGCGGCGACGTTCGTCGTGCTGCCGCTGCTGCCCGATCAGCCGATCGGTCCGTTTGGTGCACTGAACCTGCGCGGCGTCTGGATGCTCGTCGTGCTGATGATGGCGATCGGCGCGGCCGGGCATGTCGCGATGCGGCTGCTCGGCGCGCGCGGCGGGCTGGCGGTCTCCGGCTTCGCCTCGGGCTTCGTCTCAAGCACCGCCACGATCGGCGCGATGGGCGCGCGCGCACGCAAGGCGCCGGAGCTGAGCGGGGCCGCAGCCGCCGGCGCGACGCTGTCCACCGTCGCCACGATCGTTCAGCTCGCGGCGGTGCTGGCGGCAACCAGCCTGCCGGCGCTGCATGCGCTGCTCGTTCCGCTGCTATGCGCCGGCGCCGCCGCCGTGATCTACGGCGCGATCTTCACGATCTCCGGACTGCGATCGAGCGGTGCGGCGGACCTGCCGCCGGGACACGCCTTCAGCCTGCCGGGCGCCCTGCTGCTGGCGCTGACGATCTCGGCGGTGCTGGTGCTGTCAGCGGGCCTGCGCGAGGCGTTCGGCGAGACCGGCCTGGTGGTGAGCGCGGGGGTCGCCGGTCTCGTCGATACGCACGCGCCGGCGATGGCAGCGGCCACGCTCGTGGCGTCCGGCAAGATCGGCGCGGCTGATGCAGTGGTTCCGATCCTGGCGGCGCTGTCGGCGAACACGATCAGCAAGATCGTGGTGGCCTGGACCAGCGGCGGCTCGTCCTTTGCGCTGCGGCTGATCCCCGGCCTGATCCTCGTCATCGCCGCTGCATGGGCCGGCGCCTTGATGCCGAGCCTTGCTCATGTCCTGCAGCCATGACCGCGCCAACCTACGCGCTGCGCGGCAGCTGCTCGATCGCGGCGGTCGCGCTGCGGTGCCGGACCAGCCAGGCGATGGCATCGTCCTCCTTCATCGGCTTGCCGTACAGCCAGCCCTGGCCGTAGGAGCAGCCGAGCATGCGCAGGCACTGCGCGTCCTCCTCGCGTTCGACGCCCTCGGCGATGATGCGGTGGCCGAGCGGCAACGCCACCGCGGTGATCGCGGCGACGAGCTGCTGGTCTCGGCGATTGCCGGCGATGCCGTCGATGAAGGAGCGGTCGATCTTGACGGTGTCGATCTCCACCGCCATCAGGTTGGCGATCGAGGAATGGCCGACGCCGAAATCGTCGATGGCGAGCGCAAAGCCGTGCTGGTCGATCAGCTTGAGCTCGTCGGCGCAGCGCTTGGGATCGAACATCGCCTCCTCGGTGACCTCGATCTCGATCCGCTTGGGATCGACGCCGTAGCGTTCGGTGACCAGCTTGAGCGTCTGCGCCGGCGAATGGATCGGAAACTCGCGCGGCGAGACGTTGACCGACACCTTGATGCCGTGCGCCTTCTTGCGGTCAAGCGCGCGCAGGAACGCGCAGGCGCGCTCGCCGACGAACTCCGTGAGCTGTCCGGACAGGCGCAACCGGATCGCGGCCGAGACGATGTCCGGCGGCGGGATCATCCCGGCGCAAGGATGCTTCCAGCGCAGCAGCGCCTCGAAGCCGATGACCTCGCGGCTGGCCATCGCGACCTGCGGCTGGAATTCGACATGCAGCTCGCGCCGCGCCAGCGCGGTGGCCAGTTCGACATCGAGCCGCCGCTGCATGGTCAGCGCCGATTGCATGTTGTCGTCGAAGACGCGCATGCAGGCGCGGCCGTCATCCTTGGCGCGGTACAGCGCGGCGTCGGCGCGCGCGGAAAGCTCCTCGATGTCGATGGCGCCGCCGGCTTGCGCGGCGATACCGATCGAGCAGCTGACGCTCAGGGGCTGGCCTGCGATCAGGACCGGCCGCAGCAGCGCCGCGATCAGCCGCTCGCCAAGCGCGATCGCGCGGCTGCCGGCCTCCGCTCCCTGCAGCACCACGATGAACTCGTCGCCGCCCAGCCGCACCGGCAGATCGTCGTCGCTGCAGGCCGACCGCAGCAGCGCTGCGACGGTCTGCAGCACGCGGTCGCCGGCGTCGTGACCGCGGGTGTCGTTGATGGTCTTGAAGTTGTCGACGTCGAACAGCAGGAACGCCACGCCCCGGCCCGCCGCGCAGGCGTGGCCTGCGACGCTGCGGAAATGGCTGCGGTTGGCGAGGCCGGTCAGCGAGTCCGTCCGCACCAGCCGCTCGAGCGTCTGGTTGGCGACGGCGACGGACTCCGCGAGCTCCGTCGCCGCGATGGTCGTACGCTGGCCGGCGATGAAGTTGCGCTCGCCGAGCCGGGCGGCGCGGAACAGCATCACCGTCAGGAAGGCGATGTCGGCGGCGACGATGGAGCCGACATCGCCGCCGGACAGCAGCATCCGCAGGATCGTGGCGCCCATCAGCGGGGCGCCGAAGGCGATGGCCATCGGCGAATAAGCGAGGCTCTGGATGATCGCGCCGGTGGTGGCGCCGGCCATGATGAAGACGATGTCGTTGACGTTGTGGGCCTGGGTGAAGACCGGCAGGCCGAGCGGGACGACCGACCACAGCGATCCGCTGGCCAGCGCCATGACCGTCAGCGCGCGCAGCACGCGCGCCGGATCGCGCTCGATCTGTCCCGACGATTTCAACCGCGAGACCCACGCGGCGCGCAGCACGGCGAAGACGGTCGCGGCAGCCAGCCACCACAGGATCGGCGTGCTGCCCTCCCGCAGATAGATCAGCAGCGCCAGCGAAATCGCGATGGCGACGTTGGCGAACAGCGTCAGCGCGACGTTCTGCAGCGAGCTCGCTGCCTGGGCCTTCGCCAGCGCCGCCGCCTGGGGGTCGGTGGAAGCGGTCTGCATGCGAAGCGGATGGCCCTGCGGATGGATGACATGGGGACGAGCCAGCCCTGTCGGCGGCCCATGCGGCGGCGCACGAGCATGCTGAACGGGGACCTAAGGCCGGGTTAATCGGACGGATAATACTGCTTACGGTTGACCGCCCGAGCGCCGCAACGAAGACGGCGGGACGCTCGCCGGCGGCCGGCGCAACCGGTCGGCATGGCGGCCAAGGCGCCATCCGACTGCAACGACCAGGACGATGCAGCCCGCTACGGATCGAGCTCGGTGTCCCAATAGAGATAGTCGAGCCAGCTGTCGTGCAAATAGTTCGGCGGAAACAGCCGGCCGTTGCGATGGAGCTGGTGGACGGTCGGCGCGTAGGGCGCCTGCTTGGGGAACATCTTGGCCTGCTGCGGCGTCAGATTGCCCTTCTTCAGATTGCAGGGCGAGCAGGCGGCGACGACGTTTTCCCAGGTGGTCTGGCCACCCTTGCTGCGGGGGATGACGTGGTCGAAGGTCAGGTCGTCGCCGGAGTGGCAGTACTGGCAGGCGAAGCGGTCGCGGAGGAAGACGTTGAAGCGGGTGAAGGCCGGATGGGTCGTCGGCTTCACGAAGGATTTCAGCGAGACCACACTAGGCAGCTGGATCTCGAACGATGGACTTCGGATCGCTCTGTCGTAGTACTCGACAATATTGACGCGATCGAGGAACACCGCCTTGATCGCGTCTTGCCACGACCAGAGAGACAGCGGGTAGTAACTCAGCGGCCGGAAGTCCGCGTTCAGCACCAACACCGGCCAACCGCCTTGCGAGACATGTGCGTTCAAGTAACGCTCCTGCCCTCCATAACGGCTGCGAAGCAGCATGCCCCGACATACTACATGCAGCGTGACGGGATTGTGAAGCCCCAAGAATGGCTTGACATGGCTTCTCCCCGCCTTCGCGCATCGGGTCAAAGGGCGTCGGAAGCGTGGCGGTGTCGCGTTCTGCCGCAGTGCAACTCACTTGCAGAAGGGGACCCGTCCGAGGGGCCTATTGGGCCGGTCTCAGGCCGGCACACGCTCCAGCTTCTGCAGGCAGCGGTGGGTTCTGACCTCGTCGGGCATCGGCCGGTCCGGGAAGCTCGTGCTCCAGTTGGTGACGCCGACCTCGCCGACATAGATGTCGCCGCGGCTGTCGATGGCGAGGCCATGCGGCGCCAGAAAACGCCCTGTTTCCAGGCCAGGACCGTGTTCGCCGCCGAGCCGCGCCAGCCGCCGGCCGCCGGAATCCGTGATGGTGAGGCGCGGTCCGAGATTGGGAACGTTGAGATTGACCGGCAGGCCCGGGCCGAGTTCGCCGATGATGAAGGTCTTGCGCTTGGCGCCGCAGGCGCACAGCGCGCAGGGCCGGTGCAGGTTGTTCCATTGCGTCTCGTAGCGGCCGTCGCCATCGAAGATCTGGATGCGGTTGTTCTCACGGTCGGCGACGTACACGAAGCCGTCGGCATCGGTCGCGATGTTGTGAACGATGTTGAACCGGCCGGGGTCCGAGCCCGGCTCGCCCCAGCTTCTGATCAGCTTGCCGTCCGGCGTGTATTTGTGGACCCGCGCATTGCCATAGCCGTCCGACACGTAGATCTCACCGGACGGCGACAGCGCGGTGTGGGTGCAGCGGTTGAACGGCTCGCCGCTCATGAACGGGCTTGGGCGCTCCGGCAGGCCGATCGTCAGCAGCACCTTGCCGTCGGGCGTGCATTTGCGCACGGTATGGTCGCCGTCATCGGTGCAGTAGAGATTGTCGTCGGCATCGATCGACAGGCCATGGGCGCGGCTGAACAGGCCTTCGCCCCAGCTCCGCAGAAAATTGCCGTCGCGATCGAACACGATCATCGGATGGACGCCGCGGTTGAAGGCGTAGACGCGATCCCTGCTGTCGACGGCGACCGAGGCGACGTCGGTCAGCGCAAACCCCTCGGGCAGCTTCGCCCAGCCCTTGACGACGCGATAGGTGTAGTCGCCGGTGCCGAGGGTCGCGGACATGCCATGGTCTCCGTGTTCCAGTCGGGCCATTCAGCCCGATACGCCGGCCGGCAGCAAGCCCTCCTCGATGGCCTTGATCTGCAGCGCGAGGTATTTGGAGTTGATGCGGCACTGCGCGAGGCTGCCGGCGATGAAGTACAGCCCGGGCTGCGGCGTGCGCGTGTACATGTTGCGCAGCTCCTGTCCGTCGCCGAAGCCCCAGATCGGCCCGATCAGGTCGGCGGTGGAGTCGCCGAACAGCCGGCGCACCAGCACCTCCTGCGGCTTGTAGCCGGTGGCGAGCACGATCAGGTCGGCCGCCAGTCTGCGTCCATCCGTCAGCTCGGCCCCTTCGGGGCCAAAGCGTGCGATCGCATCGAACTGGATGAGCTGGACCGCGCCGCTGACGAGCAGGTCGGAGCAGCCGACGTTGAAGTAGTAGCCGCCGCCGCGGGTGAGATATTTGAACTGCCAGCCGGTGCCGTCTTCGCCGAAATCGAGCTTGAAGCCGATCCGCGCGAGGCCGTCGAGCAGCGCGTGGTCGAGCTGCTTCGACTGTTCCGTCAGCATCTGGTGGCTGCGCCGGCCCAGCGCCAGCGGCATCGACGCCGCGATCAGGTCGTTGTCCTCGAGCGTGCCGTCATTGTAGGCGGCATAAGCGAGCTGCGCCGAAGGCTCGATGTTCGTGACCAGCGTCGGCGCCCGCTGCACCATGGTGACCTCGGCGCCGCTGGCATGAAGGTCCTGCGCGATGTCGTGGCCGGAATTGCCGGTGCCGATCACCAGCGCCCGCTTGCCCCGCCAGGCCTCGCCATCGCCATACTGGCTGGAATGCAGCACCGTGCCGGTGTAGTCGGCGAGGCCCGGCAGCCCCGGCCGGTTGGGAATGCCGCTGACGCCGGTCGCCATGACGATATGGCGCGGCCGCATCGTACGCTCGCTGCCGTCGGCGCGGCGCAGCGTCACGGTCCAGCGCGCCGTCGCCTCGTCATAGGTGCCGCCTTCGAACTCGGTCTCGGTCCAGACGTTCAGTTCCAGCGCTTCGGCATAGGCCTCGAACCAGTTGGCGAGCTTGTCCTTGGGGATGTAGACCGGCCAGCCCGGCGGAAACGGCATGTAGGGCATGTGATTGACCTGCACCTGGTTGTGCAGGGTCAGGGCGTGATAGCGCTTGCGCCAGTTGTCGCCGATCCGGGTCTCGCGATCGACCACCAGCGTGTCGATCTGCAGCATGGTCAGCCGCGCGGCGATGGCGAGCCCCGCCTGGCCGGCGCCGATCACCAGCACGGCGGGATCGCGATCGGCATAGGCGCGCGCGGCCTCGCGCTGGTCGAGCCAGTTCGGCCCGCGGAAGTCGCGCGAATAGGATTGGCCGCGCGGCCGGCGGGCGCCGATCGGTTCCTCGAAGCCTTTGAGTTCATCCAGCGCGGTCAGCAATGTCCAGGCCTTCAGCCGCTGGCCATCGGCGGCATCCGGGATCAGCCTGGCGATGCCGGAGCCGCGGCCCTGGATGGTTTCGAACTGAAAGAACGCCTCGATGCTGTCGGCGCCGGCGCGCCTGATGTGGCGCGGGGCGGCGCGTCCCGTCGCGATGGCGAAGGCACGCGGCGCGGCCGCGCGCGCATCCGCCGGCAACTCGTGCAGGATCGCCTCGCGCCCGTTGAGCGTCTTGATGCGCCAGCTCAGCGCCAGCACGTCGCGCCAGTAGCTGTCGGCCAGGAACAGGCTTGCGAGATCGCCGGCGTCGGGCGCTACGAGCGCCTGTGCGAACGCGGCGAGCCAGCCCTCGACAGCAGCCGTGAGGTCGTGCGTCCGGTCGAGCATGCGTATCCTCCCGGCCGTCATGTTCGTGCGGCCTCGTCGTTTGCCGCAGAGCGTAACCCGGGACCGACGCGGACGGATAGGGGTCTATCCGACGACGCCCTCGCGCTGCTTGATCACGCGGTAATAGCTCCACCACAGATGCGCCGCTGCGCCGCGCAGCGGCCGCCAGCCTTCCGCGAGTGGCATCATCTGCTTCGCGGTCGGCCGGGTGGCCAGGCCAAGCCCGACCTTCACCGCCTCCTGCACGGCGAGGTCGCCCGCCGGCCAGGCATCGCCATGGCCGAGACAGAACAGCAGATAGACGTCCGCGGTCCACGGGCCGATGCCGGGCAGGGCGGTCAGCGTCGCGTGCGCCGCGTCGGCGTCCTCATTGGCGAGCACGTCGAGGTTCAGCCGCCCGGCGCCGAGCTCGCGCGCGATGTGCTTGAGTGTCTTGATCTTGGCGGCGGACAGCCCGAGCCGCCCCAGCCGGTCGGCCCGGGCGCGGCGGATCGCGTCCGCGTCGAACGGATCGAACGCCGCCTGCAGCCGGCCCCAGATCGCCGCCGCGCTGGCGGTGGACAGCTGCTGGCCGCAGACGATGTGGGCGATCCCGGCAAAGCCCGGCTCCCGTCGCCGCAACGCCGGCATGCCGGTGGCTGCGAGGATCGGCACGAGTCGCGTGTCCTGCCTGACGAGATCGCGGATCGCATCCTCCAGAACGGTCTGGCTGTCGAGATGGAGGGTCACGTCTCGCCACCCCAAGTTGCGCGATGTCTCGCCGGGTGGACGCCACGGAGAGCCGGGGCTAAGGCAGCATCAGTCAAGGTTGGAACTCTCATGAACTTGCGTCACATCCCCTCCGACATGGACCGCGACAAGGTGGCCGGGGTCGACGCCCTGCTCGATCGCGTCGTTCGCGAGCACGGCATGTTTCTGCCCCTCGCCGTCGAAAGCGGCAGCCGCGCCTGGGGCTTCGCCTCGCCCGACAGCGACTATGATTGCCGGTTCGTCTATGTGCGGCGCGCGGCGGATCATATCAAGCCATGGCCGGTCCGCGACGTCATCGAGTTTCCGCTGCAGGACGATTTCGATGCCAATGGCTGGGATCTCGCCAAGGCGCTGCGCCTGCTGCTGAAGGGCAATGCCGTCATCATCGAGTGGCTGCGCTCGCCGGTGGTGTATCGCGGCATGGCGTGGTTTCGGGACGACTTCCTCGCCTTTGCGAGACGCGCCGCGAAGCGTGACGCGATTGCGCGGCACTATCTGCATCTCGGTGAGCGGCAGCGCCGGGTGTATTTCGGCGATGGCACCAGCGTCGCGCAGAAGAAGATTTTCTATGCGTTGCGGCCAGCCGCGACGCTGCGCTGGCTCCGCTTGAATCCGACCGAAGCGGTGGCGCCGATGCATTTCCCGACCTTGATGGCGGAGTGCGATCCGCCGGCCGCATTGGGCGCGGAGGTGGCGGATCTCATGCGCCGCAAGGCGTTGACACACGAGCTGGGCAGCGCGGCGCTGCCGATGGCCGTCGCCGACTTCATCGATGCCGAGTTCGAGCTCGCGCGCTCGGCCTTCGGCGACGGTCGGGGAAGCACGGCCGAGATGATGCAGGAAGCGGAGCAATTCTACCGGACCGTGGTCGAGCGTCTGGAAGCCGAAGCTCAGGGAAGCGGAACGGAGCGATCTGTTTCGTCGATCTCGCCATGATGCCACCCGTTTTCCGATTTGCCCCCAGTCCGAACGGCTATCTCCATCTCGGCCATGCCTATTCGGCGCTGCTGAATGTCCGGCGCGCTCAGGAGAGCGGCGGCCGCTTCCTGCTGCGCATCGAGGATATCGACCCGACCCGCTGCCGGCCGGACTACGAGCAGGCGATCACCGAGGACCTTGCCTGGCTCGGCATCACCTGGGAGCTGCCGGTGCGGCGGCAGTCGGAGCATCTCGCCGAGTATGGCGTGGCGCTGGCGCGGCTGCAGGCGATGGGACTGGTGTATCCGAGCTTCGAGAGCCGCGCCGAGATCGCGCGGCTGGTGGCGCAGCGGGATGCCGATGGCGGCTGGCCGCGCGATCCCGACGGCGCGCCGCTCTATCCCGGCGCGGCGAAGGCCGTGCCTGCAGCGCGTCGTGGGGAGCTGATGAGCAGCGGCGCGCCCTATGCCTTGCGACTCGATATGGACGCGGCGGTCGCGCGCGCTGGGCGGCTGGACTGGGACGAGGTCGGCTGCGGGCCCGACGGCGAGGCCGGGACGATCGAAGCCAGGCCGGCGGCCTGGGGCGACGTCATCCTCGCCCGCAAGGACACGCCCACGAGCTACCACCTCTCGGTGGTGGTCGACGACGCGCTGCAGGGCGTGACCGAGGTGGTGCGCGGGCAGGATCTGTTTCATGCGACCAGCGTGCACCGACTCTTGCAGGTCTTGCTCGGGCTGCCGGCGCCGGCCTACCGGCACCACCAACTGATTCGCGACGACCAGGGTCACAAGCTGTCCAAGTCCACTCTGGCGACCGGATTGCGCACATTGCGCGCCGAAGGCGTCTCGCCGGCGGAAATCCGACACAGGATCGGCTTGGTGTAGCCGCGTCTCGGCGCAAGTCCCGCTGTCTGCGCATGTTTCCGGCGGGGACAACCTCCGGGGCATCGTGACACCCGGAAACGACCGTGCCATGCTGCCCGATAGCGCGGGTTAATCGGGAGCTTCAATCGAAAGCGGCACGACCAGACATGACAAGAGAAGTGCCCCTTCGTTTTGCGGAGTTCATGTCACAGGGGCCATGATGAAGCGCGTTCGGAACACGAGTACGGGGCGTCGGGCCCGCCCGGCCAAGCCGGCTGCCAAGCGCGCCGGTACAAGTAAGGCGCCTGCTGCAAAGGCGGTCTCGAAAGCATCGCGCCCGACGGCGAAGGCTGCGGCGCCGGTCAAGGAGCGCGCGAAGGCGCGGCCGCTGAAAAAGCACGTTCCTCAGGTCACGGCGATGGCAGGGGGGCAGCGGAGCGCGGCCAAGGCCAAACATCGAAAGCCCGAGGCAGCAAAGCTCGCTCCAGCAATGGCGCCGGGCCCGGGCGTGGTCGAGGCGGCGCTCGCGGTGTTCGCCCACGAGGTCCGCACCCCTCTGACCGGAATTCTCGCGATCAGCGATCTGCTCGCCACCTCCGAGCTCGGCGAGCGCGAGCGGCGCTGGGTGGACACGATCAAGGCCGGCGCGGAGCATCTCTCGAGCCTGGCGACGCTGTTCGTCGATGCCGCAAAGGACGAGACCACCGGGGCGCTGCTGCGGGAGGATCTGTTCGATCTGCGCGTGCTGGCGCGGGCCGCGGGGGACTCGCTGGCGGGCCGGGCCGCGGCCAAGGGGCTGGAGGCCAAGGTCGAGGTCTCCGACGCCTTGCCAGGGCTCGTCGTCGGCGATCCCGTGCGCCTGCGCGCCGCGCTCGAGAACCTGATCGACAATGCGGTGAAGTTCACCGAGCAGGGCGGGGTGGCGCTGGGGATCGCGCTGGCCGGCAAGGCAGGTCGGGGCAAGGCGTCGCGGAGCCCGGCCAAGGGCAGGGTCGCCGTGGCCTTCCATATCTCGGATTCCGGCATCGGCCTGACCCTGCAGGAGATCAAGCGGCTGTTCCGGCCGTTCAGCCAGGCCAATGTCTCGATCGCCTCGCGGTTCGGCGGCGCCGGGCTTGGCCTGTCCTCTGTGCGGCAGCTGGCGCGCGCCATGGGAGGCGACGTCGCGGTGGAGCCGCACGAGGGCGGCGGCACGACCTTCACGCTGACGGTGACGCTGACAGTGGCGGCGACGCCGCGGGCCACGGCGGCCGGCGGCGAGGACGGCGTCACCCTGGCGCCGACGCGGCCGCTGCGCATCCTCGGCGTCGAGGACAATCCGTTCGGCCGCGTCGTGCTCAACACCATCCTGAACGAGCTCGGCCATCAGGCCGAGTTCATCGGCCGCGGCGAGGCCGCGCCCGAACGCATCGCGTCCGGCCACTACGACGCCGTGCTGATGGACATGGTGCTGCCGGGCATCAACGGCATCGAGGCGATCGCGCAGATCCGCGCCCTCGACGCGCCGCATGGCGACATCCCGATCATCGGGGTGTCCGGGCGCGGCGAGGACGAGACGGCATCGCGCGCCGCAGGCGCGGACGCGTTCCTGCTCAAGCCCGTTTCGCCGCGGGCTCTAGCGACTGCGCTTCTTGCAGCGACACACCGCGCGGGAGCCGCGACTTGATGATCGACGCGTTCAACTCGCCGCCATACACGAAGATCGCGGCGATGAAATACAGGAACACCAGCGCGATGATCACCGAGGCGAGCCCCGCATACATCGTCACGTAGTTGTTGGCGAAACGCGCCAGATACTGGCCGAACACGATGCCCGACACCAGCGAGGCGACGAAAGTGAAGACGATGCCGGGCATGATCTGCATGAAGCTGCGGCGGCCCGCCGGCAGCCAGGCGTGCAGGATGAACAGCGCGACGATCAGCGCGCTGATGGTGATGCCGTAGCGCGTCAGGTTGACGAAGCTCTCATTGGCCTCGACCGCCAGCGGCAAGTAGCGTCGGGCGGTCGCCAGCATCAGCGGGCCGAGCACGATCAGGAACGACATCGCGAGTGCCGTCACGGCGGCGACCAGCGTGTAGCCGATCGATTCCAGCCGCAGCCAGTACCAGCGGCGCTGCTCGATCACCCCGTAGGCGCGGTTGAGCGCGACCCGCAGCGCCTCGACGCCGTTCGAGGCGAAGTAGACCGCGAGCACGGCGCCGATGGTCAGCGCATCGGTCCGGGTCGTGGTCAGGACATCGTGGATCTCGCCGGTCAACGCGTCCGCCACCTGGGCCGGCCAGGTCTCGAGGATCAGGGTGGCGGCCTGGTCGGCGAGGTCCTTGGAGCCGAGGAAGCCCGCCAGCGAGGTCAGGACGATCAGGAAAGGAAACAGCGCCATCAGGGTCGAGAGCGCGATATGGCTCGCGATCGCCCAGCCGTCATCGGCGAGGAACGTGTAGAACGCATCCATGACGACGTGGAAGATGTAGCGAAGCGCCTTCACCTGTCCCTGCACTCCGCAACATTTTTGGGTTCATACCATCCAATAATACGGTCCCGAAAGCCAGCGGTTGCAGGGCCGGATGCGGCGATCCGGCATGGCGCTCCTGCGTCGGCGGTGTTATCTAGCCCAAATGGCTTCACTCCTCGGTAAATTCATCCTTCCGATCGCCGTTGGCGCGGTCGCCCTGGTGCTGTTTCTCGGCCTGGTCAACATGACGCGCGGCGGCTCGCCCAACCTGTCGCAGAAGCTGATGCGCTGGCGGGTGATCCTGCAGTTCGTGGCGATCGTCATTGCCATGGCGACGATCTGGGCCATGGGACACTGAAAATGGGCGCTGAGACGGGACGCTGAGACGTCGAGACAAGGATATTGAGATTTCAGCATGGTGGTTCTGAATCGCATCTACACGCGGACCGGCGACGACGGCACGACGGCGCTCGGCAACGGCGAGCGCCGGCCGAAGTTTGATCTGCGCGTCTCCGCCTATGGAACCGTCGATGAGACCAACGCCGCGATCGGGGTGGTGCGGCTGCATCTGGCCGACGCGCCCGAGATCGATGCGATGCTCGGCCTGATCCAGAACGACCTGTTCGACCTCGGCGCGGATCTGGCGGTGCCTCAGCGCGAGGGCAAGGCGGAGCGGCTGCGCGTCGTGGCGAGCCAGGTCGATCGCCTAGAGCGCGACATCGACACGTTGAATGAGCGGCTCGCGCCGCTCACCTCGTTCGTGCTGCCCGGGGGAACTCCGGCAGCCGCGCATCTGCACGTCGCGCGCACCATTTGCCGCAGGGCGGAACGGATCATGGCGGAACTCGCTTCCCGACCGGACGAGCCGGTCAGCGAGGCTGCCATTCGTTATGTGAACCGGTTGTCGGATTTCCTGTTCGTGGCCAGCCGCGCCGCCAACCGGAACGGGGCCGGCGACGTGTTGTGGGTGCCGGGGCAAAACCGTTAACCCGGCGGCGTGCGGGGTGGCGTTTTTTCGCCCCTCGCGCGTTGACCGGGGGGTAAGGGCGCTTTAGGTTCCGCGCCCGAAAGATCAACCCCGGACAATTTAGAGCGAAAGAGGATCGATGAAGGTTCTGGTGCCGGTCAAGCGGGTGGTCGACTACAACGTCAAGGTCCGCGTCAAGAGCGACGGATCGGGCGTTGAGCTCGCCAACGTCAAGATGTCGATGAATCCGTTCGACGAGATCGCCGTCGAGGAAGCGCTGCGGCTCAAGGAAGCCGGCAAGGCAACCGAGGTCGTTGTGGTCTCGATCGGGCCTGCGCAGGCCTCGGAGACCATCCGCACTGCGCTCGCGATGGGCGCGGATCGCGGCATCCTGGTCAAGGCCGAAGGCAATGTGGAACCGCTCGCGGTCGCCAAGATCCTCAAGGCCGTCGCTCAGGAAGAGCAGCCGGGACTGATCATCCTCGGCAAGCAGGCGATCGACGACGATTCGAACCAGACCGGCCAGATGCTGGCCGCGCTGCTCGGCTGGGCGCAGGCGACCTTCGCCTCCAAGCTCGAGGTCGAAGGAAGCGACTTCAAGGTCACCCGCGAGGTCGATGGCGGCCTGCAGACCGTGAAGCTGAAGGGACCGGCGATCGTCACCACCGATCTCCGCCTCAACGAGCCGCGCTATGCGTCGCTGCCGAACATCATGAAGGCGAAGAAGAAGCCGATCGCCGAGAAGACCGCCGCCGACACCGGTGTCGATCTCACGCCGCGGCTCGAAGTGCTCAAGACCGCCGAGCCTGCGGGCCGCAAGGCCGGCGTCAAGGTGAAGGACGTCGCCGAGCTCGTTTCCAAACTCAAGACCGAGGCGGGGGTGCTCTGATGGCCACGCTGCTGATTGCTGAACACGACAATGCCGGGATCAAGGACGCGACCAACAAGGCGCTGACGGCGGCTGCCGCGCTCGGCGCCGATGTCGACGTGCTGGTCGCCGGCCAGGGCGCCAAGGGTGCGGCGGAGGCCGCCGCCAAGCTCGCCGGCGTCAAGAAGGTGCTGCTGGCCGACGATGCGGCCTACGCGCATGACCTCGCCGAGCCGCTGGCCGATCTCGTCGTCAAGCTCGCCGCCAACTACGACGCGGTCGTCGCGCCCGCGACCTCGCGCTTCAAGAACGTGATGCCGCGCATCGCCGCCCTGCTCGACGTGATGCAGGTGTCGGAGATCATCAAGGTCGTCGCGCCCGACACGTTCGAGCGGCCGATCTACGCCGGCAACGCGATCCAGACCGTGAAGTCGAAGGACGCCAAGAAGGTCATCACCGTGCGTACCTCCACGTTCGCCGCTGCGGCTGGCGAAGGCGGCAGCGCGTCGGTCGAGACGGTGGCGGCAGCCGGTGATCCGGCGCTGTCGAGCTTCGTCGGCGAGGAGGTCGCCAAGAGCGATCGTCCCGAGCTGACCTCGGCCAAGATCATCGTCTCCGGCGGCCGTGCGATGCAGAGCCGCGAGAACTTCGCCAAGTACATCGAGCCGCTCGCCGACAAGCTCGGCGCCGGCGTCGGCGCCTCGCGCGCCGCGGTCGACGCGGGCTACGCGCCGAACGACTGGCAGGTCGGCCAGACCGGCAAGGTGGTCGCTCCGGAACTCTACGTGGCGGTCGGCATTTCAGGCGCCATTCAGCATCTGGCCGGCATGAAGGACTCCAAGGTGATCGTTGCGATCAACAAGGACGAGGACGCGCCGATCTTCCAGGTCGCCGATTACGGCCTGGTAGCGGATCTTTACCAAGCGGTGCCGGAGCTGACGGACGCGCTCGGCAAGTAACGCGATGAACACCGGCCGCATGGGACCTTGGCGGCCGGTGTTCCTTCTTCAAGGGGTTGGACGGGCATCTGCAGTGCGCCGTCCCGGTGGATGACAACATGGCTCAGATCAACAAGCTCGGTGTGATCGGCGCAGGACAGATGGGCAACGGCATCGCGCACGTTGCCGCGCTGGCCGGTCTCGACGTGGTGCTCAACGACGTCACGGCCGATCGCTTGAAGTCGGGCATGGCCACCATCAACGGCAACCTGACCCGCCAGGTGGCGAAGAAGGTCATCACCGAGGAGGCTCGGGGCGATGCGCTCAAGCACATCTCGCTGACCGAAACTCTGGATGGCCTCGCCGATTGCGACCTCGTCATCGAGACCGCGATCGAGAAGGAGGACGTCAAGCGCAAGATCTTCCACGATCTCTGCGCCGTCCTGAAGCCGGAAGCAATCATCGCCTCCAACACCTCGTCGATCTCGATCACGCGGCTTGCCGCCTGCACCGACCGGCCCGAGCGCTTCATCGGCATCCACTTCATGAACCCGGTTCCGCTGATGGAGCTGGTGGAGCTGATCCGCGGCATTGCCACCGACGACGCCACCTTCGAGGCGGCCAAGGAGTTCGTCGGCCGTCTCGGCAAGCAGGTCGCCGTCTCCGAGGATTTCCCGGCCTTCATCGTCAACCGCGTGCTGCTGCCGATGATCAACGAGGCGATCTACACGCTTTACGAGGGCGTGGGGAACGTCGAGGCGATCGACGCGGCGATGAAGCTCGGCGCGCATCACCCGATGGGGCCGCTCGAGCTGGCCGATTTCATCGGCCTCGATACCTGTCTGTCGATCATGCAGGTGCTGCATGAGGGCCTCGCCGACTCCAAGTACCGGCCGTGTCCGCTGCTGGTGAAATATGTCGAGGCCGGCTGGCTTGGCCGCAAGACGCAGCGCGGCTTCTACGATTATCGCGGCCCCAAGCCGGTGCCGACCCGCTGAAACAATCCGAAACGAACGACACGCTTCGTTAAGGCTGAGCGGTTACCGTTCAGCTCAGACGAGGTATGTGCGTATGGATATGAGCTTGGTGGCTGCGGTCATGGCGCAGCAAGCGAGTGCGACCCAGCAGCAGGTCGCGACGTCGGTCTTGAAGCAGAATTTGGACGCGCAGAAGGACGCCGTCCTGACCCTGCTCGGCGGCGCCCAGCAGACGCTGTCGCTCGCCAATGTCGGCCCGGGTGTGGGCGGCAACCTCAATATCGCCGCCTGAGCGCGACGACTTCTTTTCCCTCATCCACGGTCATTCCGGGGCGATGCGGAGCATCGAACCCGGAATCCAGAGTTTGTCGGACTCATCTCGAGATTCCGGGTTCAGCCCTTAAGGGCTGCCCCGGAATGACGGCCGTGGGGATAGAAAGACCTACAGCCCTGCGGCGGCCTTCGACGTCGCGGCCTGGATCAGCTTGAGCGCGTCGGCGCTGTCCCATTCGGCCGGTCCCGCGATGGTCGCGATCTCGCAGCCATTGCCGTCGACCAGCACCGAGGTCGGCATGCCAAGCGCACGGCCGACCGCCTTCAGATCCTGGAACACCTTTGCTTTCGCGTCGCTGAAATAGGCAAGCTGCGTCAGCTTGGCGTCGGCGAGGAACGTCTTCGGCTTCTCCGGGTCGCGGGTGTCGATGTTGACCGCGACCACCTGGAAGGCGTCGCTGCCGAGCTTGGCCTGCAGCCCGTCCAGCGCCGGCATCTCCTTGCGGCAGGGCACGCACCAGGTCGCCCAGAGGTTCAACAGCACCGTCTTGCCGCGGAAATCCGACAGCTTCGCCGGCTTGCCCGCGGCATCCTCGAACGCCAGGTCCGGCAGCCGCAGCGGCGCCTTGGCGGCGGTCAGCGCCGCCACTTCGCCCTTGATCAGCGGCGCCAGCCGCGCGGCGGTGTCGACCGCGGCCTGACAGGCCTGGTCGCCGGCCGGCTTGCCCTTCAAGAACCCGCCAAAGGCCACCGCCGCAATGCCGGCCACGGCGATGACCGCCACGGCACCGGCGATCAGCACGGTTCGGCCGCGCGAGGCGGGGCGGGCAGGGGACGTCTCTGGCTTATCGTTTGTCATCTCGGGTCGGTTGCGGCTATCAGAGGCGCGAATTTCAGGGCGCACGAAACGGTGTGTCCCATCCAGACGCGGTCATCAAGGTTTAAGAGCGGCAGGCATGAGCAACAAGATGTGGGGCGGCCGGTTCACGGAACGTCCCGACGAGATCATGGAGGACATCAACGTCTCGATCGACGTCGATCGCCACCTCTACGCGCAGGACATCGCTGCGTCCAAGGCGCACGCCGCCATGCTCGCCGCCCAGGGCATCATCACCGCGGGTGATGCGAAAAATATCGGGAAGGGTCTAGACACGATCCTGTCAGAGATCACCAAGGGCTCGTTCGAATTCAAGCGCGCGCTCGAAGACATCCATATGAACGTCGAGAGCCGGCTGTCCGAGCTGATCGGCCCCGCCGCCGGCCGGCTGCACACCGCGCGCTCGCGCAACGACCAGGTCGCGACCGATTTCCGCCTGTTCGTCCGCGACACCATCGACGACATCGACGCCGCGCTGGCCGCCTACCAGCAGGCGCTCGCGACCCGCGCGCTGGAATTCGCCGGCACCGTCATGCCCGGCTTCACCCATCTGCAGACCGCCCAGCCGGTGACTTTCGGCCACCATCTCCTGGCCTATGTCGAGATGGCCGGCCGCGACCGCGGCCGCTTCCTCGACGCCCGCAAGCGCCTCAATGAATCGCCGCTGGGCGCGGCTGCGCTCGCCGGCACCTCGTTCCCGATCGACCGCCACGCCACCGCCGAAGCGCTCGGCTTCGACCGCCCGATGGCCAATTCGCTCGATGCCGTCTCCGACCGCGACTTCGTGCTGGAGACGCTCTCGGCCGCATCGATCTGCGCCGTGCATCTGTCGCGCTTCGCCGAGGAGATCGTGATCTGGACCTCGCCTTTGGTCGGCCTGATCAAACTGTCGGACAAGTTCACCACCGGCTCCTCGATCATGCCGCAGAAGCGCAATCCGGATGCCGCCGAGCTGGTCCGCGCCAAAACGGGGCGCGTCATCGGCGCGCTCAACGGGCTCCTGATCGTGATGAAGGGCCTGCCGCTCGCCTATCAGAAGGACATGCAGGAGGATAAGCAGGGCGCGATGGAGGCCTTCGCCGCGCTGTCGCTGGCGATCAGGGCCATGACCGGCATGGCGCTCGATCTGGTGCCGGACGAGGCCCGCATGAAGGCCGCCGCCGGCGAGGGCTACGCCACCGCCACCGATCTCGCCGACTGGCTGGTCCGCACCCTGAAGATGCCGTTCCGCGAGGCCCATCACGTCACGGGCCGCATCGTCGGCTTAGCGTCGAAGCAGGGCGTCGCGCTGCACGAGCTGCCGCTGAAGGCGATGCAGGAGGTCGAGCCGAAGATCACCGCCGACGTGCTCGGCGTGCTGAGCGTGGAATCGTCCGTGAAGAGCCGCACCAGCTTCGGCGGCACCGCGCCGAAGAACGTGGCCTCCCAGGCCAAGGCCTGGCTGAAGCGGCTGGAAAAACAGCGAAAGTAGGGCCCGGCCCCGAGATTTGATCGCCCCAATTTGATCTCCCTGGCGTGGCACTCCGGCACTCGTCAGGGCGGATCAACCTCTGTATGGTGCCGCCCGCATGGGGATTCCACACGTGAATAGCGCTCGCCGTCCAACCTCCGCCGCCCGGATCGTTCTCGTCCTGGGCGCTTCCGCGCTGCTGCTGGCCGCCTGCGGCCGCAAGGGCCCGTTGGACCTGCCCGCCAATTCCCCGCCGGCGCCCCAGCTCTCGGCTGCCCCGACCGACACCGCGACCGAGGCCGCCAACAAGCCCGGCCTGTTCAACTCCGGCTACGGCGCCGACGGCGCCCCGGCCGCCGCCCGCGGCCAGAAGAAATCCTTCGTCCTGGATCCGCTGCTGGACAGCAAATAAGCCTTCGGCTCGCGGGAGCAGTTTCCCTTCGCTACAGTCCCGCTCTCCATGATTTCGTCATTCCGGGGCATTCGCGCGCAGCGCGAATGAGCCCGGAATCCATAGCCACAGGCCGCTGCGGCGTGGCGAGCCGGCAACTCCGAGCGTGCCCCACACGGCATCCTGGGGTTATGGGTTCCGGGCTCGCGCTTCGCGCGCCCCGGAACGACATCGAATGCGATCGCCCGCGCCTGGATGCGCGGAGCTGCGGGACACCCTCCAGGGAGGGTGGCAGCGCGGGTTTGACATTCCACCCCATTTCCCGGCAATTCGCCGCCACAATCACCCTTTTCGCAGCCCCGCGCGCGGACCAAAACCCATGAACCATTTCGACTACCGCGACGGCGTGCTGCACGCCGAGGCCGTCAATCTCGCTGATCTTGCAGCCCAGGTCGGCACCCCCTTCTACTGCTACTCCACCGCTACCCTGGAGCGGCACTACCGCGTGTTCGCGGACGCCTTCGCCGGCCAGGACGTGCTGATCTGCTACGCGATGAAGGCCAATTCCAACCAGTCGGTGCTGCGCACGCTCGCCAAGTGTGGGGCCGGCGCCGACGTCGTCTCCGGCGGAGAGCTGAAGCGCGCGCTGGCGGCCGGCATCCCGTCGCGGAAAATCGTGTTCTCCGGCGTCGGCAAGACCGAGGCCGAGCTGCGCGCCGCGCTCGCCGCCGACATCCACTGCCTCAACATCGAATCCGAGCCCGAGCTCGACCTGCTGGCGCGGCTCGCCGTCGAGACCGGCCACACCGCCCGCATCTCCATCCGCGTCAACCCGGACGTCGATGCCGGCACGCACGCCAAGATCTCGACCGGCAAGTCGGAGAACAAGTTCGGCATCCCGCTGGACCACGCCCGCAAGGTCTACGCCCGCGCCGCCAAGATGCCGGGCATCAAGGTCACCGGCGTCGACGTCCATATCGGCAGCCAGATCACCGATCTCGGCCCGATGGAGACCGCCTTCCGCATATTGACTGAATTCGTGCAGACCCTGCGCGCCGACGGCCACGACATCTCCCATGTCGATTTCGGCGGCGGCCTCGGCATCCCCTATCACATGGACCGCGCCGTGCCGCCGGAGCCCGCAGCCTATGCCGCGATGGTCAAGCGCATCTCGCACAATCTCGGCTGCACCCTGATGTTCGAGCCCGGCCGCATGATCGTCGGCAATGCCGGTATCCTGGTTGCCAAGGTGATCTATGTGAAGCACGGCGAGGCCAAGAACTTCGTCATCATCGACGCCGCGATGAACGACCTGATCCGCCCGACGCTCTACGAGGCGCATCACGACATTCTCCCCGTCAAGCAGCCCGCGCCGAACGCGCCGGCCTTCGTGGCCGACGTCGTCGGCCCGGTCTGCGAAAGCGGCGACTACCTCGCGCTCGACCGCGCGCTGCCGGAGCCCAAGCCGGGCGATCTCTTGGCCATCATGACCGCAGGCGCCTACGGCGCCGTGCAGGCCTGCACCTACAACACCCGCGCTCTGGTGCCCGAGGTGCTCGTCAAGGGCGACCAATCCGCCGTGATCCGCCCGCGCATCGAGGTCGAGCAACTGATCGCGATGGACACCCCGGCGCCGTGGCTGTGAGGGGCGCTATCGCCCCGACACCTTACCCGCGCTGTTGCGCTCGCCTGTCTCCACAACGTCATGCCCGGGCTTGTCCCGGGCATCCACGTCCATCCGAGCGCGCAGAGCGACGTGGATGGCCGGGACAAGCCCGGCCATGACGGAGTAACTGATAAGCAGGTCGTTCGGCGCACCAGCATAGATCGTCGTGACTGCCACGATCCTCCTGCCGAGTTGTTACTCACACTGCTTCGTAAGCCGCGATCCTCTCTATTTCAGGCGCGAGCGTGTCTTCCGCTGTTTCGAGATCGTATCGCGCCTGCATATTCACCCAGAATGCACCGCCGGTCTTGAAGAATTTGCCGAGCCGCAGCGCGGTGTCGGCCGTCACCGGTTTCTCTTCACGCGCAATGCGCTCGATCCGGGTGCGCGGTACGTTCAGCGCGGCGGCGACCGCATAGGGCGTGAGCTTGAGCGGAACGAGGAACTCCTCCCGCAGGATTTCACCGGGATGAACCGGCGGCAGCTTCTTCGCCATCTGCGTTCTCGCATGTCTGTGGCCACATCGGACTTGTTCCGGCGCTCGGGGGCAAGGCTGACGGCCGCAGCCTGGTTTGCTTATTGACCATGGTGATTTTAGTTTAACCCGGATCAGGCGCCTCCGCGAGATCGCGTTCCCTGGTCGATTCCCGACCTGATCGGTCACACTGTTCTGCGAGGACCCCCACCCATGAGCATCCGCGTCGGCATCGTCGGCATCTCCGGTTTTGGCGGCGGCGAGGCGATGCGCCTGGTCGCGGGGCATCCCGCATTCGAGCTGGTCTACGCCGCGGGCGAGGGCAGCGCCGGCCAGCGTCTGGCGCAGCGCTTCCCCGGCGTGCCCGCAAAACTCGCCGATCTCGTGATCGAGAAGTGGGACCCCGCGCGCCTGCCGCCGCTCGACGTGCTGTTCGCCTCGCTCCCGACCGGCGCCTCGCGCGAGGCGCTGGCGCGCGTGCCGGGCCACGTGAAGATCGTCGACATCGGCGGCGACCACCGCTACGCCGACGGCTGGACCTACGGCCTCGCCGACGTCTGGCCCGGCGAGATCGCGGGCCAGACCCGCATCGCCAATCCCGGCTGCTTCCCGGCGGCGGCGCTGACCCCGCTGGCGCCGCTGCTCGCCGCAAAACTGATCTCGCCCGAGAACATCGTGATCGATGCCAAGACCGGCATCTCCGGCGCCGGCCGCGGCGGCGACAGCAAATTCGGCTACGCCGAGAGCAACGAGAACCTGATCCCCTACGGCCTGCTCAGGCACGTCCACATGCCCGAGATCGAAAGCACGATCGCGCGCCTCGGCGGCGGCAGCGCCACCGGCCTCGTGTTCACGCCGCATCTGGTGCCGATGACCCGCGGCATCCTCGCCACCATCTACGCCCGCGGCCGCGCCACCGCGGCGCAATGCCTCGACGCCGCCCGCCGCTTCTACGCCAACAGTGCCTTCGTCCGCGTCACCGACACGCCGCCGCAGACCAAATGGGCCACCGGCTCCAACCTCGCCTTCGTCAGCTACGCCGCCGACTCCGAGCGCAACCTGGTGATCGCGCTCGGCGTCGTCGACAATCTCGGCAAGGGCGCCGCCGGGCAGGCGGTGCAGAATGCGAACCTGATGTGCGGGCTGCCGGAGACGGCGGGGCTGGAGGGGGCGCCGGTTTGGCCGTGAACCTCTGCTAGCTAGGCACCTTAGTTCGTGCGCAGCTCTTTTGCTGCCTTACCCAAATGGTAACGAACGCATTCGCCCCATGAAGCCGGATCCTCAGTCAGCTAACTTGCGTTGATCCAATTGTCCAGCGCCGGAGGACGAGCCCTGTGGGGGTAACGACGGGCGAGTCGTCGTACGAAGTCTCTTCGAGATTGAATCAGGCCTGATCGAGCGCCCTTCTGGCCAAACATCGCCACCTCCATTTGGCTAAGGACTGCAAGCGACAACAAGTACGCACTGAGTGCGTTGGGGCGCATCGAAATAGAGCTATAGCTAAATGGGTATTGGTGATCATCTTGAAACGCAAGATCGATATCTCGAGCGACACCCTTGCTCGGTGACGGAGCGCAGATGGTCTCGCCTCCAAGAACCTGCGAAAGAAATTGGATGAGTGGATCGGGATCGACGTCAATCCAGGGCGTTAGCGAGACGGGACTAAGCTGACTACTCAGTACTCTCGCTAAATGGACTACCGCTGTGCGACATGTGCAAAACGGAGTATGCAGATAAGAATACAGTACTTCATGGCTAAACACGCCAAAGAACCGTCTGATTTCAATTGGCGAGATCTCGATGGCCATACGAGCATGATTGATGTCAGTTTGACCAGCTTCAATTAGCCTTGGTAATGTCGCTTCTTTTGCCGTTTTCATTAGGTTCAAATATGATTTTGTAAGATTGGGCCTCTGGCGAACGAATGCCATCTTGCTCCTGCGCCGAAGCGGGCCGCCTGAGAGGATGCTGACAATGAAGCCGCGCTGTTCGAAGCCTTGCGTGACCGCGAAGGTGAACGAAGCTCTTGCAACTTGATCAAGAATTTGAATGCGGTTGCCTGCGTGAACTACGCAATGAGAGAGTGCAATTGAGACAAACGTCTCGCCCGATGCGCCAACGTTTATTAGTCTTCGAATTACCTTATCTAAGGCCTCTCGATATTGCATCTCGGACATAACAAGATATTCGAGTGCCCGCGAGAAGAAAACGATAGCATTTGCTGCTTCGTAGTTTGAATTGTGCGTGGCTTCGACCAAATTCACCAGCTCTGAGACCGCTTCTTGAATCTTTCTAGGTTCTCGAAATGTAAACATTTGCAAAGATAGATGGTTCACAACATCCATCTCGCCGTTGATTATCCTAGGGCTTAGCTTTCTTATCAATTCTACGGTCGAGTCGATCTGTGCGTTCGCGTATCGCGCGTAAAAGTACTCTAGGAACGTTCTATGTGTGAACTTAAATACATCTGCCCCGATCTCGGAAAGTACCCAGGCTCGTCCAGTAAGAAAGTCTACTAACGATTTTGAGACTTGGACGCTCTTGGCCTTTTCTTCATACCACCGAGAGAAGTACGACTTGACCTTGGCAAATAACCAATCCTTCGAAACCCCCTCTTCTAGTTCGGGTCTACCGAAAATTTCATTGGCTAAGAACCCAAAGAGATCTATTAGTTCAAAGTCAGATGGAATCCCAAACAGAATGCCGCGGTTTTGGTCCCATCTTTCGAACATAAGGGTCGCGCACTCTTTGTAGATTTCTGGTCGATTGGCGGGCACGTCGCCTTTGATCGCATAAAGCCAAACCATAAGAGCAAGCATGAGTGGGTTAACACGCAGGTCGCTCGCGTTCTTTGATGTTTGGTCGAGAAAGCTCGTTACCTCCCGGTCTACCGAGCTTTCTTTTACTCCCTTGATAACCGCGAGCGACTTCCGGCTGTAGCTTGAGATTTGCTCGGGGCCGAACTCGGCCAACGACAAGCATTCATACTGAGGGTCAAGAGGTGCGTCCATGTAGCCGACAAAACGTGAGGTGACGACTATCGACGCTGCAGGAAATGTGTTTGCGAACTGCTCAATTAGCTCTACGTATTCGCGTCTTGTCTTGATGCTGAGGACCTCGTCCAGTCCATCGAAGAGTACGACTGCCGTTCCACTAATGAGGGAGTATCTTACAAACTCTTCGATCTCTTGTCTTTCGTCGTTCAGTAAATCTTGAAGATCCTCAATGATTGATTCCAATATAGATAGATTGGGGTTTTGTCGTTTTCGGGTTTCGAATGCTCTCAAGACGAGGCGAAGTGGTACTCTTTGTCGAGCGGGATCTATACCTTTTCGTTCAAAGTGTTCGATTGAAAGCGAAACAAATCGTGCAAACTCAAAGCAAATATGCTGAACTGTAGTTGACTTTCCACCTCCCGGGTCGCCAAGGATCACTGTCCGTCGTAAGGTATTGCGTAGCTCTCCGTAGCCAATTTCAAAAGCGTCTTGGTTGGATTCTGTGTTGACGCTTTTCTTGCCAGTTCGCTTTGGTATTGAAAGTTCGTCGTAGTTAAGGCGAGTGAAGCGGGGCTCAATAAACAGTTTTGATACGGAGTATTTGCGTGCGCCGCGGGTGGTTTCGACTGTAATGTATCGATGCTTAGCTTCGATTTGTTTGCAAAGCTTTAGGCGGATTTCATCGATTCGGGGCTTGGATAAGTTCCTGCGGGCATTGAAGATCTGTATTTCGTTTACGGTCTTCAAGAGGCTGTCGACTTTATAGCAAATCGCATTCGATTTCGCTGCAATAGAAGATAGTAGCTCGCCTTCGCTCGATAGCATGTTGTATTGAGCCCTAACTGCTGTCTCGAGGGCTTGGAAAAGCTGGGCTGGAAAGTCTTTGAACTCCGGAGTGGTTTTGTAATTTTCTATCACGGCGTCGAATATGTGCTTTGCAGCACCGCTGTCGCCGCCTTTCAAGACTGTTTCCGTTATGACTTCTGGAAATGCGGACCGATTTAGCTCGCTCAGAAAATCGTCGAGCCGCTTTGTGTTCGATTCGAAGCGATTGGCTATGATGACTTGAACGTCATCGATGGCTTGTTTGAAGCGTTTAGCTTGCTCATCTTTCGGATTGACTAGTGCGCGTTCTATTGCTTGACGGCGCTGAACAGAGACGAGGCTGCCGCCGACGATTCTGGTCAGGCCGCCGTAAACAATATTTGAAACTACACCGATTGCGATGTCTGCGCCGATCATACCTGAGTCCGATGAATTCGATTGATATGGAATCGAATACAACAAAAGGTAGAAAGCCGGATAGGTCAATGCTCTGGACAGAGGCAATTCGCAGTTTTCGTCAGGAGATTTGACGGCAGTTGCTTTGGCGAGTGTGACGGTTTTAGGAGGTCGTTGGATATGCTGCGGTGCGGCGACTTGACGGTGATCATCTCGGCGCGGTGACGGATGAAAACGTCTTCGATGCCGCCGAAGAACGGCTCGCAGCAAGGGAGTCGGCGCTACACCCGGAATTTTGTCTTGCGCTTTATCCGAAATCATGCTCTACTCCCCACATCCCGTCCCGCTGAGGGGGCGCTTCGCGATCGTCACGGACGTCGGGTGCGGGATGCGGTGGGCGCATGGGGACGCAGCGCGGGCTTGCTCGCGCGGACGAACGATCCCGGTGCGACGAGGAAGTCGCGTGGTTCTGGCATCCCGGTGCTGATGCCAAGTGGGCGAGGACGTGTCGTCCGCGACGGGGCCAACAAGCCGGTCCCCGGGAAGAGCGCGTATAATTCGTAACACCATCGCGCAGGGAAGGCCGGGTGATCCCGGCTGAGCCTGTGGTTCTGCCGCGTGCTTATTTGTTGCACGCGGACCGCAGGTGCCAGTCGGCACCTGGCCTTCCCTGCGCCCTCTGTTTGAGGAGGGTGAGATGTCGGGCATCACTCGGGCGCGGATCGCGTCGCGGGAGCGATGGGGCTTGGCTTGCGCAAGGTGTCTCCGCGGGATGGTTGGTCGTGTGTCTCGTGATGTTCGCCACGGGCGTCATTGCGAGCGGAGCGAAGCAATCCAGGGTCACGCGCGCAGCCCCTGGATTGCTTCGCTGCGCTCGCAATGACGGAGATTGGGGCGGACGCCTGTGCCATACCTTCGGGCGCCACACCCGTAACTCCCCGGGAACCGGCCCGGTCACACTCCCGTGTGGACGGCCTGCGCAGGCGGGAAAGTCTTGGCACGGTGCGTGCCTCATGGATGCCTTTGTGGTAGGGTGAACATCCGGGCAACCTGGAGAGACTGTTGAGCGGCCTCACGAACGAGCCGGCCTCGCCGGCAAGCAGCACTCCCGATCGGCTTTCCAGCGATGCCCTCGCGCGGCTGAAGCTGACGCAGGCGCTGAAGCGGGCGCGGTATGCCATCGCCTGGGAGCGCGGCTGGCCGCATCTGGCGCGGCTGCTGATGGTCATCGGCCTGTTCCTGATCGTGTCCTGGGCCGGATTATGGCTCGGCCTGCCGTTCGCGGCGCGCATGATCGGCGTGTCGCTGTTTCTGCTGCTTTTGCTCGGCGCAGCCGTTCCGATGCTCAGATATCGCTGGCCGAGCCGCGAGGAGGGCCTGTCGCGGCTCGATCGCGGCTCCGGCATCGCGCATCGCCCGGCCACCGCGCTCACCGACACCCTCACCAGCAAGGATCCGATCGCGCAGGCGCTGTGGCAGGCGCAGCGCGAGCGCACGCTCGCCTCGGTCAAGCGCATCCGCGCCGGCACGCCGCGGCCGCGGCTGTTGCTGCACGATCCCTGGGCGGTGCGCGCGCTGGTCGTCGTGCTGCTGGTCGCCACCTATTTTGCCGCCGGCGACGAGCGGCCGATGCGCGTGGCGTCCGCGTTCGACTGGAACGGCGTGATGACGCCGGTCGCGATCCGCGTCGATGCCTGGGTCAAGCCGCCGCTCTATACCGCGAAGCCGCCGATCATCCTCTCCGCCGCCAACAAGGAAGGCGCGGTGCCGGCGAACGGCCCGATCGTGGTGCCCGCGGGCTCGACCCTGATCATTCGCTCCAGCGGCGGCACGCTCGACGTCATCACCGGCGGCGGCGTCACCGAGGCCGCGGCGAACGAGGTCGCCGCCGGCGAAGCCGCGCCGAAGGGCACCACCGAGAAGCATTATGTCATCAAGTCCGACGGCACGGTGCATGTGCGCGCGCCGGCCGGCCAGCCGCAATGGGTGTTCGCGGCGACGCCGGACAAGCCGCCGGTCATCAGCATGGCCAAGGACCCCGAGCGCCAGGCGCGGGGATCGCTGAAACTGTCCTACAAGATCGAGGATGATTACGGCGTCACCGAAGCCCGCGCCAAGGTCGCCGCGCGTGCCGCCGAGACCAAGCCGGATGCGCAAACGGCGCGGCCGCTGTTCCAGCCGCCGGAGTTTCCGCTGGTGCTGCCGAACGCGCGCACCCGCAACGGCCTCGGCCAGACCGTCAAGGACCTGAGCGAGGACCCCTATGCCGGCGCCGACGTCACGCTGACCCTGACCGCCAAGGACGAGGCCGGCAACGAGGGCAAGAGCGAACCGTTCGAGACCAAGCTGCCGGAGCGGCTGTTCACAAAACCTTTGGCGCGGGCGCTGATCGAGCAGCGCCGGATCCTGGCGCTCGACGGCAACCGCAATGCCGACGTGTTCACCGCGCTCGATGCGCTGGCGATCGCCCCCGAGCTGTTCTCGCCGGAGCTCGGCCAGTATCTCGGCCTGCGCGCGGTGACACGCCAGCTCGAGGCCGCGCGCACCGACGATGCGCTGCGCGAGGTCGTCGCGAATCTCTGGGCGCTCGCGGTCACGATCGAGGACGGCAACATCTCTGACGTCGACAAGGCGCTGCGCGCGGCGCAGGACGCGCTGAAGCAGGCGCTGGAGCGCGGCGCCAGCGACGAGGAGATCAAGAAGCTCGCCGAGGATCTGCGCAAGGCGATGGACAACTACATGCGCCAGCTCGCCGAGCAGCTGCGCAACAACCCGCAGATGGCGCAGCGGCCGCTCGACCAGAACACCAAGGTGCTGCGCCAGCAGGACCTGCAGAACATGATCGACCGCATGGAGCGGCTGTCGCGCCAGGGCGACAAGGAGGGCGCGCGCGAGCTGCTCGAGCAGCTGCAGCAGATGCTGGAGAATCTGCAGATGGCGCAGCCCGGCCAGGGCGGCGACCAGGACATGGAGCAGGCGCTCAACGAGCTCGGCGACATGATCCGCAAGCAGCAGCAGCTCCGCGACAAGACCTTCAAGCAGGGCCAGGACTCCCGGCGCAACCGCGGCAAGAATCAGCAGGGCCAGCAGGGTGACCAGGACCCAAGCATGGGCGACCTGCAGCAGGACCAGCAGGCGCTGCGCGACCGGCTGAAGCAGTTGCAGGAGCAGCTCGCCAAGCGCGGCATGGGCCAGAAGGGCGAAAAGGGACAGAAGGGTCAGAAAGGCCAGAAGGGGCAGCAGGGCCAGCAGGGCGATCCCGGTGATCAGGGCGAGCAGGGCGATGCCGGCGACGGGCTCGACGAGGCCGACGGCGCGATGGGCGATGCCGGCAGCCAGCTCGGCGACAGCAACGCCGACGGTGCCGTGGAATCGCAGGGCAAGGCGCTCGATGCGCTGCGCAAGGGCGCGCAGAGCCTCGCCGAGGCGATGCAGCAGGGCGACGGCGACCAGCCTGGCGACGGCCCCGGTCAGCGCGCCGGCCGCCAGCAGGGCGCGCAGCAGACCGATCCGCTGGGACGTCCGATGCATCCGGGCCGCGACATCGACGATTTCTCGCAGAAGATTCCAGGCGAGATCGACGTCCAGCGCGTGAGGCGCATTCTGGAAGAACTGCGCCGCCGCCTCGGCGATCAGTCTCGGCCGCAGGTCGAGCTCGACTACATCGAGCGGCTGCTGAAGGACTATTAGAGCATGATCCGGAAAAGTGGAAACCGGTTTTCCGAAAAGATCATGCTCAAACAAAAAGATAAGATCATGATGCGTTTCCGTCGAAACGCATCATGATCTAGGTCGCGCGCGGGCTGCGGATATCAGTAGCGCTTCTCGGACAGGATGCGCGCCGCGTGCTGCAGCTTCTCGACCGAGCGCTCGGTGTCGGTCAGCGCGCAGCAGCTGACCAGGGTATCGATGATCGCGAGCTGCGCGACGCGGCTGCTCATCGCCTCCGGGCGATAGCGCGTCTCGTTGGCGACGGTGTAGAGCAGCACCTCGCAATGCGCCGCCAGCGGCGACTTGCCGAGCCGGGTGATGCCGATGGTCCGTGCGCCCGCCGCCTGCGCCAGCTTGGTCGCCAGCACGGTCTCGACCGTGCTGCCGGAATGCGACACGGTGACGGTGGCAACCTCAGGGCCAGTCATTCCGGCGCTGACGGCCTGGACATGGGAGTCGACGATGGCATTCGCGGCGAGGCCGAGCTGCAGCAGTCGATAGGAGAGATCCTGCGCCACCGGCGCCGAGCTGCCGATGCCGTAGATCTCGATCCGCCGCGCCTCGCGCAGCAGCTTCGCCGCCAGCGCCAGCGCGTCCATCGACAGCAGCCGCCGCGTCTCCTGCAGCGAGGCGGCATGGGCGGCGAAGATGTGGTCGGTGACCGCCGCCGGATCATCGCCGCGATGCAGATCCTCCTGGATCAGCCTGACCGGCTCGATCAGGTCCCGCGCCAGCATGATCTTGAGCTCCTGGAAGCCGCGCACGCCCACCCGCCGGCAGAACGACACGATCGTCCCCTCGCTGACACCGCAGGCCTCCGCTACCTCCGTGATCGACATGTGGATGAACGGCTCCGGCCGCCCGACCACCAGCTCCGCAATCTGCCGCGCCTTCGGCGGCAGCTCGGTCTGCAGCTCCCGCACGCGGGACAGGATGCCGGTCGCCGCCGGCCCGGAGCTGAAGGTGGAACCCGTCACGCAAGCCTCATGCGGTTGACTGAGAAAATCTCATCGTGAATCAGATCATAAATAAATATTTCACAGCCACGTCAAGTCGCACTGCTACCCCTTCGGCCGCTCCCAGGCGGAGGCCGTTGCCCGGCCGCCGCCGATGTCCTCTCCAGGATTTCAGAAGGCCGAAACATCATGACAACACGTCGCGACTTTCTCGCAGGCGCCACGGCGGCGGCGACTTTCGCCAGCATCCGCCAGGCATTGGCCATTCCGGCGCGGCGCCGGACCGGCACCATTCAGGACGTCAAGCACATCGTCATCCTGATGCAGGAGAACCGTTCCTTCGACCATTACTTCGGCACGCTGCGCGGCGTCCGCGGCTTCGGCGACCGTTTCCCGATCCCGCTGGAGAGCGGCAAGCCGGTCTGGTTCCAGTCCGACGGCACCCGCGAGATCCCGCCCTACCACCGCGACTCCACGACCTCCAATGCGCTGGTCGGCTACGGCACGCCGCATTCCTTCGGCGACAGCCAGGCGGCGTGGAATCAGGGCAAGATGGGCTATTGGGCGAAGTACAAGACGCCCTACGCGATGGGCTATTTCGGCCGCGACGACATCCCGTTCCAGTTCGCGCTCGCCGAGGCGTTCACGATCTGCGACGCCTACCACGCCTCGATCACCACCGGCACCGATCCCAACCGCATCGTGTTCTGGTCCGGCTCCAACTTCAATCCGGCGCTGCGCGCGCAGGGCATCAACTCCACCACCAACGATGCCGAGCCGAACAATCTGCGCTGCTGGCCGAACCCGCACACTTGGGTCGCGGGCCAGCCGCAGCCGCAGGCGAGCTACAAATATGTCGGCAGCGACTTCAACTGGGACACGCTGCCGGATCTCCTGAACAAGGCCGGCGTCAGCTGGCACATCTATCAGGACATGAACGACAACTGGACCGGCGCTATGCACGGCTGTCTCGCGTTCTCCAGCTTCCGCCACGCACAGCCGAACGATCCGAACTATGTGCACGGCCTGACCGGCGGTCCGGACTATCTCGACCGGCTGAAGGCCGACGTCATGGCCGGCACCCTGCCGCAGGTGTCCTGGATCCTGCCGACGCAGGCGAACTCCGAGCATCCCGGCGGCGGCAGCCCGACCCGCGCCGGCAATTTCACCGACCAGGTGCTGGAGGCGCTGACGGCCAACCCGGAGGTCTGGAGCCAGACCGTCTTCTTCCTGACCTTCGACGAGAACGACGGCTTCTTCGATCATCTGCCGGCGCCGGCCGTGCCGTCCTACGACATCAACGGCAGACTGATGGGCAAGGCGACCCTGCCGCTCGACGGCGAGTATTTCTCCAACGCCGTCGGCAACGTCCTCACCGCGACCGATACGATCAGCGGCAACATCCGGCCCTGGGGCCTCTCCGCGCGCGTGCCGATGTATGTGGTGTCGCCGTGGAGCAAGGGCGGCTGGGTCAACTCGCAGGTGTTCGACCACACCTCGGTCGGCCGCTTCCTGGAGAAGCGCTTCGGCATCAAGGTCGAGGCCATCAGCCCGTGGCACCGCGCCGTCTCGGGCGATCTGACCTCCGCGTTCGATTTCGCCAGCCCGAACGATCCGCGCTTCCCGGAGCTGCCCGACCAGAGCAACTGGCAGGCGTCGGACGCGCACCAGAAGACGCTGCCGGCGCCCGTCGCGCCCGCGACGCCGCAGCCGCTGTTCCAGGAGACCGGCGCGCGCTACTCCCGCCCGCTGCCCTACATCCTGCACGCCACCGCGAAGGTCGATGCGGCCTCCGGCAAGGTGAAGCTGCTGTTCGCCAACACCGGCTTCGCCGGCGCCGTCTTCCATGTCTACGACAAGCTGCACCTCGACCTTATCCCGCGCCGCTACACCGTCGAGGCGGGCAAGATGCTGGATGACGAATGGAGTGTCGGCCCTGACGGGCTGTACGATCTCTGGGTGCTCGGCCCGAACGGCTTCCATCGCCACTTCAAGGGCGATGTCGGCAAGGTCAGGCAGGCACATGCGGCCAACCCCGAGATCTTCGTCGGCTACAACCTGTTCGAGGGCGGCCTGCACATGCAGCTGCGCAACGACGGCCAGGGCCGCGTGAATTTCGCGGTGAAGTCCAACGCGATCTATGGACCGCTGCAGGCCGTCACGGCGTCGGTGTCGGCCGCGCTGGAGCCGATGTGCCCGGGCTTCGGTCCGCGGCCCGACGTGCATCCGGTCGGCTTCGGCCCCGTCCCGGGCTTCCGTCCGGCGCCGGATTTCGATGCTCCGGGCTTCGGCTTCGGTGCGCCGAGCTTCTTCCCCGGCCCGAGCCATGGCGGTCCCTCGACCTCGTGGACCGTCAAGGCGTCGGCGCCCGGCCACCACGGCGAGCTGTACTGGCACCTGCGCAAGTCCGGCCTGTGGTACGACTTCGTCGTCACCAGCGACACCGATGACAGCTTCTACCGCCGCGTCGCCGGACACATCGAGACCGGCCGTCCCTCGTTCAGCGATCCCGGCATGGCGCTCGCCGATCGGTTCTGATCGCGGTGTGCCTAATCAGTTGCGGAGGGCGCCCCTGGGCGCCCTCTCGCCATTCAGCCGCCGCCGAGATCGTGAATCAACGGCGACAGACTGCCCGAGGAGATATCGAGCGTCGCCAGCGTGATCGGCAGCTTGAAGCGACGCGGTCCCGCACTGCCGGGATTCAAGTAGACCAAGCCATCGCGGGTCTCGATGCGGGCGCGATGCGAGTGGCCGGAGATGACCATGTCGATGCCCTCGGCAGCCGGATCGATTGTGAGATCATGGACGTCATGCACGACATGAAAGCGTCTGCCGCCAAGTTCGACGGTCTGGGTCGCAGGATAGGCCTTCGCCCATTCCGCGCTGTCGATGTTGCCGCGGATCGCGGTGACCGGTGCGATGGCGCGGAGATGATCGATGATCTCAGGACGGCCGATGTCGCCGGCGTGGATGATATGATCGGCGCCGCCGAGGCGTTGCTTCGCTTCCGGGCGGAGCAGGCCGTGCGTGTCCGAGATGATGCCGATGCGCATGTCGGAAGCTCACCTGATGCGTTGAGCGCTTATGCGATGCTCAGGATTTCCAGCTCCTGGCCCGATGCTTCGATCACGTCGCCGACCGCCTTGCCCATCAGCAGCCGCGCGACCGGCGCGACGTGGGAGATCATGCCGAGCTTCGGGTCGGCTTCGTCCTCGCCGACGATTGCGTAGGTCTGCACGCGGCCGTCGCCGCGCCTGAACGTCACCGTGCTGCCGAACGCGATCGTCGTGGTGGAGGCGGGCGGTGGCATCACCTGCGCGGTGCGCAGCCGCGCCGAGAAATAGCGTGCATCGCGCAACGGCAGCGCCTGCTCACGCCGGCGCTCGTTGACGTCCTCGATCGCTTGCGCCGCCTCGTAGGCCGCCTGCGCCTGATGAAGCTGATCCTGAAGCGCCTTCAACCCCGCCTCGGTGACGAGGTTCGGATGCGGCGAGACCGGCCGGTCCGGCAGGATCGTCTCTGCAGCCGTTTCGGCGCTCTCCTCCTTGGTGAATGCAACGCTCACGCGGGTCTCCTGCAGGCGCCGCCGGATGCGCAGCGCGTCGGGGAGAGATCATGCGGCGGAGACGAATTTCAAGCGGCCCGGTGAGCGCCATGCGCACGCGACGGCTCGCCCCTTGACAGGCGTCGACAACGCAGCTTGAATATACGAACTATAGTTCGCAATCCGAACCCTAGCAAGCTGAGAATGTCCGCCATCGAGACGGGCGTCAAGCAGGAAACGTCGGAGCCTTCCGTGGACGAGGAAACCAAGGCCGCGAAAAGCGTCGTGCAGTCGCTGGCCAAGGGCTTTCAGGTGCTGAATGCCTTCACCAGCGAGGAGCCCGAACTGGTGCTCGCCGACGTCGCGCGCCGCGCGGGGCTCGACAAGGGCACCACGTTCCGGCTGCTGAACACGCTCGTCATGCTCGGCTATGTCGAGAAGGTCGGAGACACGCGCCGCTTCCGCCTGACGCTGAAATGCCTCGACCTCGGCTTCAACGCGATCGCGCGCTCCGAGCTGCGCGACCAGGCGCGGCCAATTCTCCGGAGTCTGGTCGGCGAGATGAACGAGGCCGCCTCTCTCGCCGTGCTCGACGGCAGCGACATCGTCTATGTCGAGCGCATCCAGGCCGGCCTCGTCCGGCTCGGCGTCGACGTCCGCATCGGCAGCCGCGCGCCGGTCTATTCCACCGCTGTCGGTCAGGCGCTGCTCGCGCTGCTTCCGGTGGAGACGCAGATCGAGGTGCTCGAAGCGCAGCCGCGCATCAAGCGCACGGAGACCACGATCACCGATCTCGACGCGCTGTTGCAGCGCCTGCGCCACGTCAAGATCGCCGGCTACGCACTCTCGAATCAGGAAAACGCGCCGGGGCTGTGCGTGCTCGCGGCTCCCGTCGTCGATCGCGACGGCGTTCCGCTCGCTGCGATCAGCGTCGCCGCGCCGACGATGCGCATCTCGGCCGAGGCGTTCGAGCGCATGGGCGTGGCGCCGCTGCTGCGCGCTGCCGCGCAGCTGTCGCGCGCGCTCGAAGCCATGGGCGGCGCCACCGCCACCGTTTCCAACCGATGACACCAGAACTCACGAGGAACCCGACATGAGCGTCATGACCAACTTCAAGGGGATCATCCCGGCGATCGCCGTCCCCTTCAACGCCGACCACTCGATCGACGAGGCGGAGCTGACGCGCTACGCGGCCTGGCTCGGCAAGCGCCGCGGCATCGTCGGCATCATGACCAATGGCCACACCGGCGAGGTGTTCAGCCTCACCGCCAGGGAGCGCGCGGAGGTCACGCGCATCGTCGCCAAGGCGCTCGCCGGCATCTGCCCGACCATCTCCTCCGTCGTCTGCGAAGGCATCAAGGACGGCATCGAGCATGCGCTGATGGCCAAGGAGGCCGGCGCCGCCGCGCTCGACATCATGCCGCCGCATCACTGGCTGCGCTTCGGCTTCAAGCGCGAGCACTGCCTCGACTACTTCAGCGCGATCGGCGAGGCGACGAGGCTGCCGTTGATCGTGCACGTCTATCCGGCCTGGACGCGCGCCTCGTTCTCGTCGGAGCTGCTCGCCGAGCTCGCCCGCCTCGATCACGTCCAGGCGTTCAAGATCGGCACCCGCGAGATGAACAAATACGCCCGCGACCTCAAGGCGATCCGCGCGGCGGCGCCGCACAAGGCGCTGCTCACCTGCCACGACGAATATCTGCTGGCCTCGATGGTGCAGGGCGTCGACGGCGCGCTGGTCGGCTTCGCCTCGCTGATACCGGACCTAATCCACGATCTGTTCACCGCCGTCACCGCCGGTGATCTCAAGCTCGCGATGAAGCTGCAAAGCATGATCGATCCGCTGAAGGACGCGGTGTATGGCGCGGGCGAGCCGACCGGCGAGGCCCATGGCCGCATGAAAGCCGCGATGCAGGTGGCCGGCGTCATTCGCGACGCCACCGTGCGTCCGCCGACGCATGCGCCGAGCGCCGATGAGATGGCCGCGATCCGCGCCGCGGTGGCCGCGGCCGGACTGACGGTGCAGGCTGCGGCCTGAGTTTGCGACGAGGCGACAGCCGGGCCTGGCCCGGCTGCCGCCGCTAAATCAACGAACAAGATTCCGGGTGGACGCTCATGCTGATGATGGATGTCGAGACCGCACCCCGGCGCGCCGCGCCGGACGACGTGCTGATCGCGATCGACCAGGTCTCGAAGACCTACGTCTCCGCCTCCGGCGCGGCGGTGCATGCGCTGAGCCGCATCTCCCTCGACATCAAGCCGGGCGAATTCGTCTGCGTCGTCGGTCCGTCCGGCTGCGGCAAGAGCACCTTGCTGCGTCTCCTCGCGGGTCTCGACAGCTATAGCGAGGGGCGCCTGCTGCTCGATGGCGAGAAGGTCGCCGGTCCCTCACGCAAGGTCGGCGTCGTGTTCCAGGCCGCCAATTTGCTGCCGTGGATGACGGTGCGCGATAATGTCGGGCTGCCCCTGCGCGTCGGCGGCCAGCATGCGCCAGCCGGCGAGCGCATCGAGCGCCTGCTCGCCGTCACCGGCCTCGGCGATTTCGGCGACAAATACCCTTACGAGCTGTCCGGCGGCATGCAGCAGCGCGCCGGCATCTGCCGCGCGCTCGCGCGGGATCCGGAAATCCTGCTGATGGACGAGCCGTTCGGCGCGCTGGATGCGCTGACGCGCGAGCGGCTGAACCTCGAACTGCAGCGAATCTGGCAGGAGAACCGCAAGACCATCCTGCTGATCACGCACTCGATCTCCGAGGCGATCTTCCTGGCTGACCGCGTCGTCGTGATGTCGGCACGCCCCGGCCGCATCCTCGCCGATCTTCACGTCCCGATCCCGCGGCCCCGGACGTTCGACGACATCGTGCTGCATCCGGACTACGCGCGGCTCGCCAAGGAGGTCCGCGGACTGCTCAATGCCCAGGAGCACGGCCATGACTGATCTCGCCAACATCGCCGCGCCCGCCATGACCCAGCACCCGCCCAAATCACGCCGCCGTCTCAGCCTGGGCTCGCCGATCGCGTGGATCGGTCTCGCCGTGCTGCTCCTGAGCTGGATCGCCGCCGTCAAGCTGCTGAACATCCCGTCCTACATCCTGCCGAAGCCCGAGGCCGTCATCCGCGCGCTGTGGTCCGGGCTCGCCGTTAGTCCGGCCAGTCCGCTCGGCTACTACCTTCCACTATGGAGCACGCTGAGCAACGCCGCCGCCGGCTGCGCCATCGGCGTCGGTCTCGGCCTCGTCATCGGCTCGCTGATGGCCGAAGTTGAAGCCATCGAGCGCCTCGTGATGCCCTATGCCTTCGCACTGCAGAGCCTGCCGAAGGTGGCAATCGCGCCGCTGATCGTGATCTGGTTCGGCTTCGGCGACGGCTCGAAGATCGCGATCTCGGCGCTGCTGTCGTTCTTCCCGGTACTGATCAACAGCTTTACGGGCCTGCGCGCCGTCGAGCCGGAGCGGATCGACCTGATGCGCTCGCTCTCGGCCTCGCGCTTTGAGACCTATCGCATCGTCAAGCTGCCCAACGCCGCGCCCTTCATTTTCGCCGGCCTCGACATGGCGGTGGTGTACGCGCTGCTCGGCGCCATCGTCGCCGAGTTTCTCGGCGCGCAGCGTGGCATGGGCGTCGTGATCACCCAGGCGCAAGCGGTGTCGGATGTCGCCGGCGTGTTCGCCGCGCTGATCATCCTCGGTGTGCTCGGCATCGTACTGCACGGGATCGTGCGCTGGTGCGAGTCCAAGGTCGTGCATTGGGGTGCGAACAGAAAGAAATAAGAACGGGAGGAACGAACATGGTTTCGCGCAGGTCATTCCTGAAGGGCAGCGCCGGCGCGGCGCTGCTGATGAGCAGTGTGCCGACCCGCCTGATGGCGGCTGACGCCAAGAAGCTCCGCTTCGGCGTCGGGCTCAAGGCGCTCAACGCCACTGTCATCAATTGCGTGATCGGCGAGGCGCTCGGCTACAACGCGCAGGAAGGTTTCTCGCTCGACGTCCAGGCGCTCGGCACCAACGCCAACGTCCAGGTCGCGACCGATCGCGGCACCGTGGCGATCGGCGTGGGCGTGCCCTCGACGGCGCTGCCGCTGCTCGCCAAGGGCGAATGGAGCGGCGCCAAAATGTTCTATCAGTACACTTACCCCTACAAATGGGATATCGCCGTTCCGCCCGGTTCGGCGCTCAAGAGCTATACGGATCTGAAGGGCAGGAAGATCGGCGTCTCCGATTTCGGCGCCACCGAATATCCGGTGACCAAGAACGTGCTGAAGGCGCTCGGTCTCGATCCGGAGAAGGATGTGAGCTTCGTCGCCGTGGGCAACGGCACGCCGGCGGGCGTCGCCCTGCAGCGCGGCGTCATCGATGCGCTCGCCTATTTCGACACCGGCTTCGGCCAGATCGAGGCCGCCGGCATCGAGCTGGCCTATCTGCCACGACCGACCACCATCCCGATGGTCGGCGGCCAGTTCCTGATCGCGATGCCCACAACGTTCGAGAAGGATCGCGATCTCCTGATCGGCTTCGGCCGGTCGGTGTGCAAGGCCTCGCAGTTCCTGATCGCCAATCCCGCCGCCGGCGCCAGGGCGTTCCTCAAGCTCTATCCCGAGACGGCGCCGCGGGGCGCCAGCGAGGACGACGCGGTCAAGGCCGTGCTGCAGTCGATCAGCCGCCGCATCAAGCTCTATACGCCGCCCTATGCCGACACCAAGATGGGCGCGATCAACGAGCAGGAGTTCCGCACGGAAGCCGCGATGAACGGGCTCGACATCAAGGACTACAATGCGCTCTACACCAATGAGCTGATCGAGACGATCAACAATTTCGATGCGGTGAAGGTCAAGGCCGAGGCGGCTACGTACAAGGGATGACGGCAGAGCATCACGACAGCGGCTCCGGTGTTCGCCACGCGGTGGTGACCGGAACCAGTTCGGGCATCGGCCGCGCCATTGCCGAGCACCTGCTGGCCAGCGGCTGGCGCGTGACCGGGATCGATCGCGCGCCGTCGCCGTTCTCGCATGCGGGCTTCGCCGGCTTGCAGGCCGAGCTCGGCGACTCCCATGCGTTGGCTGCGCGACTTGCCGACATCGGCTCGGTGACCGCGCTCGTTCACGCCGCCGGCTACATGCGCGTTGGCCGGCTCGGCGAGCTCGCGCCCGACAATGGCGAGGGCATGTGGCGAGTCCATGTCGGCGCGGCCGAGGCGCTGGCCAATGCGCTGGCTCCCCACATGAGCGACGGCGGCCGCATCGTGCTGATCGGCAGCCGCACCGCCAATGGCGCCGCGGGACGCAGCCAATATGCCGCGACCAAGGCGGCGCTCACGGGCCTCGCGCGCTCCTGGGCGATCGAGCTGGCGCCGCGCCGCATCACCGTCAACGTCATCGCGCCGGCCGCCACCGACACGCCGTTCCTGCGCGATCCCGGCCGCGCCGGCACCGCGCCGGTGCTGCCGCCGATGGGCCGCTTCGTCGATCCCGCGGAAGTCGCCGCGCTGACCGCCTTCCTGCTGTCGGGCGAGGCAGGCGCCATCACCGGACAGAGCATCACCATCTGCGCAGGCGCTTCGCTCTAGGGGCAGCGCGCGACCACGACCAGGAGACTACCATGACCGTTCGTATCGTCGACGTCCGCGAGGTGACGAAGCCGATCTCATCACCCATCCGCAACGCCTATATCGACTTCACCAAGATGACGTCGAGCCTGGTCGCGGTCATCACCAACGTGGAACGCAACGGGCGACCCGTCGTCGGCTACGGCTTCAACTCCAACGGCCGCTACGGCCAAGGTGGCCTGATCCGCGAGCGGTTTCGCGCACGCCTGCTGGAGGCCGATCCGGCCTCGCTGCTGGATGCGACCAGGGACAACATCGATCCCGACAAGGCCTGGGCGGCGATGATGAGCAACGAGAAGCCCGGCGGTCACGGCGAGCGCTCGGTCGCGGTCGGCACGCTCGACATGGCGATCTGGGACGCGGTCGCCAAGATCGCGGACAAGCCGCTGTTCCGCCTGCTCGCAGAGCGTCACGACCGCAAGGCCGATCCGCGCGTCTTCGTCTACGCCGCCGGCGGCTACTACTATCCCGGCAAGGATCTCTCGGCCCTGCGCCGCGAGATGCGCGGCTATCTCGAGCGCGGCTATAACGTCGTGAAGATGAAGATCGGCGGCGCGCCGATCGACGAGGACCGCCGGCGCATCGAAGTCGTGCTCGAGGAGATCGGCCCGAGCAATCAGCTCGCCGTCGACGCCAATGGCCGCTTCGACCTGGAGACGGCGATCGCCTACGCCAAGATGTTGAGTGACTACCAGCTGTTCTGGTACGAGGAGGCCGGCGATCCGCTCGACTATCATCTGCAGGCGACTCTGGCCGACTTCTATCCCGGCCCGATGGCCACCGGCGAGAACCTGTTCAGCCATCAGGACGCCCGCAACCTGATCCGCTATGGCGGCATGCGCCCGGACCGCGACTGGCTGCAGTTCGACTGCGCGCTGTCCTATGGCCTGTGCGAATATCTGCGCACGCTCGACGTGCTCAAGACCCACGGCTGGTCGCCGTCGCGCTGCATCCCGCATGGCGGCCACCAGATGTCGCTCAACATCGCCGCCGGCCTCGGCCTCGGCGGCAATGAGAGCTATCCCGACTTGTTCCAGCCCTATGGCGGCTTCCCCGACGGGGTGAAGGTGGTCGACGGCCACATCACCATGCCCGATCTCCCCGGCATCGGCTTCGAAGGCAAGTCGGATCTGTATGCGGAGATGCGCGCGCTGAGTGCATGAGGCGCGAATGTCGAGCAACAAACTCGGTGTCGTCCCGGACAAGCGCGCGGTACGCGTGCGCAGATCCGGACCCATATCCCCAGGGGGGAGGTTCGAGGCACGACGGCAGATCGATTTCGCCCAGCCACATCCGCCGCAGCGTATTGGTCCCGGGTCAGCGCCCGTCAACGCTGCGCGTTGCCGAGCTTGCCCGGGACGACACCCGATGTGAGACGCCTGCGAGGAACGTCCACTGAGTTCGTTGCTGCTGATACGCCCGACGGGCAATTTGCTCATGGCTCCCCTGTGCCAATTGCCCGTCGAGCCAGTTTGTCGCACGGCTCAAGCCTTGTGTCGTCGGGCAAATCACCTGCACATTTCCGCGCATCCCGCCTCACTCGGAAGGGGCGTTGCGCGCGATCGTCACGACACGCGAGGCGGGGATGCGATGGCCGCGAGAGCTCGCAGCATGTCTTCATCGATGTGCGGACGAACGGGCGCTTGCGGACGGTCAAGTCGCGTGGTCCTGGCCTCCCGACGCTGAGGTCAAGTGCGCGCTGCTGCGGAGAGCACGGCGTGGACGACGGTGGCCAACAAGCCGGCGCACCGGGGAGATCGCGAAGCAGCCGTCAACCCATCGCGCAGGGAATGCCGGAATGTCGGCTGAACCTGTGGTACCTGCCGCCTGCATTTCTTTCCGCAGGCGGGCCATGGGTGAGGCCTTCACCCGGCATTCCCTGCGCCCTCCGACTTTTGAGGGTGACGATGATCAGCACAACTCGGGCATGAGATGCCGCGGGGATCGCCTGCGCGCGCCAAGACAAAGGTGTCGTCCCGGAGCAAGCCGCGACGTCACGAAGCGACGGCGAGGCGCCGACCCGAGACCCCATAACCCAAGGGAGATGTGACTTGCGCGGGATGGAGGATCAGCGTGGTGTTTCAACGACCGCCGGTGGCTATGGATCCCGGCGTTCGCCGGGATGACGGCGGAAAATGGGAGTGCGGCGCCTCACGCCTTTGCCGCCTTCGAGGCCAGTGCGTCGGCGACCGCGGTGCGGATGTCGGCAACCGAGAACGGCTTGGTGATCACGTCATGCGCGATGGCGCTGAGATTGGAGGCGCGCTCGCGCTGGTGGGCGAAGCCGGTCATCAGGAGGATCGTCAGATCGGGGAAATCGCGCGCCGCCGACAGCGCCAGCGCGATGCCGTCCATCACGGGCATCTGGATGTCGGTCAGCAGCAGGTCGAAGGCGCCGTTTTCGCGGGTGAGAATGTCGAGCGCCTCGGCGCCGTCCTGCGCCGTGACCGTCTCGTGGCCGTCCATCGCGATCGCGCGGGCGACCAGCGTCCGCATCGAATCCTCGTCGTCGGCGATCAGCACGCGCGACATGTCGTTTCGTCTCCGTCTCGCGGGCCCCGCGGGCGACCCACGAGACCGGAACCATCATGCACTGCCGGCGGCGAGATCGCGCCGGTTGAAGAACCGTATATCGATATTGCGTCCTTCGGGAGGGGGCGAGGCCAAGCGCGACTTGAACGTCGTGCGTTCACCGGGCTTGAGCGCGGTCTGCTCGAGCAGCGCGTTCCAGGCATAGATCTCCATGCCCTGCGCGTCGCGCACACTGAACCGAAGCCGGGGCAGGTCCACGGCCTTTTTGGTCATGCTCACGATCGTGCCTTCGATCACCAGCACCGGCTTGCCGTCCACGGTCTCGGTCGCGATCTTCACGTCCTTGAAGGACAGCCCGCGGAGGTTCACATCGAGCCCGACGAGTCTGTAGAACGATGCCGTCTGCGGCAGCAGCCGGACGACGTCCGCCCGCCAGAAGACGAGCGCGATCGCGGCCGCCGCCATGGCGGCGGTGAGCGCCGGCAGTTTGAGCAGCTTCCTGCCGGGAAAATCCGGCAAGGACGGGCGCTTCAGATGTCTGGTGAGGCCGGAGAGGCGCGCGAGCCGGCCCTGCGGCTCGGTTTCGGCGGATGCATCGCTGGGCTCCTCCGCGGCGACATCCTCGGGCCAGCCGGCGGCGATCGGCGGGCTGTCAACCTCCGGCGGCTGTTCGTCGGGTTCCTCCCGGGCCAGGGCCTCCCATTCGTCGGCCGCATCGCGCGGCGCAGGGGCCGCGTCGGCCTCGGCCATCGCCGGCATCGGCGCAGGCGCCTCGACGGCGTCCTCGGGGCGGGCCAGCCAAACCTCCTTGCAACGGGCACAGCGCACGCTGCGGCCCGCCATACCCAGGGTTGCCACGTCGATGGCATAAGATGTCGTACAATGGGGGCAAACGATGAACATCGCGCCTGTTCTCCAAACGGCCATTGCCGCTTTGTTTCCGGCAGTTCGTGCTACAAGGACCCCCATGTGGACGAACTTCGGAACTCAATCGTACGAATGGTACATGGCAACCATTAACGAACCGGAAACCATAACGGGCGCTCAATCGGGCTATCGTACCACCGGGGTTGTGGCGCGCGGGTCGGTTCCGCACGCCGTCCGACGGAGCTGACGCTTTGGTTCGGTTCGAAAATGTTGGGCTGCGCTATGGACTGGGGCCGGAAATCCTCCGCGACCTCACTTTCCAGATTCCGGCCCATTCCTTTCAATTTCTCACCGGCCCTTCGGGCGCCGGCAAGACGTCGCTGCTCAAGCTCCTGTTTCTGTCGCTGAGGCCGACCCGTGGGTTGGTCAACCTGTTCGGCTATGACATCTCGCTGCTCAGCAAGGAGGAGATCGCCGATCTGCGCAAGCGGATCGGCATCGTGCTGCAGGACTTCCGGCTGCTCGACCACATGACCACCTATGAAAACGTCGCGCTGCCCTTCCGCGTGATGGGGCGCGACGAGTCGAGCTATCGCAAGGAGGTCATCGATCTCCTCAAATGGGTCGGCCTCGGCGAGCGCATGGATGCGCTGCCGCCGATCCTGTCGGGCGGCGAGAAGCAGCGTGCTGCGATCGCGCGCGCCGTCATTTCGCGGCCGCAACTGCTGCTCGCGGACGAGCCGACCGGCAACGTCGATCCGACGCTCGGACGCCGGCTGCTGCGGCTGTTCATCGAGTTGAACCGCTCGGGCACGGCGGTGATCATCGCAACCCACGACATCACGCTGATGGACCAGTACGAGGCCCGCCGGCTGGTGCTGCATCAGGGACGGCTGCACATCTATGAGTAGCGTAGACGATCGCGGCCTTCTGGTCGATCTCGGCGATGACCGCCCGCAGCTGCCGGCGCAGGCCCGCATCGTGTCCCCCATCGTGCCGCGTGCCTCGATCGCCGGCCGCGCCCTGGTTGCGGTGGTGGCGATCATGACCTTCCTGGCCTCGATCACCACCGGCGCGGTGCTGCTGGTCAGCGAGTCCGCGGCCGAATGGCAGTCGGAGGTGGCGAGCGAGATCACGGTGCAGGTGCGCCCGCGGACCGGCCGTGATCTGGAGCGCGACACGGCGCTGGTGACGGAAGCGATGCGGGCGCAGACCGGCATCGTCGAGGTCAGGCCGTTCAGCAAGGACGAGTCGAGCAAGCTGCTGGAGCCGTGGCTCGGCAGCGGCCTGTCGTTCGACGAACTGCCGGTGCCGCGCGTCATCATCGCCCGGGTCCAGCCGGGCACGCCATTCGATCTCGCGGCGCTGCGTACACGGGTTGCGCAGGTCGTGCCGACCGCCAGCGTCGATGATCATCGCGCCTGGATCGAGCGGATGCGGTCGATGACCGGCGCCACGCTGTTCGCCGGCTTCGGCATCCTCCTGCTGGTGATCGCGGCGACCATCATCTCGGTGTCCTTCGCGACCCGCGGCGCCATGGCGGCGAACCGGCCGATCGTCGAGGTGCTGCATTTCGTCGGCGCGGGCGACCGCTACATCGCCAATCATTTCCTGCGTCATTTCCTTCAGCTCGGCCTCGAAGGCGGCGTGATCGGCGGCGGGTTGGCGATGCTCGGCTTCGGCTTCTCGGAGTCGATCGCAAACTGGTTCTCCGGCACGCCGGTCGGGGATCAGTTCGCCGCGCTGCTCGGAACGTTCTCGCTGCGGCCCATCGGTTATGTGGTGATCGCGCTGCAGGCGATCGTAATCGCGGCGGTGACGGGCTGGGCCGCGCGCCGCACCCTGTTCACGACATTGGCGAGCATCGATTGACGGTGGTCTGTCCCCAGCCGTTTGGTTGCGGATTTCACTCCGCCCGAAAACCGCCTAAAATCGTTTGCGCCGGGTGAGGCAGGACAGGGGTGAGCGGGGTCACGAACACGGGCACGGTCGTGCGCCAGGATGGCGGCGAGCGAACGTGATCGGGGGACCGGCGAAACCTGCCAGCGCTCCCGGACTTGAACGACGGGATCGCGCGACGGCATGGCGTCGCGCGCCAGCAGCCAAGGACGATCCAGGCACGGCATGGGGCCAGAGACCGACGATAGCAGACGCAAGCTGCCGCTCTATGTGGTGGCGGGGCGCGCGCTTGCCGGCGCCGTGGCGACGCTGGGACTCGGTTTCTTCGTCGCCGCCGTCGGCTTCGTCGGCTTCCTGTCGCAGCTGCGCGGCGCCGAGATCAAGCCCGAGCGCAAGGCGGACGGCATCGTGGTCTTGACCGGCGGCTCGTCCCGCGTGTCGGACGCGGTGGAACTTCTCGCCGGTGGCTACGGTCGCAGGTTGCTGATCTCCGGCGTTCATCCGACCAATGATGCGAATGATATCACCAGGTCGCTGCCGGAGGCGCGGTCGTTCATCAATTGCTGCGTCGATCTCGACTATTCGGCGATCAATACCCGCAGCAACGCCGCCCAGACGCGGCGCTGGGCCGGCGAGCGCGGCTTCAAGTCGCTGATCGTGGTGACGTCGAACTATCACATGCCGCGCGCCATCGTGGAGCTGTCGCACGCGATGCCGAGCATGGATCTCATTCCCTATGCCGTCGTCGGCGAGAAATGGCGCGACGAGCCGTGGTGGACCAGCGCGCCGACGCTCAGGCTGCTGCTGTCGGAATATGCCAAATATGTCGCCGCAGAGGTGCGGCTGCGACTTGCCGATCTCGGGATCGATCTCGTGCCCGAGGCCGAGCCGCCGACCGGCTCGGTGCCGCGCCGGCCGGCGACGGCGCAAGCCAATTGAACTGGGTTTCTGATGGTCTCGATCTTCCTGCGTTCGCTCCTGTTCAACATCCTGTTCTATCCGAACTTCGTATTCTGGGCGCTGGTCGCGCTGCCGACGCTCGCGATGCCGCGCAAGGCGCTGCTGCGCGTGGCGAACTGGTGGGGCCAGAGCAACATCCTGTTGATGCGTGCCATCTGCAACATCCGCGTCGAGTATCGCGGCGTCGAGAAGATCCCGAAGGGGCCGCTGATCGTCGCCGCCAAGCACCAGTCGATGTGGGAGACGATCTCGCTGCTGCACTTCTTCGACGCGCCGTTCTTCGTGCTGAAGCGCGAGCTGCTGCGGATTCCCTTGTTCGGGCAGTATCTGCTCAAGGCGAACATGATCGCCATCGACCGCAGCTCCGGCGCCCGCGCCTTGAAGCAGGTGATGCGGCGGGCTGCGGAAGAGGTGAAGCACGGCCGGCAGTTCGTGATCTTTCCCGAGGGCACGCGGCGCCCGGCGGGCGCGCCGCCGGACTACAAGGGCGGCGTCGGCCTGATCTACACGGATTGCGGCGTGCCTTGCCTGCCGGTGGCGCTGAACTCGGGTCTGTTCTGGCCGCGCCGCACGTTCCTCCGCTATCCCGGCACGCTGGTGGTGGAGTTTCTCGATCCGCTGCCGCCGGGCCTGCCGCGCGACGAGTTCATGACGCGCCTCCAAACCATGATCGAGGAGGCGACCGGCCGTCTCGTCGCCGCAGGGCAGGTCGAGCAGGCGCAACTGTTCGGCCGCGTGCCGGCCGAAGTGCAGGCTTGATGCGCGTCACGCTGCGCCTCCGGACGGCGGATGCAGCGAGTGGCCGTCGTCGTGCAACATCGTCGCCAGCCGATGCAACTGCGTGTCGCGAAAACCCTGCGCTTCGATCGCGTGCACGGTCGAGATCACGTAGTCGCGATTGGCGCCGGACTGGCCGTGACCCTGGCGGACATGACGCAACTGCTCCTGCAACGACAGCCGGCCGGCATATTGCACATGGCCGCGATCGACCACGTAGACCAGCGCGCTCACCCGCTCGCGCGCGTCGCCTTCGAGCCATACAGAGCGTGTCACCTCGCGGTAGACCGAGGTCACCTGCTCGCGAGCCCGCAAATACGCGATCGTCTCGTCGCGTTTTGTTTCCGCAACCCGGAACGCAATCCCGCGACAGGCCCCGCCGCGATCCAGGCCGAGCACGAGCCCGGGTTTTTCGGGCGTGCCGCGATGGACGAAGGAGTAGACGCACAACGCGCGATGCTCGCCGATCAGCCGTGCCGGCACCTGCTCGACGAAGTCGAAACCGGGACGCCACATCAGCGAGCCATAGCCGAACACCCAGAGGTCACCTTGGGGAAGCTCGCGTGGGGAGAGGGTCATTGCGGACATGACAGCGGACGCCTAAGTGTGGGGCTCGCGAATTGTTAACTTATGTACACAATCCGTGATCGCGGAATCGCCAAAATTGCTGCCCAAAGGGTGTCCTGCATGTCTCGATTGCCACAAGCGCGCCGCAGGCGCCCGCTCTGGGGGCTCTTCATTGCCCCCGTCTTGCTCCTGATCGCCGCCGTCGGCTGGAGCGCCTTCTGGTTCTTCGCTGCTTCGCAGGTCGATGTCCAGGCCGACGCCTGGCGCGCGCGTGAGGCGAAGTCCGGCCGCGTCTATGATTGCGCCAAGCGCTCCGTCGCCGGCTTTCCGTTCCGCCTCGAGGTGCGCTGTTCGGATCCGAGCGTCGCGCTGTTCTCGCAGGCGGCGGGCACACCGTTGATGAACGCCAAGCTCGACGAGATCCTGGTCGTCGCGCAGGTGTGGGACCCGAAGCGGGTCATCGCCGAGTTCAAGGGACCGGCAAAGATCGCCGATGGCCGCGGCCCGGATTCGTTCGTCGTCAATTGGCAGGTCGGCCAGGCCAGCGTCCGCGGCCTCCCCGGACCGCCGCAACGCGCCGACCTCGTGTTCGAACAGCCGACCATCGATCGCATCGAGGGCAACGCCGCCGTACCCACAGCGCGTGCCGACCACGCGGAACTGCATGGCCGGCTGGCCGAGGGCACGCCGTCGGATCATCCGGTGCTGGAAACCGCGCTGCAGATTGCCAACGGCAGCATCCAGGGTGGCCATCCGCTGCTCGCCGAACCCTTCAACACGGACATCCAGGCCCGCGTCACCGGGCTGAAGGATTTCCGCCCCAAACCCTGGCCGGAGCGGTTTCGCGAGATCCAGGCGGCGGGCGGTCATGTCGAGATCGTCCAGTCGCGCATCCAGCAGGGCGAACTACTCGCGGTCGCCTCGGGTACGCTGACCTTGACGGCCAACGGCAACATCGATGGCGAGGTGCAGATGACAGTGGCCGGGATCGAAAAGGTCATCCCGGCGCTCGGCCTCGACAAGATGCTCGAAAACGGCGTGCCGCAGGGGACGCTCGATCGCGTCGCGCCCGGCGTGAAGTCGCAGGACGTCAACAATCTGTTGGGCGCGCTCGATCGCGCCATTCCCGGCCTCGGCAAGGTCGTCAAGCAGAACGCCAATGTCGGCGTCGCGCTCGGCATCAATGCGCTCGGCAAGGAGGCAACGCTCGAGGGACGCAAGGCGCGGACCTTCCCGCTGCGCTTCTCCGATGGCGTCGTCGTGCTCGGTCCGTTCAAGGTCGCCCGCGTTCCTCCGCTGTTCTGATCTCAGGGCTTCTTGAGCTGCGGCAGCGGCCGGCCGAAATCCGGCGCCGCCGAATCCTGGCCGATGTCGACGATGCCGCGGCGGATCGCGCGCGTGCGGGTGAAGTGATCGAACAGCGCCTCGCCATCGCCGCGCCGGATCGCCCGCGTCAGCTTCGACAGATCCTCGGTAAAGGTGCCGAGCATATCGAGCACGGCGTCCTTGTTGCTCAGGAAAATGTCGCGCCACATCGTCGGGTCTGACGCGGCGATGCGGGTGAAGTCGCGGAAGCCGCCGGCGGAGAACTTGATCACCTCGGACTCCGTCACCTGGGCCAGCTCGTCGGCGGTGCCGACGATGGTGTAGGCGATCAGATGCGGCAGATGGCTGGTGATCGCGAGCACGCGGTCATGATGATCCGGCGTCATGATCTCGACCTTGGCCCCCAGCGCCGCCCAGAACGCGCGCAGATGATCGATCGCGCCGGCATCGACGCCGTCGGGCGGCGTCAGGATGCACCAGCGGTTGATGAACAGCTCGGCGAAGCCGGAGTCCGGTCCCGAATTCTCTGTGCCGGCGACCGGATGGGCCGGCACGAAATGAACGTGCGCGGGCAGATGCGGGGCCATGTCGCGGACGATCGCGCCCTTGACCGAGCCGACGTCGGAGACGATGGCGCCGGGCTTGAGATGCGGAGCGATCTCCGCCGCGACCGGGCCGCAAGCGCCGACGGGAATGCAGAGGATGACGAGATCGGCGTCCTTCACGGCTTCAGCATTGCTCTCGACGACACGGTCGACGATGCCGAGCTCGGCGACGCGGGCGCGCGTCTTCTCCGAGCGCGCCGTGGTGATGATCTCGCCGGCGACGCCTTGCAGCTTGGCCGCGCGCGCGATCGAGCCGCCGATCAGGCCGAAGCCGATCAGCGCTACACGTTCGAAATGCCCTTCGACGCTCACGTCGCCCCCATGAAGTCACGAAGCGCATCGATCACGAGACGGTTGGCTTCCTCGGTGCCGATCGTCATGCGCAAGGCGTTCGGCAGCTTGTAGTTGGCGACCGCGCGCAGCACGAGGCCGCGCCGGGTCAGGAATTCGTCCGCCTCGACCGCGGTCTTGCCCGTCTCGGTCGGAAAGTGGATCAGGATGAAATTGGTGACGCTCGGCGTCACCTTGAGCCCGAGCTTGCCGATCTCCTCGGTGAGCCGGTTGCGCCACGTCTCCGTGTGCGTCTTCGACATCTGCTGATGCGCCGTGTCCTCGATCGCCGCGACGGCCGCGAGCATCGCCGGCGCCGACACGTTGAACGGCCCGCGAATGCGGTTGATGGCATCGACGATGTGGGCGGGTCCGAACATCCAGCCGACGCGCAGTGCCGCGAGGCCGTGGATCTTGGAGAAGGTGTGGGTCACCACGGTGTTCTCGGTGGTCGCCACCAGCTCGAGGCCGAACTCATAATCGTTGCGCGAGACGTAGTCGGCATAGGCGGCGTCGAGCACCAGCAGGACATGCGCGGGCAGGCCGGCGCGCAGCCGCCTGACCTCGTCGAACGGGATGTAGGTGCCGGTCGGATTGTTCGGGTTGGCGAGCCAGACGAGCTTGGTGCGTGGCGTCACCGCGGCGAGGATCGCATCGACGTCGGTGCGGTACTCGGTCTCCGCGGCCACGACGTTCTTGGCGCCGCAGGCCATGGTGGCGATCGGATAGACGAGAAAGCCGTGCGCCGTGGAGATCGCCTCATCACCCTCGCGCAGGAACGTGTGCGCCAGGAGATTGAGGATCTCGTCGGAGCCGGCGCCGCAGACGATGCGGTCGGGATCGAGGCCGTAGGTGCGGCCGATCGCTTCGCGCAGCACCCGCGAGGTGCCTTCCGGATAGTCCTCCAGATGCGTGGCCGCGCTCTTGAAGGCCTCGATGGCCTTCGGCGAGGGGCCGAACGGGGTCTCGTTGGCCGACAGCTTGAACACCTTGCGGCCGGGCTCGGGCTTGGGGCTCTTGCCGGGCGTGTAGGGTGCGATGTCGAGAATGCCGGGGTTCGGCACGGGGCGGTTCATCATCAACTCCGGACAATCATCTCGGGCGCAAGGTTGGCCTCAGCTCGGAACCGTATAGCGTTTCGCATGGCCGCCGACGAGCGCCGCCGAGCGCACCGAGGCGCCCGCCGCGATCAGCGCGGCCTTGATGCTGTCGAGGTTCGACGGCGCCTCGATCGACACCAAAAGAGCGGCGCTGTCGAAGGCGGTATCGGGCACCGCGACGACGTCCGCCAGCGGCGACAGCGCCCGCGACACCTGCGCATTCCAGCCGGAGACGCGGATGCTCCAGGTCTCGACCTCCAGCACCAGTGCGTCGTCGGCGACGCGCGACACCGCGAACACCGGCAGCGCGGCCGGATGGTCGGCACGCTCGATGAAGGGCAGCCGCGCGATGATCTTCGGCGCGCCGACAGGCTCGAGCGTGATCCACCATGGCGTATGGCCCGAGGTCGTCGATACCAGCGCCAGATCGCCCTTCGAGCGCGCCACTGCTTCAACCGCGGCCTGGGCGCTGAAATGGGCGACGTAGGGCACGACGAAGCCGAAATGGAACCTCGCGGAGTCACGCATCGCGGACTCGCCGACCGAGACGTCGGCATGCACCGAGAACGGCGCCTGGACATAGGTGAAGGTCGAGACGATCACCCGCCAGATGCCCTCGACGGTGTCCAGCGGCAGGATGCCGCGATGGCGCTGCACCAGGCGGCGCATCATGTCGGCCTCGCGCGCCGGGCGGAACGCCGAGCCGACCTCCTGGGTCTTCTTGACCTTGATCAGCCGGTCGATGATGTCGGCCCGCTGCATCAGCAAGTGGTGCACCTGCTCGTCGATCGCGTCGATCTCCTTGCGCAGATCGGCGAGCGAGGGCGGGGCGGGCGGCGGGTTCGACATGTCCGGATCACTCTGCGCGGGGGGAACGGGTTGCCGTTCTGTCCGATGCGCCGGGCCTGTGCAACAGCAAGTTTACCTTGTGCTGCCTAGGCTTGGCTGGTCTGCAGCCGTGGAAAGCCCGATCGGCGGTCAACCCCAGCTTGCCTTGACGAGGAGCGCCCGCGGGACTAGTTTCTGCTCGTTCCGTGGTCATTTGAGCCGGCCGGCTTGCAGCCACGTTAAAAAACTCGCTAAACAGGCCGGGGACGTTATCGATCCCGGCCGAACCCCAGTTCAGGCCGGGTTTTTCATGGCCTGATATGTCACGTGGTTCGGGAGCCCTTGCCGGAAGGCCGGGGTGAGAGACATGACAGGCCTGACGCCGAAATCCACCTCCGCGCTGCGCAGCGTTGCGCCGGAAGAGCGTTCGCACGAGGTCGACCATCCGAGCTCGCTGGTCGCGCAGTTCGGCGCCGACAAGCCGCTCAAGCTCGATTGCGGCGTCGACCTCTCGCCGTTCCAGATCGCCTACCAGACCTATGGCGAGCTGAACGCCGACAAGTCCAATGCCGTGCTGATCTGCCACGCGCTGACCGGCGACCAGCATGTCGCCAACCGCCATCCGATGACCGGCAAGCCCGGCTGGTGGGAGACCTTGGTCGGCCCCGGACGGCCACTCGATCCCGCGCGCTACTTCATCATCTGCTCGAACGTGATCGGCGGCTGCATGGGCTCGACCGGCCCGGCCTCGCTGAACCCGACGACCGGCAAGGTGTGGGGTCTCGACTTCCCGATCATCACCATTCCCGACATGGTGCGCGCGCAGGCGATGCTGATCGATCATCTCGGCATCGACACCCTGTTCGCCGTGGTCGGCGGCTCGATGGGTGGCATGCAGGCGCTGCAATGGACGGTGGCCTATCCTCACCGCGTGTTCGCGAATCTCGCGATCGCCTGCGCGACGCGGCATTCGGCGCAGAACATCGCCTTCCACGAGCTCGGCCGCCAGGCTGTCATGGCCGATCCGGAATGGGATCACGGCCGCTACGCCGACAAGGCCACGCATCCGCATCGCGGGCTGGCGGTGGCGCGGATGGCGGCGCACATCACCTATCTGTCGGACGCCGCGCTGCATCGCAAGTTCGGCCGCCGCATGCAGGACCGCGAGCTGCCGACCTTCTCGTTCGATGCTGATTTCCAGGTCGAGAGCTATCTGCGCTACCAGGGCTCGTCCTTCGTCGAGCGCTTCGACGCCAACTCCTATCTCTATCTGACGCGGGCGATGGACTATTTCGACATCGCCGCCGACCATGACGGCGTGCTGGCCGCGGCGTTCCGCGGCATCCAGACCCGGTTCTGCGTGGTGTCGTTCACCAGCGACTGGCTGTTTCCGACGTCGGAGTCGCGGGTGCTGGTGCATGCGCTGAACGCGTCGAGCGCGCGGGTGTCGTTCGCGGAGATCGAGACCGACAAGGGGCATGACGCGTTCCTGCTCGACGTGCCCGAATTCTTCGAGATCGCCAGCGCGTTTCTCGACTCGGCCGGCAAGGCGCGCGGCCTCAAGCCTGCGACGGGAGGCTGAGCCATGAGCCTGCAAGGTGTGTTGCCGCTGGACGGCTTTTCCGGCGGTGAGGTGCTGGCCTATCGCCCCGATCATCTGTTGATCGCCGGCATGGTCGAGCGCGGCTCCAAGGTGCTCGACATCGGCTGCGGCGACGGCGATCTGTTGCAACTCTTGGAGAGCCGCGGCATCGACGGCCGCGGCATCGAGCTGTCGCGCGAGGGCGTCAACCATTGCGTCGCCAAGGGGCTCGCGGTGGTGCAGGGCGATGCCGACACCGATCTCGTCGACTATCCCGACGACGCCTTCGACTACGTAATCTTGTCGCAGACCCTGCAGGCGACGCGCCGGCCGAAGGCCGTGCTCGAAAATCTGCTGCGCATCGGCCGCCGCGCCATCGTCACTTTCCCGAATTTCGGCTTCTGGCGGCTGCGCCTGCAACTGCTCGTCGGCGGCCACATGCCGCGCACCGACAATCTGCCCTTCACCTGGTACGACACGCCCAACATTCATTTCTGCACCATCAAGGACTTCGTGCAGCTCTGCGACGAGATCGACGTGAAGATGGAGCGCGCGGTCGCTCTTGATAGTTACGGCCGTCCATTGCGCGTGGCCATGCCCTGGTGGTTCTGGAACATGTTCGGCGAGCAGGGCGTGTTTCTGCTGAGCCGGGGGGAACGGCGGTAGGGGCGCCGTCCGCTGCCCAGCATGCTGTAGACGTTTGTGTCCCGCTCTCTCAACCGTCATGGCCGGGCTTGTCCCGGCCATCCACGTCGTGCGGCACCCTGAGAACCACGTGGATGCCCGGGACGGAGCCCGGGCATGACGAGTAACCCAATTGCGACATGGGACGGAGTGGGTGATGGTCGACCTCTCTCCACCGTCATGGCCGGGCCTGTCCCGGCCATCCGCGTCGTGCGGCATCCTGAGAACCGCGTGGATGCCCGGGACTGCGCCCGGGCATGACGAGCAAATCAGTTGCCATATTGCTCGTGACAATGGCTCGTCGTAGTATCCCGCGATGGCGGGTGGCTACGTGTATTTCATGACCAATCGTCCCAATGGCACGATCTATGTCGGCGTGACCAGCAATCTTGTGCAACGCGTCTATCAGCATCGGTGTGGTCTGATCGACGGCTTCACCAAGCGATATGGCTTGAGGCGGCTGGTCTACTTCGAGATCTTCGACGATATCCAAAGCGCCATCCAGCGCGAGCACAACATCAAGCATTGGTCGCGCGCGTGGAAGGTTGGGCTGATCGTTGCAAGCAACCCCGACTGGAACGATCTCTACGATACGATCGTAATGTAGATCGCGGATGCGGAGCGACGTGGATGGCCGGGACAAGCCCGGCCATGACGAGCTTGGGGTTGGCGTTTTTCACTTTTCAAAGATCCGATGTGGTTGAGACAAGGCATAAACCTCCCGCCGCGCATCCGCGCCCGGGCTCTGCATCAGTCTCGCCTCTGGAAAACGCAGAGGCGCAGGGAAGGCCGGATGCTGGCCGCACCCATGGCCCGCCTGCGAGAAAAAATGCAGGCGGCAGGTACCACAGGTACGAGCCGGGAACACCCAGCCTTCCCTGCGCGATGGTTTGACGGCTGCTTCGCGTTCTCCCTGGTGCGCCGGGCTTTCTGGCCACCATCCCCATGAGAAGCGAAAGCCTCGCCATGAGTTGACATCAGCGTCGGGATGTCAGGACCGCGCGACTTGACCGTGCGCATCGGAATTGTTCGTCCGCGCGAGCGAACTCACGCGCAACCCGACACGCCCACCGCATCCCACCTCAGCGTTCGTGACGACCGCGATACGCCCCTCTTGCAGTGAGGCGGGACGGACGGAAATCTGCAGCTGATTTGCCCGACGAGGCAAGGCTCGACGTTGCGACAAACTAACACGACGGGCAGTTGATGCATGAGATCCATGCGCAAACTGCCCGTCGTGCAATCAGGTGAGTCCACAGGTCTTGGCGCGTGTCACGAGGCCTACAGCAATCCGACCTTGTGCATCATGTCGCGGATCTGGGACGGGGTGGGGTCACCGATCGGCGGGCTCTGCGCGCCGGCCGTGGTCGCCGGCCCCCTCGCAACGGGGCTTGATCCGTTCAGCTTCCCGTTCGGCGCCTGCGGCGGGATCGCCGACGGCGCCGCGCCCTGTGTCAGTCCGAGCAGGCGGCGCAGCACGTCGAGCGACGGATCGGCAGAGGGTGCCGTGGTGACGCTGCTCTCGAGTCCGAGCGCGCGCATCGCGTTCGGCAGGCCGGCGCCCGAACGGTTGGGATCGCCGAACTGCAACGGCGTCGCCGTCTCCTTCAGGATCTGGAACAGCCGCTCCACACGCCGCGCGTCGCGGGTTGCGAACGGCCCCTTGAAGTCGGGATGATGCGCGAGCACCAGCGCGGCGAGGCCGGTGACGTGCGGCGTCGCCATCGAGGTGCCGTCCCACGCGCCGAAGCCGTCCGACGGGAGCGACGACACGATGCCGACGCCCGGCGCGCAGACGTCGATCTCCGGGCCGAAGCAGGAGAACTTCGCCGGGAAATAGCCGTCGCTGCTGCGGAAGCCGTCGAGGGCCTGCTGGGCGTGAAAGCTGTCCTCGGGGAATTCGCCCCACTTTCCCATCGCGGCGACGGACAGGCAGTGCGGCGTCGAGCCGGGAAACTGCACCGGGCCTGATGAGTTGCCTGCGGCGACGATGCAGGCCAGACCCAACTGCTTGGCGCGGAGGATGCGGTCCTCGATGATCTGCGACGGCTCGCCACCACCGAGACTCATATTGGCGACGTCGATGCCATGCTCCATGCAGTAGTCCAGCGCCTCGACGAGATCGCTGAAGCGGCCGCCTGGGAAAATCCGGCAGACGTGGATTTCGGCCGCCGGAGCGAAGCCGCGAATGCCGCCGCCGGATCCGACCGGACCACCGGCGATGATGCCGGCACAATGCGAGCCATGACCGATGGTGTCGACGGTCCAGGCGGCGGGATCGGTACCGACGATGCTCTTCCCGATGGAGACACCGTGCAGATTGCGATGCGTCGGCGCCGTGCCGGAGTCGATGATCGCGATCTTGATGCCCGCACCATTATAGGTGAGGGGCAGACGATCGAGCCCCATGGCGCGCTGGCCCCAGCCCAGGAGCTGCTGGCCGGGGAAGCCGTTCAGATAGGCGCCCAGCGTCTTGGCGGCGATGCGGTTCACGCTGTCGGGCACCAGTTGCGGACGCTCGAGCCAGAACGTCCAGTAATCCACGCGCGGCTTGATCAGGATGGAGCGGATGGTGTCGGGCGTTTCGCCCTGGATCCGGAGCGTGACGCGGCCGCTGCCGTCGGTGACGCCCTGGACCGGCCACACGCTGCCGAACACATACACTTCCGTCTCGGGCAGGGGACCGCTTTCGCCAATCACTTCGATCGTCGTCGAGAACCCGTCGGCGAGCGGAACGAGAACGCCGGGATTGGGCAGCGCATGCGGCGCGGGCATCTGCGGCAGCGTCGGATCGAGCATGTAGGTGAGCGGCACGTCGCGCTCGACGGCAAGCCGCGCACCGGCCTGGCTCTTCAGCAACTCGGCCTTGTCGGGCGCCATGCGGGCGAGCACCATCGGACCGAGCGGCGCCTGTCCGGGGTCGGCGCTCTGAAACCCGAACAGCCGCGGCGGCTGGATCGTCTTCACGACGTCGATCTCGGGACTGCCCGTCAATTGCTGGACGATGAAGTCGGCGCTGAAGGTGCCGAGCCCCATCTGCTGCCGCGGCGCCAGGATGTACTGCGCCCGCCGCTGCGCCACCGTCGCGACCGCCTGGCCCTTCGGTGGCGCAGCGTTGCCGCTGTCCGCTCGAGCCGTGGCTTGGGGGGCAGGGGACGCCTGGGGTGTCACCGCTGCCGCGGCTTGCGCCGGAGCAGCCGTGTCGGCGGCCGGCTGGTCGCCAGTTGCGGGCTGTGCTCCCGTTCCATTGACGGCCATGGCCGCCAGATCCTTCTGATCGGAACTATCAGGTTTGCTTCGTGCGGCCATTTGGGGGCTCCCTCATCCTCGTCACATCGTCGGTGACGCAGCGGCTGTCAGCCGGCGTCAAAGGGTTTCAGCGGAGCATTCGGCTCCACCACGATCGTGCGGAAGGTCGATCGAAGATGATCGGCCTGGGTCTTGGTCATGGAGAGGATGACGACATCGGGCGCGACTTGTCCGACGCGCTTGACGCTCGGCTCGTTGCTGAGATGATCGGCGAGCTGACCGGACTTCACCGGCTCGCCTTGGACGATGAATTCCTGCGGTGCGTTGGGATCCGCCATGTGTCGTTTCCTCCGTGTCAGGTCAGCGGCGGGCGGACGTTGCGTGCGCCCGCCGCTTCGCGCTTCGTCTCCCACGCGCCGATGCCGTGGGCCTCTGCTTCAGATCTGTCGCGCTAGTGCATCGTGCCGGCCTGGCCGTTGCTGAAGGTGCCGAGCGGCTGCCCGAAGGTGGGGGGGCGGTATCCGCCATAGCCGCCCTGTCCCATCTTCTTCAGCACGTTCCAGAAGCCCTGCAGCTCCATGTCGGTCGGCTGGGCCGCGGGAGCGGCTTGCGGACCTGCGCTGAAGATGCCGAGGCTGTGGCCGACATCGAGGCCGGTCTGCACGCCCTGTCCGATCTTCTTCAGCACGCTCCAGAAGCTCTGCAACTCCATGTCGGTCGGCTGTGCCGCAGGAGCGGCTTGCGGACCGGCGCTGAAGATGCCGAGCTTGTGGCCGACATCGAGGCCGGTCTGCGCACCCTGGGCGATCTTCTTCAGCACGCTCCAGAAGCCCTGCAGCTCCATGTCCGTCGGCTGCGACGGAGCGGTCGCCTGCGGGCCGGCGCTGAAGATGCCGAGGTTGTGGCCGACATTGAGACCGGTCTGCACGCCCTGTCCGATCTTCTTCAGCACGCTCCAGAAGCTCTGCAGCTCCATGTCGGTCGGCTGCGCGATGGGAGCCGCCTGCGGACCGGCGCTGAAGATGCCGAGGGTGTGGCCGACATTGAGGCCGGTCTGGACGCCCTGTCCGATCTTCTTGAGCACGCTCCAGAAGCCCTGCAGCTCCATGTCGGTCGGCTGCGCCGCAGCGGCCGCCTGCGGATCGGCGCTGAAGATGCCGAGCTTGTGGCCGACATCGAGACCGGTCTGCGCGCCCTGGGCGATCTTCTTCAGCACGCTCCAGAAGCTCTGCAGCTCCATGTCGGTCGGCTGCGACGGAGCGGCCGCCTGCGGATCGGCGCTGAAGATGCCGAGATTGTGGCCGACGTTGAGCCCGGTCTGGACGCCCTGGCCGATCTTCTTCAGCACGCTCCAGAAGCCCTGCAGTTCCATCTCGGACGGCTGTTCCGTGCCGGGTGCGACCGAGAACGGAAGGAACCCGCCAGCGATGCCGCCCGCGACGCTGCCGATGTTGCCGCCGGTCTTGCCGCCGATCACGCGTCCGATCACCTGGCCGGCGATCTTGCCGAGAACGGAGCCGAAGATGCCTTCGGGATTGAGCTGGCTGAAATCCTCAGTCTGCTGCTGCATGCCACTCATGGTGTGTCTCCTCGCTTGTTGCTTGAGCCCGAGCGGCGCGCTGATTCCGCTTCAGGAACCGATGATGCGCGACGTCGATCGAGACCGAGGGTGCACGTTCAGGCGTGATGCAGGTGTCAAGCGGAGCGTGAATGTGCCGTCAAAATCAGTCGCGCGATGCGCGAGGCCGCACACGATTTCACACGCGCATCATGCGCCTGATCTCGCGCTGCAGGCTTTCGGTTTCGCTCTCGGGCACCGCGCCGACCTGCCGGCGCAGGATGCTGCGGCAAAAGTCATACTGACGCAGCGCATCGGCCCGGCGGCCCTGTTGCGCGTAGCAGCGCATCAAGGTGCGGTGCACGTCCTCCTGCAGCGGATCCGCGGCGAGGACGCGCAGCGAAAAGGTCGTGGCGATCTCGACGTGCTCGCGGCCGCCGACATCGAGCAGGCCGGCGATGGCCCGTGTCGCCTGGATTCGCAATCGCTGGCGTTCGGCCGACAGCCAGGCTTCGAAGGCGCATGAGGTCGGACTGATGCCGTCGAGCAGTTCTCCCCGGAACAGTTCGGCCGCGCGGGCCATCGACTCCAGATCATCCGATCGGAGGAGGTGTTCGAACTCCTGCACGTCGGTGCTGACAGCGTTGGCTGGGACGCGGAGGTCGTCGCGTTCCGTGGCGATGACGGCAGTGCATTGCGGCAGCATCCGCCGCAAGGTCAGCAGCGTCTGCCGCAGATTGGCGCGCGCATTGTCCCCGAAGCGTCCCTCCCAGAGGAGCGCCGCAAGCTTGCCGCGTGAAATGCCGTGCGGAGAGGTGAGGGCGAGATAGCCCAGCAGCGTCGCGGCCTTGCGGCTCGGGATGACGATCTCCTCGCCGGAGAGCTGCCGGATTTCGACACCGCCAAAGAGATTGATACGCAACAGGCCCATTGTCTCTCTCCTCTGAATGGTGACTCGCGTCGATCGGCCTCAGTCCATCAAGTTCGAGCGTCCTCGCGCGATAAGAATGAGCGGCTCTCGGACCAAGCGGGTTCGCACCGTGGTCGCCCAATGGCGAGCCGCCATGTTGATTGTCGTCATCGTCGAAATGAGATTGGCAATGCAGTTATGTCTTGCTGCATCACGCTAGGTTCAATTTTTGATTGCATTGCGGCGGGCGGTTGCATTGCCCGTTCTTGCGGTGTGCACGTCACCATATTGAGGCTACAGATAGACGCCCGCGCGCGGTATGAGATGTGAGCTGGATTACACTTCGCAGCCCGGCGTCACGCCCGCATCCGTGTCGCAGAGGGACATGGCTAACTGACAGGACCGATCGCGATGAAATCCTTCCGCAAGGAACTCTGGTTCCAGACGCCCGGCCGGCGCGCCTTCATCAACATCACCGGAGATGTCGAGGCGGCCTTGAAGGAGAGCGGCGTGCGCGAGGGGCTGGTGCTGGTCAATGCCATGCACATCACCGCGTCGGTCTTCATCAATGACGATGAGAGCGGGCTGCATCACGACTACGAGCAGTGGCTCGAGAAGCTCGCACCGCACGAGCCGGTCTCCGGTTATCGCCACAACCGCACCGGCGAGGACAATGCCGATGCGCATATGAAGCGGCAGGTGATGGGTCGCGAGGTCGTGGTGGCGATCACGCAAGGCAAGCTCGACTTCGGTCCGTGGGAGCAGATCTTCTACGGCGAGTTCGACGGCGGCCGGCGCAAGCGGGCGCTGATCAAGATCATCGGGGAGTAGGGCGATGTCATCAGACCCGGTCGTCATTGCGAGGAGCGCAAGCGACGAAGCAATCCAGGGGCTACGCGTGAGGTCCTTCGGTGTGGCCCCTGGATCGCTTCGCTGCGCTCGCGATGACGGAGGGAGGGCGGCCGCGGCCTCCGCTGTCATGCGTGCGCCGGTGGGCATCCAGCACGCCGCAGCTTCTCGGGGGACCTACAGCAGGCGAGACTAGAACGGCTCGCATGCGGCATTTTCAGACTTTGTCCGGCATAGATACGTGTAAACCCGGCGGTCGCTTCCGGCCTCAATCGTGAAACTCTGCCCATCGATGGCAGTGATATCGCCGAATCTCTCGCCGCCTAAGCGGAGCTCATTGCCGCTGAGCATGTATTCTTCGCTCCAATCCCATGCGTCGTGTGCGTGATAGGTGAGGCCGTCGGCCACACCGTCAGGCCGGAAGCAGATCTTGTGGGACGCCTCCAATCTGGTGCGCTCCACTCTGTTCTTCGTGTCTGTCTTGTAGAGGTTGTATTCCCAACAAGCGCCGATGATCGTGGACGGCTCGGCTGCCTTGGCCGACACCGTCGATGTTGCGATGAGAGCGGCCGCTGCGAGCGCTAAATTGATTTTCGGCATTCATGCTCCCGATGACCGCGGATCGCGCGGCTCCCATCGCCCGGCCGCCACCAGCGCGATGAAACGCTCCACGGCCTCGTTGAACAGCGCCGGCTCCTCCAGGTTCAATACATGCCCCGACTTCGGAAAGACCGCCAGACCCGACGCCGGCAGGTGCCGCTTCAGGAATAGGCTCGGCTCGATGCAGGCGTCGTCCTCGTCGCCGCAGATGATCAGGGCCGGCGTGGTCACGCGGCGGATGGCGTCCGTCATCGTGTAGATCGACGGCCTCGCGCCTTGGAAGCCGCGCATGGTGTTGGCCGAGCCTTTGGCGTCATGGCGGGCCAGGGCGGCGTAGAAGTCGGCGTGGCCGCGCGGGTCCTTGACCAGGAAGGGGATGCGGCCGGGGGCCTCGCGCGTGACCTTGGCGGTCTCGGCTGAGCCAAGCGTCTCGAACTGCTCGGCGGTGGCACGGCACTGCGCGCGGAAGGCGTCGAGCTGCGCGAGGTCCGAACCGGAGCCGACCCCAGCCAGCACCATGGAGCGGATGCGATCCGGCGCGTTCAGCGCCACCTGCAGCGACGAATAGGAGCCCATCGACAGGCCGACGAAGTGCGCGCTGTCAAGGCCGAGGTGATCGAGCACGGCCAGCGCGTCGGTATGGAAATGCACGTAGCTGTAGACGTCGGGCGACGCCGGCACGTCCGAGGGCGTATAGCCGCGGGCAGAGTAGGCGATGCAGCGGTGGCGGCGCGCGAAGAAGCGCAGCTGCGGCTCCCAATTGGTGTGGTCGGCTGCGAACTCATGCAGGAAGATGAGCGGCGTGCCGGCGCCGACCTCTTCAAAATACAGGCGAACGCCGTCTCTCGCCGTGGCGTAGGGCATCGTCAGCTCCTCCCGTGTCGCGTGCCCGATCATGACTGATCGCGCTGTGCGCGACAACGCAGCGTGTCCTGGTGCGATTTTGGCCGCACAATAAGCGCGGAATCACCCTCTCGTCGCCACTTTTTCGCCATCCATGGTCATGGTTTCGTCACATCCCGACTTTTTACGGACCCCGCTGGCGGCTCGAACGGAGCCGGGCTGAGGACACGGGGGTGCAGGTCAGGGGGCCAAAGTCAGGTCCTCGGGGGAAGTAACAGAAGGAACGAGTATGGTTGTGTCTACCCTTCGCCGGTCGCTTCACGTCGTTGCGCTCACCATGGGAGCGGCTGTGATTGCCGCCACTGCAACACCGGCTCAAGCCCGTCCGCATCACGGCTCGGGGCATCACGCCCACCGCAGCCATGGCGGGCATCACTACACGAAACATCATCACCGTCGTACGGCCCGGATGTCGCGCTGGGAGCGCGGCGTAGCGCGGATGCAGGTCACCGGCGTCGCCGATGCGCACGCCAGCCTGATGATGCCGGGAACGGCGTCCGAGGGCATGGGCATGTCCGGCGGTTTCGGCGGCGGCAGCAGCGTCGTCTCGGCGGCGCGCAGCTACATCGGCGGCGGCAATCCGACGGGACGGCGCAGCCTGTGGTGCGCGCGCTTCATGAACATGGTGCTGGAGCGCACCGGCCATCGCGGCACCGGCTCGGACATGGCGCGCTCGTTCGCGAGCTATGGCCAGCGCGTCTCCGGCCCGCAGGTCGGCGCCATCGCCGTGATGAGCCGCCGCGGCGGCGGTCACGTCGGCGTCGTCTCGGGCGTCGATGCCCAGGGCAATCCGATCGTCATCTCCGGCAACAACGGCAACCGCGTCCGCGAGACGGCGGTCTCGCGTGGCCGCGTGTACGCGTATGTGATGCCGAACTGATTAGTTCGCTCAACTCGGACTGATGAGCTGCGCCGTCGCGGCTTGCTCGGTCAGCGCCTCCCCCGCGTGCGGGGGAGGTCGTATCGCATCGAAGATGCGATGCGGCTGGGGGCCTCTCTCTCCCCGCGACGACTTCCCGTGGGGCGCCCCCACCCCAGCCCTCCCCCGCAAGCGGGAGAGGGGGCGCACTGTCGGCGTGGTGAGATATCGGGTCCAACGATTCGGCAATGTCGTCATTGCGAGCGAAGCGAAGCAATCCAGAGTGCCGCCCACGATTCTGGATTGCTTCGTCGCCTGCGGCTCCTCGCAATGACGCGCGGAAAAATCTGAACTCACACCAGCCGCGGCTGCTCGACCGCGAGCTCATCGCCGACCGCGATGTCGCCGGCTTCGATGACCTCGGCGTAGATGCCGCATTCGTTGTTGCCGCGGGCCTGCATCAGCGCGGGCGGGATGTCGAGGTCGCGCGCGGCGGTGTCGGGATCGACGTTGACGGCGGCGCAGCGGGTGGTGGTCTTGACCACCTTCAGCCGCGCCGAACCGATCCGCAGGGTCTCGCCGAGCAGCGTGGCCTCGTGCCAGGCCGGCCAGCCGGTGACGTAGATGTTGGCGCGGAAGCGCAGCGGATGCACGGTCGCGCTGACCAGCTTTTCGATCTCGGTGACGGAGGCGAGGTTGATGATCGAGACGACCTTGCGCGCCAGATCGGTGAAGGCGTAGCCGCCGCCGGACAGCAGCCTGGCCGGGCCGCGCAGCTCATCGGCGAACTCGCGCGCGAAGAACGCCTCGATGGCGGCCCGTCCTTCGGCGCTTTCGAGATCGGCTTGCGCGACGATCGCGCCGTCCTTGCGGATGGTGAGGATGTTGGTCGCGTCCTCGAAATGGGTCTTGAACCCCGCCAGGCGCTCGTTCCGCATCAGCATCAGATAGGCCGTCTTCGGCTTCCACACCGGCGCCGCCGGATCGAAGCCGGTCGGGCCGTTCTCCAGCGCGTAGCGCCGGTCGGCCGGCAGGGTCTCGCCGACCCGCAAGGGCGCCGCCTGGAGCGGTTCCGGGGTAAGGCCCTTGACCGGGTAGCGGTACAGGCCGGTGATGCGCGCGGAAGGGATCTGGGTCATGCCGCCTCATAGGAGATTCCTTACCTGCCGGCCAGGGCACACGAATTTGTGAAACGACCTCTTCCGTTTTCAGCAGGCCTTCCCACATTTCGTGTCAAGCCGGGCCACAGGCCGGCGACGTCACGGGTTGCGGCGTTGACGGACGTCAACGTGTGCCCATCGAAACCCAATGAAGATGCTGGAACCGTGCCTTCGGGGCGTCACAGCAGGCTGAGGGAAACATCATGAATATCGACAAATATACCGAGCGCGCGCGGGGCTTCATTCAATCGGCGCAGTCGCTGGCGGTGCGCGACGGACACCAGCAGTTCTCGCCGCTGCATCTCCTGAAAGTCCTGCTCGACGATGGCGAAGGCCTCGCAGGCGGTCTGATCGATCGGGCCGGCGGCAATTCGCGCGCGATCCTGAAAGCGACCGAAGACGCGCTCGGCAAGATGCCGAAAGTGTCGGGCAGCGGCGCCGGGCAGATCTATCTGTCGCCCGAACTGGCGCGCGCCTTCGACGCGGCGGAGAAGGCGGCCGAGAAAGCCGGCGACAGCTTCGTCACGGTGGAGCGGCTGCTGCTCGGGCTCGCGCTCGACAAGAACAGCGAGACCGGAAGCATTCTCGCCAAGGGCGGCGTCACCGCGCAGAATCTCAACGCGGCGATCGAGAGCTTGCGCAAGGGGCGCACGGCCGACTCGGCGACTGCCGAGAACGCCTATGATGCGCTGAAGAAATATGCCCGCGACCTGACCCAGGCGGCGCGCGACGGCAAGCTCGATCCGGTGATCGGCCGCGACGAGGAGATCCGGCGTACGATTCAAGTGCTATCACGGCGCACCAAGAACAATCCCGTGCTGATCGGCGAGCCCGGCGTCGGCAAGACCGCGATCGTCGAGGGCCTCGCCCTGCGCATCGTCAATGGCGACGTGCCGGAGAGCCTGAAGGACAAGCGGCTGCTGTCGCTCGATCTCGGCGCGCTGATCGCCGGCGCCAAATATCGCGGCGAGTTCGAGGAGCGGCTGAAGGCCGTGCTGCAGGAGGTCACGGCCGCTGAAGGCACCTTCGTGCTGTTCATCGACGAGATGCACACCCTGATCGGCGCCGGCAAGGCCGATGGCGCGATGGATGCGTCGAACCTGCTGAAGCCTGCGCTCGCCCGCGGCGAGCTGCACTGCATCGGCGCGACCACGCTCGACGAGTACCAGAAGCATGTCGAGAAGGACGCCGCGCTCGCCCGCCGGTTCCAGCCCGTCTACGTCACCGAGCCCACGGTCGAGGACACGATCTCGATCCTGCGCGGGCTGAAGGACAAATACGAGCAGCATCACGGCGTGCGCATCACCGACTCCGCGCTGGTGGCCTCCGCCACGCTGTCGAACCGCTACATCACCGACCGCTTCCTCCCCGACAAGGCCATCGACCTGATGGACGAGGCGGCGGCGCGGCTGAAGATGCAGGTCGACTCGAAGCCCGAGGAGCTCGACTCGCTCGACCGCGAGATCATCCGGCTCAAGATCGAGCAGGAGGCCTTGAAGAAGGAGAGCGATCTCGGCTCCAAGACGAGGCTGCAGGCGCTGGAGAAGGAGCTTGCCGATCTCGAGGAGAAGTCGGCGTCGCTGACCGCGAAGTGGAGCGCCGAGAAGGACAAGCTGTCGAACGCGCAGAAGCTCAAGAGCGAGCTGGACGCGCTTCGCATCGAGCTCGCCAATGCGCAGCGCCGCGGCGAGTACCAGAAGGCGGGCGAGCTGGCCTATGGCCGCATCCCCGAGCTGGAGAAGCGGCTGGCCGACATCGAGGCCAAGGAGAATGCCGGCGAGATGATGGAGGAGGCGGTCACCGCCAACCACATCGCGCAGGTGGTCTCGCGCTGGACCGGCGTTCCCGTCGACAAGATGCTCGAGGGCGAGAAGGACAAGCTGCTGCGGATGGAGGAGAGCCTCGGCAAGAGGGTCATCGGTCAGTTTGAGGCCGTGCATGCGGTCGCGACCGCCGTCCGTCGCTCGCGCGCCGGCCTGCAGGACCCGCACCGGCCGATGGGCTCGTTCATGTTCCTAGGCCCGACCGGCGTCGGCAAGACCGAGCTGACGAAAGCGCTCGCCGGCTATCTGTTCGACGACGAGACCGCGATGGTTCGCCTCGACATGTCCGAGTACATGGAGAAGCACTCGGTGTCGCGGCTGATCGGTGCGCCTCCCGGCTATGTCGGCTATGACGAGGGCGGGGCGCTGACCGAGGCCGTGCGGCGCCGGCCGTATCAGGTCGTGCTGTTCGACGAGATCGAGAAGGCGCATCCGGATGTGTTCAACGTGCTCTTGCAGGTGCTCGACGACGGCCGCCTGACCGATGGTCAGGGCCGCACCGTCGACTTCCGCAACACGCTGATCATCATGACCTCGAATCTCGGCTCCGAGTTCCTGGTCAATCAGCCGGAGGGCGAGGATACGTCTGAGGTGCGCGAACTGGTGATGGGCACGGTGCGCGGGCATTTCCGGCCCGAGTTCCTCAACCGCGTCGACGAGATCATCCTGTTCCACCGCTTGCAGAAGAGCGAGATGGGCCGGATCGTCGAGATCCAGTTCGCTCGTCTCCAGAAGCTCTTGGAGGATCGCAAGATCACGCTGTCGCTGGACGATGATGCCCGCGACTGGCTCGCCGCCAAGGGCTGGGATCCGGCCTATGGCGCGCGTCCGCTGAAGCGGGTGATCCAGCGCAGCGTGCAGGATCCGCTCGCCGAGATGATTCTCGCCGGCGACATCAAGGATGGCGACAAGGTCGCCATCTCCTCGGAAGGCAATGTGCTGACCTTCAACGGCCGCGCGCATCGCACCGCGGAGATCGCGACGTTCGAGGCTCCGATCCCGAAGCGCAAGCTGAACTGAGCCCGGCGATCGGCCGCACTCAGACGGCCAGCATTGAAACGGCAACGGCCCGCGCTCAGCGCGGGCCGTTTGCGTTCGGGGCCGACCGGGGAGCGAGGCTACCGGTTGACCTGGATCGGTCCGGCATCGGAGATGCGCGAGGCGCCGGCGCCGCGGGTGGTCATCATCTGGTCGACGCGGTCGCGCTCCTTTTCGAAGGAGGCCATGATCTGGCCCTCGAGCGAGCGGCCGCGCGGCAGCTTCACGCGCATCGGGTCGACGAAGCGGCCGTTGACCAGGATTTCGTAGTGCACGTGCGGGCCGGTCGACATGCCGGTCGAGCCGACGAAGCCGATCACCTGGCCCTGGCGCACGCGCTTGCCGGGCTCCATGCCCTTGGCGAACGCGGACAGATGGCCGTAGGCCGTCTCGTAGCCGTTGTTGTGCTTGATGCGGATATACTTGCCGTAGCCGCCTTCGGTGCCGACCTTCTCGAGCACGCCGTTGCCGGAGGCGAAAATCGGCGTGCCGTAGGCGGTGGCCCAGTCGACGCCGGTGTGCATCTTCACATAGCCGAGGATCGGGTGGCGGCGGCCGCCGAAGCCGGAGCGCATGATCGCGTTGTTGACGGGCTTGCGGACCAGGAACTTCTTCGCGCTCTTGCCGGTCTCGTCGTAATAGTCGACGACGCTGTCGTCGGGCGTCTGGAACCGGTAGTATTTCTTGGTCTCGCCGCCGACCGTGAGCGAGGCGAACAGCACCTCGGTCTTGTCGTTGTTGCCCGGCTTGTCGTCGTCGTCGCCCGCATAGAACACGTCGAACGAGTCGCCCGGCTGCACCTTGCGCTGGAAGTCGACGTCGTAGGAATAGATCCGGATCATGTCCTCGATGACTGGCGCCGGCACCTTATTGCGCATCGCCGTCTCGTAGATGCTCTGGTAGAGGCGGACGCCGGTGCCGTCATCCTCGTCGTCATTGGTATTGTCGGCGGTCTCGGTGACCGTATTCATGCTCTGCACGTCGACGGCGACGTAGCGGCCGAGGTCGGACAGCGCCGCGACGGCTTCGATCATGGTGTCGTTGGCGACGACGACGCGGACCGGCTGCAGGCGGGCGCCGGGGGCAGGGCTGGTCGGCGCCATCAGGATGCGCAGCTTCTCGCCTTCCTTCAGCCCGCCGTCACGGCCGCGGGCGCCGAGCTGAGCGGCGATCGCCTTGGCCTCGTCGGGCGTGGCGCCCTGGTCGCGCAGAATCGTCGCGACCGTATCGCCCTTTTTCACCAGATGGACGCGCTCGCCGAGCGGATTGCCGCCGGTGATCTGGTCCTTGGTCTTGGGCAGCAGGGTCACGTTTTCCGGAACCACCCGCGTCTCGAACCCGGCATAGGGGTCCGGCGCGCTGCCGTCGCTGGCGTAGGACAGCTTGATATCGCCGCCCTGCACGGCGCCGGAGACATCGGCCGCGGCGTTGGCGAGCGAGGCATAGCGGACGCCGCCGGTGTTGCCGCGCCAGTTGGCCGCATCGCGCACGCGCATGACGATCTCGTCGAGCGCCACCGAGGCCGCGATCTTGGCCTTCGGCAGCACGGTCGCGAGGTCCTTGGTGACGAATGACACTTCGGCGTCGGGCTCGACCGCCTCGGGATTGTTGGGATCCTCGCCGGAGCCGGTCTTGTCGTTGTCGGTGTCGCTGAGCAGGCGCTGCGCGTTGAACGGAGGAATCTTCGCCGACAGATCGCTCGTGGTCATCGAGAGGTTGCCGGAGATCCGTACATAGGGACGGACCCGGATCACCTCGCGCGTCCCCGCGCGGGTCACGGTGGAGATACGCACGACGTTGCGGGCGGCGGCCGCTTCGCTCGGCGGCGGCAGGCGATCGCTCTTGCGCAGGGTGGCGACGCGATCATTGGCGCCGAACGCGCCGCGCAACGCGCTCTCCACCCGCTCGGGCATGCGCGCGAAGGTCATCTCGCCGTCGAGCGACGCAAAAACGGCGCCGCCGATGAGAGCCGCGCCGCACAGACCCGTCAGAATCGTGCCGGAAAACCATTGGACGGAGACGCGACGGCGATCGATCACCGCGGCTTCGGAGCCATCGACCGATAGCGGCGGCTCATGACCGAGATCGATCATGCCGACCTCGCGTCCATACCCCCCGCGTGACGTCCGATGGTTCAACCTCAGTCCCCCAAGTTCAAAGTCAGCACCGAGATCACTCAGCTGCCGGTTGGCGTAGCGTTAGCGTCTAAGACAAACGGCTCGGAATGATGGCGCGTCTCTGACGGTTCGAGGCTCTTGGGTGTCGAACCCTGCAAACCGCCAACCGCTGTTGTTCTTCAGGATCTCTCGATGTCGTCTCGGTCGTCTGAATCGGGCGAAGGGCTCGCCAATTCCTTGATCTGGATCATCCGTGAGCCGATGGCGCTCCCCGCTGGAGCCAAATCAGCTCAGGTCGATGCTTAACAAATCGTCGCAGGATTGTGGCCCAAGTGGGGCACGATGTCCGCAAGAAATCGGGCATCCGGGTGGCTACGGAAAAAAATCACCCGATGCGACGATTTCATGAAATTGGTCGTTGACACCCCGATCGGCTCCCCCTATACACCCGATCACTGAGCGCGGCGCCGCTTCGGGACACACCGAGGCGAGCATTCGCGCCAATACTGCTCCTCACTTCGTTGAGTGGTGCACAACCGGTAGAACCCGGTTGCCCATCGCCGTCGAATAAGGTTGCGGAACCCCTCCAAGAGAGGGTGGGACTGAGGTCCCGGGCTGTTTGACAAGTGAAGATGAAGAAAGAGAAACGTGGACGGCGGAGTCCTTGCGGGTCTCGGGATTGAGGGCTTCGGCTTTTGGTTCTGAGATCGGACGAGAAGACTTCGGCGGACAATGTTTCAAAGGTAACACCATGGTCTT
>NZ_JBNPUZ010000009.1:0-2500 GCF_051168435.1 Bradyrhizobium sp. HKCCYLR20261
GCGCTGTGAAGCGCGGGATCGATTGGTGGGACCTCGTCAAACGTTGTGATCAGCCGGTTCAAAGCTTCAAGTTCAACTTGAGAGTTTGATCCTGGCTCAGAGCGAACGCTGGCGGCAGGCTTAACACATGCAAGTCGAGCGGGCATAGCAATATGTCAGCGGCAGACGGGTGAGTAACGCGTGGGAACGTACCTTTTGGTTCGGAACAACACAGGGAAACTTGTGCTAATACCGGATAAGCCCTTACGGGGAAAGATTTATCGCCGAAAGATCGGCCCGCGTCTGATTAGCTAGTTGGTGGGGTAATGGCCCACCAAGGCGACGATCAGTAGCTGGTCTGAGAGGATGATCAGCCACATTGGGACTGAGACACGGCCCAAACTCCTACGGGAGGCAGCAGTGGGGAATATTGGACAATGGGCGCAAGCCTGATCCAGCCATGCCGCGTGAGTGATGAAGGCCCTAGGGTTGTAAAGCTCTTTTGTGCGGGAAGATAATGACGGTACCGCAAGAATAAGCCCCGGCTAACTTCGTGCCAGCAGCCGCGGTAATACGAAGGGGGCTAGCGTTGCTCGGAATCACTGGGCGTAAAGGGTGCGTAGGCGGGTCTTTAAGTCAGGGGTGAAATCCTGGAGCTCAACTCCAGAACTGCCTTTGATACTGAAGATCTTGAGTTCGGGAGAGGTGAGTGGAACTGCGAGTGTAGAGGTGAAATTCGTAGATATTCGCAAGAACACCAGTGGCGAAGGCGGCTCACTGGCCCGATACTGACGCTGAGGCACGAAAGCGTGGGGAGCAAACAGGATTAGATACCCTGGTAGTCCACGCCGTAAACGATGAATGCCAGCCGTTAGTGGGTTTACTCACTAGTGGCGCAGCTAACGCTTTAAGCATTCCGCCTGGGGAGTACGGTCGCAAGATTAAAACTCAAAGGAATTGACGGGGGCCCGCACAAGCGGTGGAGCATGTGGTTTAATTCGACGCAACGCGCAGAACCTTACCAGCCCTTGACATGTTTGGGACCGGTCGCAGAGACGTGACCTTCTCTTCGGAGCCCGAAACACAGGTGCTGCATGGCTGTCGTCAGCTCGTGTCGTGAGATGTTGGGTTAAGTCCCGCAACGAGCGCAACCCCCGTCCTTAGTTGCTACCATTTAGTTGAGCACTCTAAGGAGACTGCCGGTGATAAGCCGCGAGGAAGGTGGGGATGACGTCAAGTCCTCATGGCCCTTACGGGCTGGGCTACACACGTGCTACAATGGCGGTGACAGTGGGAAGCTAAGGGGTGACCCTTCGCAAATCTCAAAAAGCCGTCTCAGTTCGGATTGGGCTCTGCAACTCGAGCCCATGAAGTTGGAATCGCTAGTAATCGTGGATCAGCACGCCACGGTGAATACGTTCCCGGGCCTTGTACACACCGCCCGTCACACCATGGGAGTTGGCTTTACCTGAAGGCGGTGCGCTAACCAGCAATGGAGGCAGCCGACCACGGTAGGGTCAGCGACTGGGGTGAAGTCGTAACAAGGTAGCCGTAGGGGAACCTGCGGCTGGATCACCTCCTTTCTAAGGATGGCTCTTCAGTCTGGTCTTTAAGGTCGCAAGATCTTGCTGGCCACGATCTTCGGATCGCGCACTATCGAGCTGTTTTAGAAACATCAGGGGCCAACACGATCGCCAGATCGGGTTGAGTTCCATTGGCGGGATTTCGCCGTCTTCGTTTCTCTTTCTTCGCGGACGAACACGCTGCCTGGGGCTTGGCGCTGTGCATCATCATGGCGCTGAAAAGCGCCGGGTGGTTGACTTGATCCGAGCCTCTCAAGCGTTAGGGCTTGTAGCTCAGTTGGTTAGAGCGCGCGCTTGATAAGCGTGAGGTCGGAAGTTCAAGTCTTCCCAGGCCCACCATGCTTCGCCCTTCGGGCTACGCATGGCGCAGCCATGCAGGAGCCTGAGAGGCAAAGCATGGTGCCCGGCGAAGCCACTTGGCGAAGAAGGGCGCTCCGACCGAGATCATCGACGTTCTGCAGCTTGCGCATCGTCTTTCCGAGTATGGGGCCTTAGCTCAGCTGGGAGAGCGCGTGCTTTGCAAGCATGAGGTCGTCGGTTCGATCCCGACAGGCTCCACCACGCTTCGCCCTTCGGGCTACGCGTGGCGCGGCCAGGGAGCTGCTGCTAGCGTGTTCAATTCGTCCGCGAGACAACATTTCGCATCTTTTGGTCCTCACCGGGATTACAGAAGACTGCGTGTTATCTGACATCGTGAAGAGGAGATCGATCCGAGTTGGGTCGTGCAATGAAGGGGCACCGCGCAAGCGGTCCGCACTTCGACTTTGCACCGACGCCTTCACTATCTCCGGGTCATTTCGGCGCAAGTATCGAGCTGTGAAGCTTGTCACTTGTTGTAAATGACTCTGTTCGCTGCGCTTGACCGCACGGCGATCGGTTCGATCTTAAGAAGCAAGCTGGTCTTTCTAATCAGTGTCCTGCGGCTTCCTGACGCTTGT